>NZ_JBXANI010000022.1:0-164364 GCF_058801495.1 Cupriavidus sp. GW822-FHT03E04
CCCGGGCCGTACAGCAGGATGGAGGTCTCGAAGCCCTTGCGTTGCAGGCGCGTGGCCTGCAGCAGGTTGACGAAGCCGATCGAGCCTTCGAAGGCCACGGTGTGGAAGGTGACCAGCGCCTTCTCGCCCGGTTCTGCCTTGACGTCCTCGAATACCTTCTCTTCGTAGTCGACCAGGAAATCGCCTTTCTTGTGGGCCGGTTTGTTCACTGCGGGCATGTTGCACTCCATAGGGTTGGTGGATCTGTCGATCGATCGGCGCCGGGCCGACACCAAACCTTGAGCATGGGACATGCCATCTGCCATGCCCATCCATGCGATCAATGACCGATCAAGCCGCGAATCGCTCGTTGATCGCATCGCTGATTTTCCGGATGGCGAAATGTGCGGGAAACGCTTGTGCGCTAGCCGCTACCGGCCCGCTGCGGGCCTTTTGCCGCCATGCACTGTGGTGGAACACGCCAGCCGGGAAACACGCCCGGGCGCGGTGCAGTCCCGCCATATCGCACCATCATTGCGCAAACAAAAATGCAATCATTTCAAGCGCAAAAAACGATCATTGTGGTAGCCTGAGGCCTCAGCTAACCCAGCTGAAGCCGCATCCGACAACCGCGAACAAGCGAACGCCAGGAGCCCACCGTGCCCGGACTTGCCAGCCACTGGCTCAAACGCCTCGGCGAGAGCACCAAACCCGCTTACCTGATGATCCCCGACCTGATCGAGGAAGACCTGGCAAGCGGCCGCTTGCAAGCGCGCGACCGCCTGCCGGCGCTGCGCGACCTGGCCGAAGCGCTGCAGCTCAACTACACCACCGTGGCCCGCGCCTACGCGGAAGCGCGCAAGCGCGGGCTGATCGACGCCAAGGCCGGCAGCGGCACCTTTGTGCGCGGGCGCGCGCCGGCCCTGCCGCTGCGCGCGGGCACCGGCGCCGAAATGACCATGAACAACCCGCCCGAGCCAGCGGCGCTCACTGTGAGGCTGCGCGAGTCGGCAGCGCGCCTGATGAGCACGACGGATCCCTACGACCTGCTGCGCTACCAGGATTTCGGCGGCACGCCGGCGGATCGCGCCGTAGCGGTGGACTGGCTCAAACGCTATGTGCCCGCCTGCCGCGCGGATACCGTGCTGATCTGCCCGGGGATTCACAGCGCCCTGGTGGCGCTGGTGTCGCTGCTGGCCCGGCCCGGGCAAACGATCTGCCTGGATACGCTGGCCTACCCCGGCATCAAGGCCATCGCCACGCAGCTCGGCGTGCGGCTGCAGGCCCTGCCCAGCGATGAGGAAGGCCCCCTCGGCCCGGCCTTCGAAACACTCTGCAAGACGCAAAAGCCAAGCGCGCTGTACTGCAATCCCACGCTGCAGAACCCCAGCACCAAGACCATGCCCCAGGGACGGCGCGAAATCCTGGCGGATATCGCCCTGCGCTACAGTGTGCCGATCATCGAGGACGATGCCTACGGCATGCTGCCGCAGCGCACGCCGGATGCCATGGCCACGCTCGCGCCGGAACTCACCTACTACGTGACCGGCCTGTCGAAATGCTTTGGCGCCGGATTGCGCATTGCCTTTATCCACGGCCCCACCGCGCGCCAGACCCAGCGGCTGGCCGGCACGCTGCGCGCCACCACCGTGATGGCAAGCCCGTTCAATACGCTGCTGGCCACGTCGTGGATCAAGGACGGCACGGCCGAAGACATGCTCAAGGCCATCCGCGCCGAGTGCGTGGCCCGCCAGCTCCTGGCCCGCGACGTGCTGGCGGGGCGGCCATATGATGCCGACCCGGAAGGCTTCCATCTCTGGCTGCCGATACCAGCGGACAGCGGCTGGCGTCCTTCCGAGCTGGCGCTGCATCTGCGCTCGCGCGGCATCGGCGTGGTGTCTAGCGCGGCGTTCGCCACCGATGGCAATCCCCCGGATGCGATCCGGATCTGCCTGGGCGGGCCGGGCGAACGCGACGAGGTCGAGGAATCTCTGCAGATCGTGGCGGATACGCTGGACGATCCGCACCATCTGCATTCGGCCATGCTGTAGCGCGCCACTGCGCCTTCGCCCTGCCGGCGCTTGGCCGGCGCTGGGCCGGCTTCGTTGGGTTTTGGCAACGGCATCAATGTCTGCCGGCGAAACCGCAAATGACTTTGCCGTCTCGCGGACAACCGTCGATAAAATACGCCCCGCTGCGCCCGGCAGGCGCTGCCATTCCATTTCGTTCCATTTCGTTCCATTTCAATACGTATAAAAAGTGCACCTCGGCATCGACCGAGACGTGTGCAAGCGGATCACTGTTTTTGGGAAATCACGGGAAATCATGATGCAAACAAAATTGCGGGCCCTCTATCTGTCCATGGCCGCGGCCTCGCTGCTGAACGCATGCGGCGGCGGCGGCGGCAGCGACACCGCGCAATCGTCCGGCAACGCGCCGGTCACGGTGGCACCGGCAGCCTCGATCTCCGGCGTTGCCGCCACCGGTGCGCCGATCGCCAACGCCACCGTGGCACTGAAATGCGTGGCCGGCACGGCCTCCGTCACCACCTCGGCCACCGGCGCCTGGTCGGTCACCACCGCCGGCCTGGTGCTGCCGTGCGCGGCCCGCGTGACCGGCCCGAACGGCGTGCTGCACACGCTGATCCTCGGCCCCGGCGTGACCAACATCACGCCGATCACCGAGCTGGTGGTGGCCAGCGCCACCGAAAACCCCGACACCGAAGCCTTCTTCAACACGTTCTCCGCCACCTCGGCCGGCGCGGCAAGCAACCGCCTGCCCACTGCCCTGGCCTTGACCAAGCAGCGCCTGGCCAACCTGGGCGTAACGGTGGACACGCTGAACCTGCTCAACCAGGTGTTCCAGCCGCAAGCCGGCGACGCCTATGACGACAAGCTCGAAGCGCTGATCGTGCGCCTGAAGGCCAACAACGCCACCCTGGTCACGGTGGCACAGGAACTGGCCCGGGGCGATGTGGGCCCGGCAGGGGCAACGGGCGCGACCGGCGCCACGGGTGCCGCAGGTCCCACCGGGGCTACCGGGGCTACCGGCGCTACGGGGGCAGCCGGCGCACAGGGTCCGCAGGGTGCCGACGGGAGCAATGGCGCCACTGGCGCTACCGGCGCGACCGGAGCGACTGGCGCAACCGGTGCGCAGGGCGTGACGGGGCAGACGGGCGCGACCGGGGCCACTGGCGCCACCGGCATGCAAGGCCCGACGGGAGTCACCGGCGCCCAAGGCGCCACGGGTGTCACTGGCCCGACGGGCGCTACCGGCGCCACCGGTGCGCAAGGCGTAACGGGTTCCACGGGAGCGACAGGGGCCACGGGAGCAACGGGAGCAACGGGAGCAACGGGCGCTACCGGCGCCACAGGCCCCGCCAACCCGGATCTGGGACAAAACACCGGAAACGCGGCAGGCGGCGGCACCGGCGCCCAATGTACGATAGGCAGCGTGTGGCTAACCGCCACGACATTCGGGCAAGGCCTGCCGGCCGATGGCCGGCTGCTCCCCATCGCGCAAAACACGGCGCTGTTCTCGCTGCTGGGGACTAACTTCGGCGGCGACGGACGGACCACGTTCGCATTGCCAAATCTTGCGTCCGTCACGCCCAACGGCCTGACGTACATGATCTGCACTGACGGCATCTTCCCCGGCCGGAGCTAAGCAGCCGGAGGCCGGGGACACAAAAAGCCGGCCTGCTTGCCGCTCAAGCCTCGGACGCGTTCATTGCCCGGGTGGTGCCGAGCGCGGCTGCGCGGGCACCGGCGCAAGGCTGCGCGCGATCACCAGTTGCTGGCTGTCCCCGCTCGCCAGTGCCAGGTCCCGCAGCTTTCTCCGGATACGAGCCTGGAAATCCGGATCGAGCCCCGCCTTGCCGGCTTCATAAAGGCCGAGCATCTGCCGGAACACCAGCGCCGGCGCAACGTCGGCCGGCAGCGCGGCGATCACCTCCGCCTCCCGCTTGCACCAGGCAAAATCCGCTGCGCCCAGGTCCGTAC
Source organism: Cupriavidus sp. GW822-FHT03E04 (assembly GCF_058801495.1). NCBI lineage: Bacteria > Pseudomonadati > Pseudomonadota > Betaproteobacteria > Burkholderiales > Burkholderiaceae > Cupriavidus > Cupriavidus sp. GW822-FHT03E04. Next base: position 3,981 of record NZ_JBXANI010000022.1, read on the forward strand.
CGCCCACCGTCAGACTTAGCGTGCGCACCTGGCGGCTCTGCGCAAAGTGCGTGCCACCGCGGCTATTCGTCATGCCGCAGAACAGATAGCTGCCCTCGACGTCCAGCACATACGTCATCTTCGGCACCGGCGCGCCATCGGCGCCACCCGTTGTGGAGAATGCCCGGCCAAAATCGCCCTCCCCCACGATGGCGTCGAGAATCCATTGCGCCTGCGCATGGCGCTCGGGCAGGCGCACCGACACGGTACGGCCTTGCCGGTCGGTCATGCCGAAGACCACGCTGGCCTTGTCCCCCGGGCCAACCGGTATGCCGGCAATCTGGTGCTCAGGCAGGGCCAGCCGATAGCGCGCTTGCGGCATCGGTGCTCCGGTCACTGCATCGCGCAGCACGAACTGATGCCGGTATGGGCCTTCACCGACCGTTCCGGGGCCGCGATATTCGCGGGCCTGGGAGATGCCGGGCAACGCCAATGCCGCCAGCAGGATGACGCTGCTCAGGAAAGGGGGGGTTCTGGCCATTACCATTCATGTCGGATTGAATTCGCCCACACTCAGCGATTTTGCTGTTTATGGCGAATTTCAAGCGACGGATTCTACGTCAGCCAGGCCGCTGGCGTGGCTGCCTAGCGCCAGCCGATCACCGCCTCGGTGCCGTGACAGCTAGCGTAGTTGTCGCATCCGGCGCAGGCCGGTTCGGGACACGGGTGCAGGTCCAGCCGCCGGCATAGCTCGTGGTAGAAGAACTTCTTCCACTTCATGTCCGTGGTGTTGGCCGCGTAGAGCGAGGGAAAATACGCCTGCAGCAAGCGCGAAACGTCATGCCGGCCCGACAGGCCCATGTCGTGCCAGAGATGGGAGCCACCAAAGCAGCCGCTGGCCAGCGCGTGGGCGGCCCAGCGCATTTCGGGGCGAGCGGGGCGAGCGGGATCGCCCGATGCGATCAGCATCTGCACCAGGTCAGCAAACTCGCAAGGCAACGCGGCGGCATCAACCGGCGCCGACTCCGGCGCCCACCCCGCCGCCCTGGCACCCGGAAAACAGTGATCCAGCATCTGCCAGAACTCGGGCTCCGCAAGCCCGAGCCACTGCGCGAACCTGGGCAGCCTGGCAGCGTTGGCGCTTTCCAGCACACCCGCCAGGGCGCGGCAGGCCGGCTCGCCGGGAGCGAGCGAAAACGCGTCTAGGATCAGCAACGACTGGTTCACTGGCAATGCCTTGTGGAGCCGGGCCGGCAACAAAGAGGGGAGAATGCCCTGTGACCGCAATATAGCGATGTATATAACGACAGTCAAACGCAGGCCAGAGCATACCGGGGCAGGCATCGCCTAAAGCTGGAGCCGCTCGAAGGGCATCGGGGGTGAAATGGCATACCCCTGCAGCAGATCCGCGCCGAGCGACCTTGCCAGCACCACGTCGTCCGGGCTCTCCACGCCTTCGGCCACCGTCTGCAACTCCAGCGAGCGCGCCAGCGCCATCGAGGAAAAGAACAGCCGCCGGGCGCGCTCGGTATGGCGTGCGCGGTGCAGCAGGATCTTGTCCACCTTGACCTGTTTGAACGGCAGCAAGCCAAGGGCTTGCAGCGAGGCATAGCCCGAGCCGAAATCGTCCTGGGAGATCACCATGCCGCGGGCGGAAAGCGCGCTGAGGTTTTCCAGCAGGCGCGCCTCGCTACCGCGGGAAATGCGGGTCTGCTCGGTCAGCTCCAGCACGACGCGGGCGATATCCAGCCCATGGGACATGCTTGCGCGCACGAATCCCTGGACGAAGCCGGCCGCCGCCGCGGTCCTCGGGTTGACGTTCAGGGAGAACCGGCCTGCGTATTGCGGAAACCGCATGCGCACCCGGCCGCATGCGCCAAGGAAATGATCCAGCAGCAGTGTCTCCACGCCATGGCCGGTGATGCTGCCGACAAACTTGTCCGGGGCATGGTGCCGCCCCTTGTCGGACCAGCGCGCCAGCACCTCCAGCCCGACGATGCCGCCGTGCTGCGCGCTGATCTGCGGTTGGAACACCGGGTAGATATGCCCGAACTCGATCGCACCGATGAGGTCGCCCCGGGTGAGCGAGAGCAATTCCTCGTGATCCAGGCCGCGTTCGGTGGCATCCATGTCCTGCGGCCCGCCTGAAGGCCACGCCATCCTCTGGCGCAGCCCCGCCAGGCGCGCGGCTGCCGGATCGGCGAAGCCACCGTCGGTGCCGGCGCTGGCCCCGTCCGGATGCGGGACCCTGGTACCGGGAGACGCCGTGCCACTGAAAAACGCGTAATGCAATCTAAGCTCCTGGAAGGCATTTGGACGGCCGGGTGCGACATGCACACGCATCACGCAGGTTCCCCTCTGAAGGAGGACCACCTACCAAGGCAGGGTACTGACGTAATACAAGCCGTAAGACAATCCGTTCTAGCAAGACTGACCCCTTGCTGAACTGTTCAAGGGGTGTAGGAGCACCCTGCGCCTACACCTCCTTTTTTTTGCCCGGGTGTCCCGCACCTGGATCCAGGTGCAGCCCCCCGCCCAAGCCCGCATTGCCCCGATCCCTGTTTTGAAATTCCCGTTTTAAAATCCCTGCTTTAAAACCCCTGCCTTAAAACCCCGAAAAGCGAATACCGATCGAGCCATAGCCGTAGTAGCGATCGAGCTTGCCTGCGGTAGCGGCGTTATAGAGAAACGGGATCGTGCCAACGAAGTTGTACAGCGATGCCTGCCCACGCAGGAACACCTCGACATTTTTCACCACCGCATACGACAGCTCCATCCCCAGCGTGTGGTTTGACTTGATGGGGGAATAGCCGTAAGCACTCGCGCGGCTATCGACGTTGCTGCGCAACAGGTACTGGAACTGATAGCCCAGCCGCGCGCTGAAGTTCTCGTACTTCCAGCGCCAGGAGCCACCCAGGTTCAGGAAGCCGGCCGTGTAGTTGAAATCATCGTTGATGTTCAGGCCGTACTGGCTGGCATCCGTTGAAAACGACGCCGACTGCAGGTTGGTGTTGCCCACGCGGCAAGGCGCGGCCAGGTTGCCGCTGGCAATATTGTCCGAGCCGATGCTCACATTGAAATTGCACCCGCCCTGCTGCAGCCGCGTATTGATGCTGCCGATTGTCACGCGGCTGACGCCCAGGCCAATAAACCCGGTGAGCTTGTTGCGCTCGGTAAGGTCGCCAGAAAAAATCACATCGGCCTGGCCCTGGATGTCGTTGGCGTCGTTGACCGTGACGCTGTTGAACGTGGCATTCCTGACCTTGAGCGCGGATGAGCGGGTCAGGCTGCCGGCGCGGTCACCCCAAAGGGAAAAGCGCAGCATGATGCGGTCCCGCGCGCCAGGCTCGGCCAGCGGGTCATAGTGCAAGGCCAGCATCCAGCTATCGATCTGGTTGTTGTCCTGGCCGTAGTCGATGCCACGGCGCCAGTACGTGGCCGATCCCGACCACTTCGGCGAAAACTTGTAGCCCAGCATCAGCTTGCCGCCGCGATAGTCGCCGGCATTGTCCGGCACGGCACCCTGGCCCTCTCGCAGGTTAAAGACGTCCACGGTCTTGTTGACCATGTCATAGCTGGCCTCCACGCGAAATGACGTGAACTCGCCCGTAGCGGGCTCGGCCTGCAAAAACACATCGTCGGGGGCCGCATGGGCAACGCCGACGCACGACAAACCCAGCATCAAGGCACCGGCATGGCGGAGCCGGCGCGTGCGATACAACAGCATAGGGAGACTCCGAGGCCGGGAGCGGACCTCATCCATGGCGTCAGCCAGTTCTTGGTCCGGCCGACTGCACACAAAAAGAAGCCGGTCACCCGTCACAAGCACCAGAAGGCGCACATGACGGATGACCGGGCAGGCCCTCCCCTGACCATGGGAAGGGCTTCACTACGCACCGATCAGGGGTTCAGCGTGACCGAGGTCGTGATGCCGTTGCCGCTAACCGTGGAGGATTTGGTCTGCACCGTCCGCGCCAGCGTCTTCTGCGGGCTGCCGCTGACCAGCGTAGCGACGTTCACCGCCTTGCCGGCCAGGCCAGACACCGCGAACGTCACGGGGAAGGTGCTGGGCGACTTGGGCGTAATGGCATCGAGCTGCGCCGCGTTCAGCGTGCTTGCGCCCTTCAGCTTGGCCAGGAAGACCGAGAAAGGCAGGCTCAGTGTACCGCTGCCGGCGTACAGATTGTCCGCGACCGCGTTGGTCAGGGTCGTCTCGGCGGAAAGGCTCCCGCCCGTGGCGACGCGGAACGAGTATGTGGTGTTGGCAGGCACCTGCGCGGCCGTCAGCACACCGCTGCTAAACGTGAGCGCAACCTTTTCGATGATGACATCGACCTGGTTGCCGTTATACGTATAGCTCAGGCCCGCACGGACTTCAGCTGCGCCATCGCCAAACGGCTTGCCGACTTGCGAGGTCGCGACCGTGATGCTGCTCAAGGCACCGCCGCCCGTGACGGTCACGGCATCAAAGTTCGTGAACGGCTGGCCGTTGATGGTCATGCTGGCCAGCTGGATGAAGTCGGTCGGCTTGACGGCGTTGACCACGTCGGTGATGGCGCCGCTGTTGACGTTGCCGCCTAGGCTGCTTGCCGCGTTCTGGATTGCCGTGGCGTTGCCGGTAGACACGGCAGCGCCGAGCGCGGCCAGGTTGGTCGTCAGCGTCGGGTCAGCCAGCGCGGCCGGCGTTACCGCCGCCACCAGCGCATTGCTCGTCGTGGACTTGGCGCTGTCGGTCACCGCATTGACCGAGCCGCTTTGCTGCAAGGCAGCCAGCGTGGCAGCGGGGTCGGTGCCCAGCACGATCGTGCCCAGCGCGGTGTTCACGTTCGACACCTGGGTGGCCACAACCGGGCCGGCCAGCGCGGCGACGTTGGCCGCCACCGCGGCAATGTTGGCCTGGACGCTGGCCGGGAAACCGGCCTTGGCGTTCTGCACCGCCGAGTTGATCACCGACGTGACCAGCGTGCTGTTGGCCAGGTTAGCGGTACCGGTGGCGTTGTTCACCGCGCTAGCCACGGCACTGGCCGCCGCCGCTGCGGCAGCTTCCGCCGTCAACGTGCCGCCCGTCGCCTTCGACAAGCCTGCCAGCGTCTTCGCGACCTGGTCCACCAGTTGCTGCACCAGCACGGCTGCCTTGAGCACCGCAGCGTCCTGCATCGGGTCCAGCGTGGTGAGGTCCTTGCCTTGCAGGCCAAGCTTGGTCGCCAGCGCCGCGGCCTGGGTTGCGCCCAACTGCGCAACCAGCGTCGTCAGCGGCGTGATCACCGGGGTCTGGCCGGCCTTGTAGGCCACTGCCGGTGCCTGCAGCACGCCGGTGAACGGCAGGTTGGTACCAATGTCGGTACCGCCGGTCACCTTGAGTGCGCTGGTGGAGCAACCATCCGGGAACGTGAAGTCCCCGTTCGCCTTGGTCGTGGTGGTCTTGTTGCTGCAATCGAGGAACGTCACCGTAGCCTGTGACAGGTAGAAGTCGACGGCCTTGCCTTGCACGGTAACCGATGGCGTCGTCGGGGTCGGCGTCGAGTCCGAGCCGCCCCCGCAAGCCACAAGTGCCGCTGCCGCGGAAGCCATGATGCCGAGGGTAAAGATATTCCTGATATTGGTTTGCACTCTTCTCACTCCTGAATCGATACGTCGATTTGTCAATGCGTCAATGCGTCAATGCTTTAATGCGTCGATACGTCGATAGGTCAATGGGTCACTAGGTTGTCTATGGATCCTGACCACGCCTTGGCTGCGCACCGCATGCGGTGCCTTACGCTGCCCTGGCTCGTCGCATCTCATGGATACCCTGGCTGGCTCTTGCGATCGGAATCGGCAGCACTACAACAAGACTGCGCTACTGCCTTTGCCAGCTTCACTAGATAAACAATCTCCACAACCGTGTCACCCCTACTAGGAGGGGGAAAGCGCAAGCTTGCATGTCAGCCCGTAACCCCCACCCTCGCGAGAGTCGCAACGGCATCGCTGCCGCGTGCCGTTCCTACGGTTATCAGGACGCGTAAAACGATGCCGGCTAACGCGTATCCTTGCATTGCCTCGCATCGCGTCGCCTCGCCTCGCCTCGCATTACCTCGCGCCTAGTGCAGAACCGGAAAATCCGCCGGCACCAGCCAGCGCGCCACATATCGGCCCATGGCTTCGAGCAATACATCGGAAGTCAGCCCCGAAGCGCCCGCCAGCGCGGGGCACATGATCCAGGTCGTGCCATCGTGCTCCAGCACGCGCAGCGTCTTGGCCAGATCGGCCGGCTGCAAAATGAAATCCCCCACCCGGGCTTGCTCAAGCCCGAACGCCAATACGAAATCCAAGAAATGCCGCTCGCCCAGGCACACCACCACCTTGGGCTTCCACTCCCTGCGAATGCCTTCGATAAAGCGGAAGCGGTTGCCAGCCCGGCACAGATCCAGGTAGCGCTGCTTGGGCACGAGCGCCGGCTGTCCGCGAAATGCCTTGGACCAGGGCGTCTGGCCAATCAGGTGCGCCGGCAACGGAAACAGGCTGAGCTTGAACTCCGCGCCCCCCGGCGCATAGAGATGCTGATCGAAGTAATGCTTCCAGTCGCACTCGCTCTGCGGGCGCGCAAAGGTCTGCGCACGCGCCGCCGCCATGATCCTTGCGATCTTCTGATGCGACTGCCAGCGCTCCATGCTCTCGCGATGGCGCTCGCGATACGCGCGGTCCCAGGCGCCTGGTTGCATGCGCGGCTCCAGCGGCGCTACCAGCGACTCGACCCATGGATGCGGTGTGCTGTCGCAAAACCAGACTGCCGCCGCCGGATTTCCCCCTTCCATACCAACGTAAGACGCGAAGTACGCGTCCAGCTGCTCACGTGAGAATACTGTCTTCTGTTCTATTTCCATGCCCCTACCGCTTGGTGGAATTAAAGATGCCCACGCGCTGAGGCAGTACTTACCTATACGACGTGACGGGCCGTGAGACGCCTCGAATGCAACGGCAAATCTCTAATAGAACGATGGAGACAACCCGCTGACGGGGAATGCAGAGCTTCCCGCGCTTCCCGCGCTTTTCGCGCCTCCCACCTGCTTCGTCTCGGATGCCGGCCGGCATAAAACCAAAGCCTGGCTCCAACGGATTTGACCTGCCTACAACCAATCTGGATCAGTGCTTTTCCCTTTGGGAAAGCGATTGCCGGAACGTATATCGTCAATCCCGCGACGCTCCGGCTACCGCCCCAAAAAGCCCGATCTCGTTTGCGCGAAACAATCACTTGGCGGTGCAAGATTCTGCGTGAGATTTGATCATGACGCGCCCCCCTTTGGAGGGATTCGCGGCAGTCTTCTTTCCCTTCTTACGCGGGGTAACGACACTTTGCGCGGCATCGCACAATCGGGCGGCGGTAAATGGCGAATGCACGGCGAATGCACGGCATATGCACGGTATATGCACGACATGTGCGGGGCGTGTTCACAACATGTGCGTGGCAAGCACAGGCATGGAAGTGGGACAGCCACAACGCGTTGCCTGCAAGAACCTCGGTTTTTCGATAGAGTGGTGCCGATGCGCCGGCGTTTTGCCGGTCCTATGCAGCACCGGGTGCGCCCAACGCCCATGACCGAGCCTCCCATCGCACTTGCACCGACCCAATCGGAACCGCAGCCCGCGCCCCCGGACGCGCGTCTGCCGCATACCCATTTCCAGGTAGGCGGCGACGGGCCCCGTGCCACCAGCGTGGGACAAATCCTCGCCTGGCGCCAGCGCGTCGGGCATGTGATGGACGTCAACCTCACCCGGGACACCCTGGCAGCCCCGTTCCAGGCCTGCATCGACCGCTACCTGGTCGAGGACATGCTCTTCACCGACTGCCGCTGCGATGGGCTCACGCTGGAGCGCAACGTCGCGCGCATCTCCACGGACACCATGCGGCACTATGCGCTCCAGGTGTTCGTCGAAGGCAGCGCCGGCGTGGTCGAAGGCATGCGGCACAACCCGATGCCGCAACACGGCGGCATCCTGCTCACGGACCATGGGCAGCCCATCCACATGCACCGGGGTGCCGTGCGCGCGCTCTCGGTCTTCGTGCCACGCACGATGATGGATTCCATCTTTCTCGGCGCCGAGGCCGCGCACGGGCGCATCGTGCAAACCAACACCCCGCTGACCCGGCTGGCCGTGGAGCACCTGACGGCGCTGAGCCGCGAGATCCCCGGCATGGCGCCGCAAGCGGCTGTCCAGGCCATGCACGCCAGCGTGCAACTGCTCACCGCCGCCTTTCGCAAGGGCGCGCGCCTTGAGGAAGGCGCCCGCGCCGCCGCGCGCAGCGCCATGCTGGCCCGGGCACGCCGGCTGATCGACGCCGACCCCGGCGCGGCGGAGCTGTCCCCCGGCAAGCTGCTCGCCAGGATGGAAATCTCCCGCCCGACCTTATATCGATTGTTCGAGCAAGAAGGCGGCGTGCAGGCCTATATCCGCAAGAGCCGCCTGCGCGCCGCCGCCGCCGACCTCGTGAAGTTCCCCAGCTTGCCGATCAGCAATATCGCCTACGGACTGGGCTTCAATAGCGCATCGGACTTCACCCGTGCGTTCCGCCGATCCCTGGGCATGTCGCCCAGCGACCTGCGCGCCTATGCCACCAGCCCCGAGAACACCGAATTCAGGCTAGCCGCGTTCGCAGTGCAAGGCGATGACTTCCGGCAGTGGCTGCATCGGCAACAGCGTTGAGCTGCGCGCCCGCGGCCACTGCATCGCCATCTCAGGCCGGGTAGTACTCCGCCTCGCAAAGCTCCGCCTCGTGCGGCCTTACCTGAAAATCGGCCATGGTCAGCCATTGGCTGATAAAACGCCCCATGGCGTTCAGCAGCACATCGGACGCTAATCCGGCCGCCCCGGCCACCGAGGGGCAAATAATCAGGTTTGTCCCCTCGCTGACATAAACGCGCAACTCCCTCGCCTGATCGGCCGGCTGCAATGTGTGTGTGGTATATGGCACGCCCCGCATGCCAAAGGCCTGCAGGTAATCCGCCTCGAAGCGCTCGCCAAGGCAAACCACCACCTTGGGCCGCTCGAGCCGGCGCAACTGGGCGATAAAGCGGAACCGGGCACCATTGCGGCACAGCGCAAGGTATTTGGATTTGGGGTTCAGCTCCGGCTGGTTGCCGTGCAGTTGTGTCCACGGCAACCCGTTCTCAGAACGGATGGCCAAGGGGAACAAGCTCAGCTTGAAATCCCATCCGCGCGGCCGGTAAAGATATTGCGCAAGGTAGCGCTGCCAATCGCCGCTATCGTCCCGGCCGAACAGCACCATCTCCCGGGCCGCCGCCATGATGCGCGCGATGCGCTGGTGCGTTTGCCACTTGGCCATCTCGCGCAGATGGCGCAGCCTGAATTGCGCATCCCACGCCGGCACCTCAAGCACCGGGACAAGCTGCGCGGGCAGCCGCGTGCTATCCGAAGTCGGCATGGCGTCGCAGAACCAAACCGCGCTGGCCGGACTGCCCCCCTCCATACCCACGTAGGAAGCAAAGTAAGCATCGAGCTGCTCGCGGCTCAGGGTGCCCCCGCCCTGCTCCGTCGCTCCAGACATATCAGACAAACTAGCCAAACCAGCCAAACCAGATAGATCAGCCATCACCAACACCCCCATCATTCCCGTCGTACGCCTATTGACCCGTCAAGACACCGGATCGCTGCCGGCATTGCCCCGGCTGCGTCGGTTCCCCCCTCTCTTCGAGTTCCGGGGCAGGGGTCGCCAAGCATCCCCCCTTTCGCGCACGCCTTATAGACAATGGTCTCTAGCGTCCAAGATTAAAGCCACACCCGCGCGCCTCTTGACCGTGCGTCTCACTTTTTGGCAATTGGTGCGGTGATTGACCTGGTGACGGGCTCCGATTGGCGCGTCAGCCACACCGGCAGCCCGGCATGCCAGCGCCTGAGCCGGGTCAGCCAGCCGCCCGGCCACCCCCGCCAACACAAAAAAGCGTCAAAAAAATCACTTACAGCCTTCGCCCGCAAGCCTTCCGCCGTCGGGCTTTCGCGATGAGGCGCGGGGCGAGAAGGCGCTGCCGCTGGACAGCGGCTATAAGAACCGGCTGCACCCGCAAAAGGGGGCAAGCTGCAAGACAGCGCGAGAGAGATCGCAGCCATTTCCCCTACCTAATATCCGCATTCATCCGGCAATCCCCCCTCTGAAGCGGGGATAGAAAATTCAAAGGGAGAAAATCCCCCGCCTTTAGAAAAAGGCTTCATCCGACTTTCGTGTGGGTCGATGTATCTCTGGGCTAAATCCAGCACTGCCGTAGCTCCCCCATACAGTACCCACACAAAGGTCCGAAGCACCAGAAAAATCAAATATCGATCCTGATACAAACTCGATACGTCATTGAACAATCCACGCACCAACATCATCCATCGGCACCAAGACCGCCCCAGCATGCACAAGTCCCGAGCGCAATGCGCGGCCTCGCCAGCAACCCCGCGCCATGATGCCAACAATCCCCTCGCGTTCCCTTCTCTCGCAGGGTACCGGTAGATGTCGCTGCGCCGCACTATCTGCCCCATCGATAAGACGAGCAAACCGGCGCCCATAGCGCCTGTTTAAAACGAAGCGACGATATTCCAGCGACGCGTCCTTGCATGGACGACGTATGGGCGCCAGGGTCAGCCGCCCCAAGTGCCACGGAATCGACTGCACACGCTGCAGCCAGCGCCGACTTCCTTCGTCCGATCAAAAACGCCATGCCATTTGAGACAGCGCGCATGGCCGGGCCGACGTAGTCAATGGCACGTCGCCTTTACCAATTGGGGATAAATGGTTCGGCCGCACCAGCGTGCGGCGGGATTGCGAACGCTTTCGGGGAAGATCATGGGAGTTTATCGCGACATGTTTGCCAGGCATTACGACCAGCTAACGCTGGCCGCACGCCTGCTGGACGTAGCTGTCATCTGGATTGCCGGCTACCTGGCAACCGAATTACGCTTCGCAACGGACGCCACGCCCAGCGCGCCCATCCACCAGTTCATCCAGTATTTCGGCTGCACCGTCGCGTTTATCGTATTGCCCGCGTTCGACCTGTACGCCTCCTGGCGTGGCCGCAGCGCCTTCTCCCTCTTCACACGCATGCTGGCCGGCTGGACCCTGGTCTGGCTGATCAGCATCCTGGTCTGCTTCCTCCTCCATCAAGCCGACTCGCTCTCGCGCCTTTGGGCCACCTATTGGTATGTCGGGTCCATCGTTGGCCTGCTGGTGCTGCACATCGCCAGCCGCTCCCTCCTGAGCCTTGTCCGCGGCACCGGTGTGAACACCAAGCACGTACTGATCGTTGGCTACGGCCGCACCGGCCAGGAAATGTACCTCCGCGCCACCGCCAACCGCCGCACCGGCTACAGGGTGGGGGGCATCTACGCATCGCCGGTCGAAGCCACGCCGGCCGGTGTGCTGCGTGTGGAAGACAGCGCCAAGATTGCGGACTTCGCGCGCCAGCACAAGATCGACGAAGTCTGGATCACGCTCCCCATGAGCGCCACCCGCCAGATGCAGAGCATTGCGTACTCGCTGCGCAACGACTTCATCGACATCAAATGGATCCCCAGCCTGCTGGACTTTGACCTGCTCAACCACAAGGTGGGCGATTTTCTTGGCATGCCCGCGGTAGAACTCAACCGCCCGCCATCACTCGGCGTGCGTGGCGCAGTAAAGTCAGCATTCGACCGCAGCTTTGCCGCCCTGGTACTCGCGGCCCTCTCCCCGCTGTTCCTGGTCATCGCCGTGCTGATCAAGCGCAGCTCCCCCGGCCCGGTGTTCTTCAAGCAAGAACGCCTGGGCCTGGACGGCCGCGTGATCCACGTCTACAAGTTCCGCAGCATGAAACCCCACGACGAGCACGGCGTGGTCACCCAGGCCACCAAAGGCGACAGCCGCATCACCCCGATCGGCGCCCTCCTGCGCCGCACCAGCCTGGACGAGCTGCCCCAGTTCATCAACGTGCTCAGAGGCGAGATGAGCGTGGTAGGCCCCCGCCCGCACGCCATGGCCCACAACAATATCTATAAAGAACAGCTCGACCTGTACATGCTCCGCCACCGCGTCAAGCCCGGCATCACCGGCTGGGCGCAGATCAACGGCTACCGCGGCGAGACCGATACGCTGGACAAGATGGCCAAGCGCGTTGAGCACGACATCTTCTACATCCGCAACTGGTCGTTCTGGATGGACTTGCGCATCATCTTCTGGACCGCGTTCAAGGGCTGGACTGGACAGAATGCGTATTGAATCGCCGCCATCGGCGCGGCCTGCCGCGTCGATTCTTACCGCCCAGGCAACGCTATGGCTACCGGTAGCAGCGGTGTTCTACGCCGTCATGCTGCTGGTAGGCAACCTCCCCGGCAATGCGCAAGCCATGTCCCGGGAATTTGGCGACAAGCTGCTTCACTTTGCTGCCTACGGCTGCCTGGCCGGTGCGATTTACCTCTCATTCAAGCGGTACCGCGCTGTGATCACGCTAGCCGGCATCGCCCTGCTTGGCGGCCTGGACGAATTCATCCAATCGTTCTTTCCCTACCGCTCCTCGGACCTGACGGATTTGCTGACCGATCTGCTGGCAGCCGTCGTTGCTATCGCGCTGCTATCCCTGGCCTGCCGGCTCGGGCTAGCAAGCGCCATCCCAAGCAAACACTAAATTCTCAATATCTCAAACCGCAGTCATGAAAATCACAATCATCGGTAGCGGCTATGTGGGCCTGGTCACCGGGACCTGCCTGGCCGAACTCGGTAACGACGTACTCTGCCTGGACCTGGACGTTGCAAAGATCAGCATGCTCAACGCCGGCGAAGTACCCATCTATGAGCCCGGGCTGAAAGAGCTGATCCAGCGCAACCACGCCGCTGGCCGCCTCCAGTTCACCAGCGACATTGAAGCCAGCGTTGAGTTTGGTGATGTCCAGTTCATCGCCGTTGGCACCCCGCCCGACGAAGACGGCTCCGCCGACCTGCGTTACGTGGTAGCCGCTGCCCGCAATATCGGCCGCTACATGACTACACCAAAGATTGTGGTGGACAAGTCCACCGTGCCGGTCGGCACCGGTGCCAAAGTCCGCCAGGCGATCGAAGCACAACTGGCCGAGCGTGGCGTTCCCGAATTGGAATTCTCTGTGGTGTCCAACCCCGAATTCCTGAAGGAAGGCGCCGCCATCGAAGACTTCATGCGGCCGGACCGCATTGTAATTGGCACCGAGCCCGGTCCCGCCGGCCTCCATGCTCGCGAGGCAATGCGCACGTTGTACGCGCCGTTCACCCGCAATCATGACCGTCTCCTCAACATGGATATTGCGTCGGCGGAATTCACCAAATATGCCGCCAACGCCATGCTGGCAACCCGGATCTCGTTCATGAACGAGTTGGCCAACCTAGCGGATGCGGTAGGCGCAGATATCGAACTGGTACGCCAGGGCATCGGTTCAGACCCTCGCATCGGCTACAGCTTCCTGTATGCCGGCACTGGCTATGGCGGGTCGTGCTTCCCGAAAGACGTGCAGGCATTGGAGCGCACTGCCGCTGAATATGGCCAAACACCACGCATCCTCGCTGCTGTCGAGGCGGTAAATCAGCAGCAGAAGCACATCCTGGTTCAGAAGATCGTTGGTCACTATGGAGAAGATCTCTCCGGTCTGACCTTTGCTCTCTGGGGGCTGGCCTTCAAGCCCAATACGGACGACATGCGCGCTGCGCCTAGTCGAGTGGTGATCAAAGAATTGCTGGCGCGCGGGGCTAGCGTTCAAGTCTTTGACCCAGTGGCCATGGAAGAAGCCAAGAAGTCCCTCCAGATCGACCTGCTAGCAGAATCTGGCGCGCTCGCGCGTGTCCATTTTTCCCAAAGCCAGCAAGATGCACTAGCAGGCGCGGATGCGCTAGTTGTTGTCACAGAATGGAAGTCCTTCCGTTCGCCGGATTTTTCCACGATCAAGGCCACTTTAAAAACGCCGATTATATTCGACGGTCGCAATTTGTACGAACCTACGGAACTGGCTTGTTTGGAATTCACCTACTATGCAATTGGACGAGGCCGTCAATCTCCCCAAGCGCGCGGTCGCCAGGCGATGGTGACAACGGCCTGATAGCGGCTCTTTCTTCATTGCAGAAATTTACATTTTTCTACTAGCCTGCCACAAAACGCAACTCCTCATTTAGATTACCCATGAAAATCGCAATCGTCCATGATTGGTTAGTTGTCTACGGAGGCGCGGAGCGTGTGCTAGAACAGATGCTGTACTGCTTCCCCGAGGCGGACATCTTCAGCATTGTCGACCATCTACCTCCTACTGATCGAAAGTTCCTCCACGGAAAAAATGTAAATACCAGCTTCATTCAAAATCTTCCATTCTCAAAAAGAAAATATAGAACCTACTTGCCTCTGATGCCATTGGCAATAGAGCAATTCGATCTATCGAAATATGACATCGTAATATCTAGCTCGCATGCTGTCGCCAAAGGCGTTATTACTGCGCCAGCACAATTACATATAAGCTACGTTCACTCTCCAATGAGGTACGCATGGGACCTGCAACATCAGTACCTTCGGGAGTCAGGCCTTGATGTCGGATTGAAAGGTTGGCTCGCAAAATTCACTCTTCACAAACTCCGCCTATGGGACCATAGGACGGCGAACGGAGTGGACTATTTTGTAGCAAACTCTCGATTCATATCTCAGAGAATACGAAAAGTATATGGTAGAAATTCGGACATCATCTATCCTCCTGTCGATGTCGATTCATTCTCCATTTGCACGAATAAAGAGGACTTCTACTTAGTGGCATCTCGCTTGGTTCCTTATAAGCGAATTGACTTAATTGTTGAGGCATTCTCCAGGATGCCAGATCTTAAGCTTCGTGTTATTGGATCCGGTCCTGACATAAACAAAATAAAAGAAAAATCCACCTCCAATATAGAAATAATGGGGTATCAACCTTTTTCAACTCTGCTGCAGTCTATGCGCTCAGCGAGCGCATTTGTTTTCGCCGCTGAGGAAGATTTTGGCATAGCCCCGGTTGAAGCGCAGGCCTGTGGAACTCCGGTGATTGCTTTTGGTCGCGGTGGCCTAGCGGAGACAATTGTCACCAGGGGAGACTCGCCCACTGGAATCCTGTTTGACAGCCAGACACCTGAGGCTATTTGTTCAGCAGTGAGAGCGTTTGAACAAAACAAAGAAAAATACAACCATCACAGCTGCAGAAATCGAGCCGAAATTTTCTCAACAGAGGTATTCAGAGAAACCTTCTATGAATACGTAAAAAGCCGCTGGGATATCTTTCTTCACAATAACAGAACTTTAGATAGTCCAATATATCCTCCTGTCAGGAAAATCACCGATACGGCATCAAATGATGCGATCTCTGATGACACGATAAAGCACCCCGCTAAACACATCCGACCCTCATAAAGACTGGACCCGCCGTAATAATCGCATCCTATCTTGGGGTCTACAGATTTAAACCGAAGCTATCTTTCTGAGAGCTGGCAATGAACATTTATCCCGTCATTCTTTGCGGTGGTAGCGGTACGCGACTGTGGCCGATGTCCCGCGGAGGATATCCGAAACAGTACTTGAAGTTTGATGGCGAGCATACACTCATGCAGCAAACGGTACTGCGTCTTCAAAGCGTTTGCAATACGGTTGCCCCCATTGTTCTTACCAACGAAGACCAACGTTTCCTGGTTGCAGAGCAACTCCGTAGTGTCGGCATACACTCATCTACGATTGTGCTAGAGCCGGTTGGTCGCAATACTGCGCCGGCAGTGGCTGTGGCCGCCATAATAGCCATGCAAACAACAGCTGATGCCATATTGTTTGTTCTGCCAGCCGACCACGTTATCTCAAACGAAGCAGCCTTTAGTCGTCTCGCTAACCGTGGAGCCGAAATTGCGAGAGATAATTATTTGGTTACCTTCGGAATTGAGCCGACCGAGCCGCATACCGGTTATGGATATATTCGCAGCGCAGAAGAGTCAACCACGGGTGATGGCGTCTATTTAGTTGATCGCTTTGTAGAAAAGCCGGACGCACCTACTGCCGCACTCATGATACAAGAAGGCGGTTATCTCTGGAACAGTGGGATTTTCATGATGAAAGCATCCACATATCTTGAGGAACTCGGACGCCATGAACCGGAGGCCCTGCGCCAGGCAGAACTGGCTGTGGAGGCCAGCAAACACGATGCCGACTTCCTTCGACTGGATGTGGAGGCGTTCACAGCAAGCCCCAGTGTGTCGATCGACTATGCCGTCATGGAGAAGACTAAGCGTGCAGTGGTGGTCGCGGCCGCTGGCCTGGGCTGGAACGATATTGGCTCATGGACAGCTCTCGCTGATATTGCCGAGGTCGATCCAGATGGGAACGCTCTGTCCGGCGACGTGTTGACAGAGGATGTCTCCAACACCTACGTACGAGCCGAGCATCGAATGATTGCGGCTGTTGGCGTGAAAGATTTGATCATCGTCGAAACTGCCGATGCCGTCCTAGTCGCCCACCGCGACAAGGCACAGGACGTGAAGAAGATTGTTGAGCAACTAAATCGCTCAGGCCGACAGGAATCGGTAACTCACCGCAAGGTATTTCGGCCCTGGGGCTCCTATGAGGGTATTGATCAAGGTGATCGTTTTCAAGTTAAGCGAATCATTGTAAACCCAGGATCTCTTCTCAGCTTGCAGATGCATCATCACCGTGCAGAGCATTGGATTATTGTCCGTGGCACCGCCAGAGTTTTCAACGGCGATCAAGTTATTCTGCTTACAGAGAATCAGTCAACTTACATTCCTTTGGGAGTAACGCATCGCCTAGAGAATCCTGGAAAAATACCTCTTGAATTGATTGAAGTTCAATCTGGCGCTTATCTTGGAGAAGACGATATCATCAGGCTCG
Organism: Cupriavidus sp. GW822-FHT03E04; assembly: GCF_058801495.1. Taxonomy (NCBI): domain Bacteria; kingdom Pseudomonadati; phylum Pseudomonadota; class Betaproteobacteria; order Burkholderiales; family Burkholderiaceae; genus Cupriavidus; species Cupriavidus sp. GW822-FHT03E04. Next base: position 20,831 of record NZ_JBXANI010000022.1, read on the forward strand.
AAGATCGATATTCGAGAATATAATATTATTCTACGATTTAAAATATTTATAAAAATTTAATACTTATATTTTATAACATAAAATTCAAATATATTCACCCATAAATATAAATACAATCACTTCCATAGCTTCACCTCGCAAAAATACACGTTTTTTTCAGGTCAATAGGTAGTTGACCTTATCGCAGTTCCAAATGGGGAGTTTATACTTGAAAAGTATCGTTGTAACCGGCGGCGCGGGCTTCATCGGTGCAAATTTCGTGCTGAACTGGCTTGCCCAGTCCGGCGCTGACAGCGTTGTCAACGTCGACAAGCTCACCTACGCCGGAAACCGCACGACACTTGCATCGCTTGAAGCTGACAGCCGCCATGTCTTTTCGCAGACGGATATCTGCGATCGCGCCGCCCTGGACCAGTTGCTGGAAATCTATAAACCGCGCGCCGTGGTGCACTTTGCCGCGGAGAGCCATGTCGACCGCTCGATCCATGGGCCGAGCGAGTTCATCCAGACCAATATTGTCGGTACGTTCACGCTGCTCGAGGCAGTGCGCACCTATTGGACGGTGCTTGATGACGAAGCCAAGGCTGCCTTTCGCTTCCTGCATGTCTCCACCGACGAAGTTTTCGGCTCACTGGAAGCCGATGATCCCCAGTTCTCCGAGACTACGTCCTACGCACCCAACAGCCCGTATTCGGCTTCTAAGGCGGCATCAGACCATCTAGTCCGCGCTTATCATCACACGTATGGTCTGCCTGTTCTCACGACAAATTGCTCTAATAACTACGGTCCCTATCACTTTCCCGAGAAGCTGATTCCACTGACCATCGCCAACGCGCTGGCTGGCAAGGCACTGCCTGTCTATGGTGATGGCCTGAACGTGCGGGACTGGCTTTATGTTGGCGATCACTGTGCGGCCATCCGTGAAGTGTTAGCACGTGGCCAATTGGGCGAAACGTACAACGTTGGTGGCTGGAATGAGAAAACCAACCTGGACGTAGTGCACGCCCTGTGTGACCTGCTCGATAACCTGCGCCCGAAGGCTGCGGGCTCCTACCGGGACCAGATCACTTTTGTCAAAGACCGTCCGGGCCATGACCGACGTTACGCCATTGATGCTCGCAAGCTGGAACGCGAACTTGGCTGGAGACCCGCCGAGACGTTCGAAAGCGGTATGCGCAAAACCGTCCAGTGGTACCTGGAAAACCAAGCCTGGGTGCAGGATGTGATGTCCGGAGAATATCGGAATTGGGTGGCGAAACAATATGCCGCATAAGGTTCTCGATTTGCCCACCCTCCTTCTAACAGGATGCAACGGCCAAGTCGGCTTTGAACTGCGCCGTAGCCTGGCTCCGCTGGGTCATGTAATCGCGCTGGACCGGTCGACATGCGACCTGACGAATCCAGATGCCTTGCGCCAATTGGTTCGTCGGTACCGGCCGGACGTGATTGTCAATCCAGCTGCTTACACGGCGGTGGACAAGGCAGAGACCGATGCCGAAACCGCATTTTCGGTCAACGGCACGGCGCCTAGCGTGTTGGCGGAAGAGGCCGCGACGCTTGGCAGCCTGCTGGTACATTATTCGACCGACTATGTATTCGATGGGAAGAAGGTAATCGGATATGTCGAATCGGATGCAGTCAATCCGCAGTCGGTCTATGGCAAGAGCAAACTAGCCGGGGAGCAGGCGATTTCAGCATCCGGCGCCAAGGCACTGGTACTACGTACCTGCTGGGTGGCGGGTGCCCATGGCGGCAATTTCGCCAAGACGATGCTCAAGCTGGGCCGCGAGCGTAATAGCCTGCGTGTGATCGCGGACCAGTTCGGCGCGCCGACCACGGCTGCCCTGATTGCAGATGTTACCGCACAGATCCTTGGGCGTTTCTGGTTCGGTGGCCAGCAGAGTGCGTTTCCTTCCGGCATTTATCATCTGGCCGCTGCTGGCGAAACCACCTGGCATGGCTACGCTACCGAAGTGCTGAAGTATGCGAAAGATCGGGGCATGCCATTGAAGGTCGCCCCTGCAAGCATAGCAGCGATCCCAGCAACCGCCTATCCGCTGCCGGCCCCCCGCCCAGCCAATTCGAGGCTAGATACCAGCAAGCTGCGCCGGGCCTTCAATATCCATCTTCCCAACTGGCAGCAGGGTGTTCACATCCTGCTAGACCAGATCCTCTCCTGCGAGAGCTAAATATGCGTAAAGGCATCATACTTGCCGGCGGCTCTGGCACCCGGCTTTACCCCATCACTCGATCGGTATCGAAGCAACTGCTCCCGGTATATGACAAGCCGATGATCTACTATCCGCTCTCCACGTTGATGCTCGCGGGAATTCGCGACATCCTAATCATCTCGACTCCGGAAGACACGCCGCGCTTTGTGGAGATGCTGGGTGACGGCAGCAAGTGGGGAATCAACCTGCAGTACGCCGTGCAGCCGTCGCCGGACGGGTTGGCGCAGGCCTTCATCATTGGCCGCGACTTTATTGGCAATGATCCGTCCACGCTGATTCTGGGGGACAACATCTTCTATGGTCACGATCTTGTGCGGCAGCTCGACCGCGCAGCGGAGCAGCAGGCGGGCGCTACGGTGTTCGCGTATCACGTGCATGACCCCGAGCGATATGGTGTGGTGGAATTCGACGAGAGCTTCCGTGCGCTATCGCTCGAAGAGAAACCGGTGAGGCCACGTTCGAACTACGCCGTAACCGGCCTTTACTTCTACGATCAACAGGTTTGTGACATCGCGGCCGACATCAAGCCCTCTGCCCGCGGCGAACTTGAGATTACCGACGTCAACAAATGCTATCTGGATATGGCACAACTCGACGTGGAGATCATGGGGCGCGGATATGCGTGGTTGGATACGGGTACGCATGATTCATTGCTCGAGGCCGCCAGCTTTATCGCCACTCTACAGAAGCGCCAGGGTCTGATGGTGGCATGTCCGGAAGAAATTGCGTACCGCAGACGCTGGATCAATGCCGAGCGAGTTGCTGAACTTGCCAATCCACTGGCCAAGAATGCTTATGGACAATATCTACAGCAAGTTATTTCGGAGTCGATCAAATGAGCGTGAAAGTCATCTCCACTATTCTCCCGGAAGTTCTGATTATTGAACCAACGGTCTTCGGCGACGATCGGGGCTTCTTCTACGAAAGCTTTAACGCGCGCCAGTTTGCCGATGCCAACGGCACTCACCGTACATTTGTGCAAGACAATCACTCCCGATCAGCACGCAATGTGCTGCGCGGGTTGCATTATCAGATACAGCACCCCCAAGGCAAGCTAGTGAGGGTTATCGTTGGCGAAGTATTTGACGTCGCAGTGGACATAAGACGCAGTTCACCCAACTTCGGTAAATGGGTAGGCGTAAGCCTATCTGCAGAAAATAAACGCCAACTTTGGGTGCCGGAAGGCTTTGCGCATGGTTTCTTAGTAATATCAGAGGCCGCCGAGTTTTTATATAAAACCACAGCTTACTATGCTCCAGAGTTCGAACGAAGCATACTATGGAGTGACCTCACGATCGATATTGATTGGCCATTGACCGTGGCTCCATTACTTGCAAAAAAAGACAAATCGGCCGTTTCCTTAAAGCATGCCGAAGTATTCCCATGAGGCTTGCGACGAAGGAAAAGGCCAGAATATCCTCCGAGAAAAAGTGTATTCCTCCGCCCTCTTCCCGCACCATATTGGTCCACGCTGGAATTCTTCTATAGCTTAATTTATAGATTCCGCAACCGCCTTCGATTTGCAAGAGGGCGGGCGCAAGAGTGCCAGAAACCGCCTAACTGAGACATCCCATTGGAAGGCATTTGCGTGCGCAAGCCCACGCTCCCTCAACGAGGCTACCAGTTCTGGATCTTCGCTCAACTTGATGATCTGGGAAGACAGCTCCTCTGGTGATTGCGGATCAAAAAACAATGCCGCATCCCCACAGATCTCGGGTATCGCGGCAACTCCTGCCGCAATAACTGCACATCCGCAACTCATGGCCTCAATCGGAGGTATTCCAAACCCCTCATATAGAGACGGAAAAACAAAACATAGTGCCTCTGAATAAAGAGCTTTTAATTCAGAATCACTAACGTACCCCAACCTAATAACGTTCTCCTCATCAGATTTCCCCTCAGACGCAAAGACCTTCTTATTACCCCCACCGGCTAAGACTACCTTAATACCGGCCTCCCCCAACTTCGAAGCGGCACCAATAATTGCTCTTTGATTCTTGTGCTTCGCCGAGCTACTTAATCCCAAAACAAAAGAGCCGCGCGTCAACCCATATCGCCTACACACCGAGGAGCTGGCGCCAATCTTCGAGATATGATCGCATCCTTGCAATACAACCGATACTTTCTCTTTCGGAATTAAGAAGCACTCTGAAATTTCTCTTTTTGAAAATTCCGAGACTGTGAGGATATGCCTCGCCACACGTCCCACCATCGGCAGCAGCACACGGTAAACCACACGAAATCGCATACTAAACGATTCCGGTATTCGTACCACCGCCGCATCATGAATAACAACAACCTGATTTCGCATAAAAATGGGGGCCATGTTGCATAGATTAATCAGCAACTCACCCGACTCCACGCCCGCGGGAAGGATAAATTGTTCCCATACATAGCCCGTCACCGAACCAAAATGTCGATATCTAATATTCCTGAATTTAGGAAAATCTCCAACGCCACCCCTAGGAACAATCACGGTAACATCTATTTCGCCCCGAATATTGGGATCTTCTAGCAATCTGTCGATCGCCCAAACCAATTCCGTAGCGAAGCGCTCGACGCCAGTAATAGATCTGAGCAAAAAACGACCATTAATAGCAAGCCTCATATCACTCCTTTCAATATGAAATCCGGAGCGGCAACCGAACCACATCTCGAACCCTATTGCGCAGTGCCCCACCCATTGATCGCCACAAGACGAAATACAAAAACGGACTGTCACCGCTACTCTCAAAGTTCTCTGATCTTGAGTTCTCATCGATCAACGAATAGTAGAATGACGGGAATGGCATCCCTGCGGACCACGCATACATTGGCGTCGCGCCAAGCAACATGCGATCTTGGGACCAGTTTACCAAGTCCTTCGACACGCTGTAATAAACTCCCCTTTCCTTCTCGATCCCCACCCCAATAAACTGCTTAGATTTTTCGTGATATACGATAGAACTGATGAATCTTCCGAACACAACTTTGCACGTTTTTGCTACATCGCCCTCTGGCCGGTTGTAAGGATTGTCGAGCCGAACATTGAACCCCACCCCATCCCAGGCAAGCCAAGGCTCCTTTAGCGGATCTCGTGAGCGAAAAACGCAGGCTCCATAATCCATCCCACGAAATTTTGACGATGTAGCCAAGAAATAGTAGTACCCATCAATCTGACTCCTGACAATATTCGTGGGGTCATGAATTCCAAACCATCTTGACTCACTGCTAAAACGCTCAGTCGCGGTTGCAATGACCCCTAGTGGACCGGTTACTCTTTGAAAAGATTTACCACCGTCCTCCGATTTTGCCGCTGTAAGGCTCGCATATGTACAGATTGGAGCCCCCAATGAACTATTTGAAGGAACACGCTTCCGACAATCGGCGTTATAGCGAGCGCCATGGTATTCGTTATGAATAATGGCATAGATAGTTCCACTTGGTAGCCGATATGGAGACACTAACCATTCATGGTCCCTCAATGCGCCCGGATCAGGGTTCAAAGCGGAGATAAAAACTGATTTACAGTCCTTCCGCGCAAGATTCCTTGGGCTCAGACCATCATAGAGTCGATTGTCTAGATGCGAGGCGAACCCGAGTACTCTAGCACCATTATCCCGGATTAGTCGTAGTGGTGCATCAGGGATATCTGCTTTCAGTTCTGTACTCCTATCCTCCGTCGCACAGGCATCGGGAGCGGAGGAAATAACAGTCTCAGGCGAAAGTGAAGTTGGCTCCATTACAAACTCTGAACTAATTGCTTGTCTCGACAATATCAAATACAAACAAAAGAGGACTCTACGCATATACTCTCGCATGATCATCATAAATCTCCGCCACCATGAACTTTGATATCCAAGCGACCAAAAGGACAAAAATAAACTCAATTCTCAAAAGGAAAATGTTAAACGCACCAAACCAGCACAATATACTGACCGCGATATATGGGTATGCAATTACCCCAAAAACCCTATAGGAGCGAAAACTACTCCAAGCAGCCGCAGCGATTAGTCCATACAAAACAAATGCGATGATTGAAAACCATCCCATGTCATAGTAAAAACAACCGAATGAGGTCAACCAGTTATACGAGTGATCCAAACCGGTACTGGCAACCCCATCAAATAGGGCATACCAAAGCTCGTTATCCGAAGGAATCCAGCCAAATCCCATCGCCTTCAATGAATCTTTAATCGGCAGAAATGAACCAGCCCCTGGAATATTTAGCAAAAAACCAAGCGTGAAACCCGGAAAATCGAACGGCAATTTGAAATCACCATTTATTACAATTGGTATTCTGTTGAAATTTGCAACAAAATATCCAAATATAAGTTGTATAGTCCCTGTCAACGGAGAAAACGAGGAATCAATCTGCGACCTGGCGAATGAGAAGGCCACAAACACGCCCCCCATAACAACTAATGCTAGTAAAATCGACAATCTAATCTGAGACCAAGTAAGCCGCCCACGCTGCTCGCGAGTCACTAAAAAAACCATCAAACACATAAGCAAAAGAAAAAGCAAATGGCCTCTTGTTTGGCCTAAAACATACTCGAATGAATTCAAAAAGAACAATACAATGGCCAATACTACGTAAACAAATGAGCGCCTAGCATAATTGGAAACAAACACGAGCAGCGGAAGTGTCGCAGCCCCCAGCGAAGAAATGAACCCCATATTAGAACCAGTGAAGATATCCCGAAAATCTCCTCTGATTGCTGTGGTCGAGTAATCTTGCGGCGATACAATCATAACAATTACACTGGACATTCCCAGCTCGCTCACCAACTTATACACACGAACTGCGGAAAGAAATGTTACAACAATTGCAAAAATTCCGACCCTAACTCCATTTATTCGATATGCCCTAACCTGCCGGTAGCCTTTCGATGCAGAGTTGCTATTTATTGCTTCATTCAATTTCAAGCCAATAAAAAATCCGAACCCGCATAGCACAAGAAGTGTAAGGGTCCCCACATCCAGGAACATTAAATTCCGCTCCTGAATAATTGCCTCATAGATTTTCGGAGGGATCAACGTCGTGAGTACAGCGAACGAAAACAAGGCGAACGCCAATCTACCCGGATTTAGTATCGAAATTGGATTCATTGCAATCGCGTCTATTTCAAGCCAAAAACACAAAACTGAAGGAACAGAAAAATTCCATTCCTAGCGGAACGAATCGATTTAGCTAGATACTTGAATGCGAGAACTCGATCTGGGAACGCGGCTCCTGATTTATCGAGCAAAAACAGTACGTAATCTTTTTTTTCAGAATCCATCCTTTTACCGTGAATCTCCAAGAGCCGCCCCATCAGGTATTTTGGAGTAACTACTGGATAATTTCCCGCCAATTCACGCGCTTTTTTCCTTACCAATCCCAATACGGTATTACTAGCACCAATGACGTTGTTGCCGTGTTGGCGATAGAGTATAGAAACCACTTCGTCATAGAAAACCTTCCCGGTGGCCGCAACCGACAGATAAGCCCACCAATCATGACATTTTACTGCACGCCCCTTCCCCGCAAGTATTATGTCTCTCGCCGTGTTGTTGAAAACGACAGTACACCCCACCGCAGCATTAGCAAATACCGCGTAATTAAAACCAAAAGCCGTAATTTCTCTTGAACTGCCTATTTCTCGAAGATCAGAATCTACTAGTGTTTGGCGCGAGAAATATAAATTCGGCGTCGCCTGTGATGCACCAAGAATATGCCTTGCGCGAGCCAACTTCTCTGGAAGCCAGACGTCATCCTGATCGCAAAAGCAATAATACTCATAGCCCCCACCCGCGAAACTCAATACATCGAGAAAGCTATCGCAAACACCTATATTTTTTCCTAGATATACATGAATATTTTTATTATCTTTCGCATAATCTTCGAGTATCTCAACTGTGCCGTCCGTGGATCCATCATCTCGAACAAACAAGTCCACATTTCGAGCCGTCTGTTGAATAATTGACTCTATTTGCTGTCGTATATATTTTTTTCCGTTATACGTAGACATGACAACAGCGATGGAACCCAACTGATCATCCTGTGAATAATAATTACTCATAGCTATCGCACCAGGCTCTTATACATGTCGATGTATTCAGTTGCCATTCTTTCGGGGCTTAAGAACTTTTCTACACTTTTCTTGGCATTACCAGACAGCCTCTTCAGGAGATCAAAGTCCTCCACCATCATCTGTAGTGCATCTTCAATCGAGTCAGTCCGCTCAGGATCGAAGACAAGTCCATTCTCCTGGTGTCGAACTACATCCTTAAGGCCACCTCTATTTGAAGCAATAACCGGAATACCGTTGGCGCAGGCTTCCACGGCCACCATGCCTAAAGGTTCATCCCAAATCGACGGAACTACAATCACATCCACTTTCGAGTAGAATTCTGCAGATTTGCAGTATCCCAAGAATGAAATTCTATCCGATCGATATTTTTCTTTTAGGAGCGAAAAATACCCTTCCTCACCCACACCAGCAACAAGCAAGCGTGCTTTACGCGGTAGTTTTTCAAATACCGATAGTAGGGCCTCAACGCCTTTTGATGGAGCGATTGTTCCTATATATCCGAAAATGATGTCGTCTTCCGGAGAGGGATCTCGGCCTCTTCTACTTGAATATATATCCCTAGCATTACTGATTACTCGCCACTCTACTCCGCGAAAATAACCCCAACCCCTAAATTTCTCGATAATGTCAGTGCTAATACCCACTACGGCAGACAGATTTGAAGATTCCTTCGGTACACCTGATCGCAGCACGCTGCATTCAAGACATTGATTTCTACAAGTAATATTAGCTTTAAAACAAGTAGCCTTAAGGCATCGAAGATAGTAATCATGTAGGACCTGCACACTCGGAATTCCAGCCTCATGTGCCACCTTCCATATGGCTCTAGACCAGCCCGAAAGATTGTGAAAACTGATCAGATCAGGCCTAAATTCTTTTACAATTCTCCGAAATTCTGAGACCATTTTCTTGTTTCGGCTATCTTTCAGATGCCAAAACATTTTTTTGGCCGCGGTTCGAGTACTGCGGTCATGCTGCCAGTAGCTATTATTTGGCGGAACTCTATGGACTTCGATTGAACCTATGATCTCTTTTCGGGATGACTGAATATTGGCGGTGCATGCAACAGCAACTTCATGCCCAGCAGAACTCACGCTCTCGGCCAATAGTTTCAGTGTATACTCGGCGCCCCCGCCATAGTCTGGAGCATAAAGAGAGTTTACGTATAAGATTCGCATTTTAGATTACGATAATACTCTTCATGTCGCTAGACGGACGTTTTTAAATACTCGAGATGAGAGCATTGTTATTATGACTCCCGCGCTGAAAATATTAACTCCACGCTCCAAAAAATCGCCGGCACCTAATAGGCCAACAAAAACCGCTGCCAAAAGCGCTAGAATACATATCAGAGTCGCGGATATATTTTTAAGCTGAATATTTCTCTTTGAAACCTCGCGAGCGGCCACGCTAAGAAGGATGAGATCGACTATCGTTCGGAGTGCCCAAACTGAAGCCGCGCCGAGAAGCCCCCAATTTGATGCCGCTGCGTAAAAAGCAGCGAGGTAGAACGGCATCTCTAATAGGTTAATTATGGCAGAGATATCCGGGCGGCCCGCACCCTGCATATAAGTGAACGGAACTCTTGCTATGGAGTTTGCTAGATAGCCGACGCTGAACAATTGGAGGCAGAGTGCGCTGCCAGATGCGAAGCTACCGCCGAGCCAGATATCCAGAATCGGATGGGCTAAAAAGAACAGCAATGCCGACGGAATTGCTGTTAGTACAAAGGAAAGATCAATCGACTTATTAAATAGATTGATTTGAGTTACTCTACTACTTGATGCGGACCTGGAGAATTTTGAAAACAGAACGGCGGTAATAGCCGATGGAATTACAAAGAGCCGGCCAATTACTTCCGCGGGCACAGTATAGTAAGCGACACTTGCCAGTGGAATTATTGCGGCGACAATAAATTTATCAATCTGGGCCATAAGCGGATTCACAATATTTGAAACCGCTATCCATGAGCCAAATCTGAACAGACTATGAAGTACCGAGAAATTAAAATCGCCGATATTTATCTTCAGTTCACAATGCCAACGACACTGTAGATAATAAGCCCCGATGGCCACGATTCTGGAGCAGAGGATCAGAATTGCAACAGACACAAGGCCCCACTCATTCATGGCAGCTAATGCAGGTAGCAAGAAATTCGAGCACCCCAGGCAAAGACGAACGACATTAACTTTGTCAAATTTTTGATGCGCCTCAAGAACTCCAACCAAGGCATTTGAAAGCATTACGAAAGGAATACTTCCCGCGACAACCATAATGCAAAATTTGGTCTCCGAAAGCAGCGCTTCGTCGCCTTTAACTACAGCATGTGCAAGAGTAGAGGCACCAATCGCCATCAAAACGGCAATGAGAGTTCCAAGCACAAGGATGGCCGCGATTCCCACAATGGCGTGGGTATTTGCGCTTTGATTCGTACCTCGGCTTAGCTGCATGGCAACCGCGTTTGTAACGGCCCGCCCCAAACCGAGGTCAAAAATACTAAGATATCCAGTTAACGCCCAAATAAGGGTAATAATTCCGAAACGCTCAACGCCGAAACCGTGCAGAAGATAGGGAGTGCTACAGTATCCAACGACTAGCGGCGCGCCCATTCCCAACAGGTTCCATGCAACACCCTTGAGTGAGGAGGACTTAAGTATTTCTGACAACCTCTTCACGATTCCACTATCTCCGATATGATCTACCCAATGTGAATGTATTCAATCATCGAGTGGAAGCGATCCGTTGCAAAATTAAGCGGCATTAGTTATCCCAATTTAAAATTGGCCGCAAAGAACATATAAATGCCGTGCATTTTCAAAGGTTTCGCGGAAACTAAAAATCGCTACTGTTCTAAATAGACAAATATGGTTTACTTAAACCATATTTACCGATCATCAATGGGAGCGTATTCGTACGTCGTATAGCGGTATCTACCATACTTCGATCCATACCCATAACGGTAGGCACTGAGATCTATTCCGTTAAAGATTACACCTTTTATTTCTCTATTTGCGTGCTTAAGCTGCTTAGCACTTTCCGAAATTTCGCCAATTGTGCTTTTTTCAAATCTGGTAACTAAGAATGTCGTCCCGCAACGAGACGAAAGTATTGCGCCGTCGGACACAGACAGCAACGGTGGCGCATCTATCAGTATGAGGTCGTATTCTTTGCTCAACGAATCCAGCAACTGGGGCAACCTTTCATTCAGCAGAAGTTCCGCGGGATTTGGAGGGAGGGTTCCAGTGGTGAGGAAATCCACATTAGCAACCACGTTACGATGAATAATATCGCCATCGGGAGAGTTATCGGCCAATATATTCGATAGTCCCGGTTGTCGATCTTTTCCAAAATATTGGTTTAAATAACCCTTCCGTAGATCGGCGTCAATCAGAAGAACTCGCTTCCCAGCTGTTGCCATCACAACGGCCAGGTTCGCGGAAACAAAGGATTTTCCAACGCCGGGAGTCGGACCTGTTATCAGCACTCGATTATTATCGGCATCCAGCATAGCAAATTGCATTGCCGTACGTAGACTACGTAGGCTTTCCACTGTCGGTTCATTCGGCTTGGCAATTGCCAACAGATGACGCCCTGGTTTGCGAGATGCCGCGTTCGCACTCAGCAAATCCTGGTCTCTGGAAAACGGAATTGTTGCGTACACGTTGAGCCCCGAATGCCTCTCAATATCGTGTGAGTCGGTGACTCCCCGATAAAGCATGTTTCGTAGAAATGCTGCCAAGATGCCCGTCATCAGGCCAAGTAGTGCTGAGAACACAATTACTAGAGGCTTCTTTGGTTTTACCGGCTCCTCCGGAATCGCTGCCTTATCAACAAGGCGAACATTACCCACTTTCCCTGCTTTGACCAACTTGAGTTGCTGCATGTTATCGAGAAGGCCGACATACAGATCATTATTAACCTGTACATCGCGCATCAGGCGCAAGGTGTCCTGTTCGATATCCGGAAAGGACTTCATTCGGCTGCCGATGCCACCCACTTTCGCCTTGAGCGCCGCAATCTGCTGTTCAAGCGCTATAAGCGAGGGATGTCCAGGCGCAAAACGTGTCAGAAGTTCCGCACGCTTCTGCTTAAGTTCGAGCAAGCTTGTTTCCGCGTTTACACTTTCCTGTAGAAAAGCTTTGCCTTCCTCGCTCAAATTGAAAGTTCCGCGCCTGTCTCGCATTTTGTTGTAGCGTACTTCCGCACGCTCAAGCTCGGCTTTTATTTGGGGCAACAATTCATCCAAGAAAACTAGTGATTTCTCTGCTTCAGCTGCCTTGCGTCGTATATTCTGCGCAACATACTCACTCCCGATCTCATTCAGAATTGCAGCAGTGCGTACTGGATCATCACCCTGAAGCGATGCACCGATAATCCCGCTCTGCTTTCCTTTTTCAGCTATTTTTAGGTCATCTTGCAAATCTTCTAGCGTTTTAAGTCGGGAATCTCGAACCAGTTTGAAGGCAGTACCTGGCTTAGCCTGGATTTCGCTTACCAGCAGAGTGATCTTTCCGACCTCTTGTGTCACTTCTATTTTTTTCCCTATGACACCTTCGATGGGAGAATCCAGATCAGGTTGCTCCAAACGGAAGCGGCCCTCACCGAGAGTGATAAGGCTGAATTTTTCCCCTTGTAGCAGCTCGGGTACGTCAAACTCGGCGACATTTATCGACTCCGTTCCCCAAGCAAATCCGCCAAGCCCGAATATGCCAGGATCAGAGAGACGTTTTGCATTTCCGGCAATTATTCTTCCTATTACAGGAAAATATTTCGGCTTTGCTGTAATATAAAGTTGAAGATTATCAACTGACTTACCTACTACAAGGCGGGAACGTAGAATTTCGATTTCGGCGGAGGCTTGCGTTTTTACATCGAACAGAGACGATACATCCCCCAGGAGGCTGTTTGCACTATTCGGATTGTCCTCGACCTGCACAAGGATATCCGCCTCAAATATGGGACGAGCAAGAAATGCGTAGGCAACGCCTAGCGCTATCGTCATAGCAACAATACTAGCAATCAGGCGACGGTTTGCCAGTAGTACATCAAGATACCTAACGAGTTCAATTTCGCCATTTTCTGATTGAGGTTGAGAGACGTAAGTTGAGTTCTGGTTCATAGTAGGAGTCTACAAATTCAATTAGTCTACGGCCAGGATACGCGGTACCCAGGCATTGACTCCGCGCTGAATCAGATCGAGCGCGCCTTCAAACGCAGGGCGGGCCTTGCTATATGGGTCGGGTACATCTAGCTTTATTAGCTCGCCCAACCGAAAAACGCGACCTGTGCTTTCCGGATGCAAATGATGAATTTCTTGCCTCTGCGCGCCACCCATCACAAAAATAATATCCGCCTGCTTGACTAGATGACTATGCAATTGTTGCGCGCGATGCCCCGTGATATCCAAACCTAGTTCCCTCATTAGGGAAACCGCGTGCGGATCTGCAGGTCGCCCAACGAGCGCACCCAAACCAGCCGAAATAACCTTTGTCCCTGCCATTTTCTGGCGAAGTAATGCTTCTGCCATTGGGCTTCGGCAGATGTTACCGACGCAAACGACTAAAACGGTCTCAATCATTTCAGAGCATTGGCTGTCGAACTGAAAAAGGTACCGCCCGGAACCAATTGGTTTACTACGCGGCCCCAGCGAACTACACCTGCCGCATCAACGTAAACGACGTCTTTCGGCTTCAGTTCAAACGATTCCGCTAATGCCAATGAAACTGGCGACTTTCCGTCAAGATGGAAGACCTGCGCTTCACCATCCGTGCTCTTGCGAATAACGTACACTTCCCTGGCATCAGCAGAATTCGGATTGACGCCACCCGCTTCACCGATAGCTTCGTTCAATGTCAACCTACCATTACGAGGAAGTACGATGGATGGTCGCATTACTTCCCCTGTGACAAAAACCTTACTATCTTCACGTTGTTCCACTCGTACGATATCGCCATTGCGTAGCAGAATTTTCGACGGATCTATACTTCGTCGCAGCAGTTCTGGCATGTTTACATAGTAGGTCTTGCCTGCACGTGCGATGCGAATGCGGCTGTTATCACCGGTAAGTACGTTGACTCCCCCGGCACGATTCAGCGCCTCGACTAGCGTCATGGGTATGTCGTCGATGTTCTGAGTTCCCGGGACTTTCACCTCGCCATCGAGATAGACTCGCTTGCTCCGGAATGCCAGTACACGCACGGTGACTTGTGGCAGAGCGATCACTTTCTTGAGCTGAATGCTGAGCTCGCCACGAATTTCTTCCGGGGTCTTACCGTCGACGTGAAGTACCCCGGCGTAGGGAAATTGAATCGTGCCGGCAGGGCTAACCACGTAGCCTGGTACATTCGCCACACCACTGTAGTTGGGCACGTCATACGCCGACCCGATTGAGTACGTCTGAGTAGGGAAAACTAGCTCCGGATGATCCCATACGACAATTGAAAGCACGTCGCCGGCCCCAACCTTGTATGGACTTGGAGTTCCGAATAGATCTTCTACTCCCTCATTAACCCTCGCCGTCTCCGCCTTCTGCATGCGTAACAACTCCGGCGTGATCTGAGTCACCTTGGGAGCCGAATTTGGATCATCAGGGTTCAGCGGACGCTGCGGATCGAATCGCATGCCAGGAGCCAATGCGCACGAGGCCAGCAACGGAAGCATCGCAAACGCCAATACAGCGCTGCGGAAAGGCTGAATACTAGAAAGCTTAAACACGTCTGAATAATTCCCTTGATACCCGAAAGTCCGCGCTCCTGGCCGTCTCCCGGCTTGGGATTGCTGCGACGAATCCGCTTGTCCAACATGGCACACGTCGGTGCCTTTCCGCTGCGATGACCTGCAAGGCGGAGATAAACGTTGCGGCGGTGGCTTCTTGATGCCTGCACGCTTGGCTCTTGCAGTGCATCACTGCGCGAAGACCGGCGAAGTGTATGGCTCTTGGGGGTAGATCTTCAAGGCGATACGGCCGTTTTTGCCGTGTTTTCTATCCCTACTGAAGAGTGGACCCGACAAAAGTAGGGATGCCCCTAAAAGGGGTAATGCAGAAGAATTTGGTTTGTGTTCATGATGGAGTTTCCTGCCTCTTTTGGTATGTTGTCACCCGATTGGGCTACGCGGTTTTGCGCGGATTTTCCGGGGTTTTTTGCGGTTTTCCGTTATCGCGTAGCGGAGTGGCTTGCGGAAGGAACGCGCGCGCTCATCGCCCCTATTTCGCCGGTCACGCGGTGGCCATGCATGGACCCTGCGGGGCTTTCATTTCCCCACCAAGGTGGGGATCGAATAACTTCGGGGGGACTTCCCCGGCGATGCGAATTCGTGCTTGTGTGGAGATGGATATATGGGCTCTCGGCGAGCGCTAAAACATCATGTTGTGATTCATTGTTGCTGCGCTCTGTTGAGCATTTCCGATTGCCATGCCCTTAAAAAATGAACCTCTGACTTTTGTGTGGGTGCTGCATGCGGCTGCGAATGCCGGAAGCAAAGCGCTGGTTTGCTCCCCTCGCCCAATGAAATGGGTGAGGGGCCGGGGGAGAGGGCGGGCGCTCGCTCAACGTGATGCGCCTCGCGCTTGCGCAGGCCCGCCCTCTCCCCCAACCCCTCTCCCGCCGTGCGGGAGAGGGGAGCTACGGCAGCGCTGGAATTGGCCCAGCAATGGCTGGAACTAGCCCAGCGATGCATCGACCCACACAAAAATCGGATGAGCCTAAAAATCAGATGAACCTAAAAAAAAGGGTGTAGGCGCGGGGAGTGCCTACACCCTATCGGGAATTAGCAAGGGGTCACGCTTGCTGGTGCTGATTATTGGTGCACATGTCTATTACAGTTACCCCGCTAAGGTAGGTGCCACGCTTAGGTGGGGATAGGAATGTGCTGTCGCCGTCGATATGGCATTGGCGGCCGGGCGGGGCATGCCTTTGTCCAGACATTCTTACCCTGCGCCGGGGTGGGTCCTACCAAGGCAGGGTACCGACGCTGCGTTTGCCTAACGAGAATGGTTCGCTGTTGCACTGGTTGTCACCTTGAAGGGCAGAAGCAGATGCTGGATTCAATCGAAAAAAACCTGGCGGCCGATGCGGCGGTGTTTGCATCGGGCGAGGCGTGGATCGAGGCGCATCTGACGCCGTCGGGCTGGGTATATGGCAGCTACAAGGAGGAGGATGCGCACCCCGTCTTGATTCCGGCGCCCGGCGAGTCGGTGCTGACGGTGCGGCGGCACTATATAGTGAGCGGCGCGGCCGCACCCCGGCGGCTTAGCGAGATCCGCACGACGCGCGCGGATTCTGCCCGGGAGATCATTCGCTTGCTGGAGGCCTACGGCGAGCCGCATTTCAATATCAAGACGCGCCAGGTGCCGAGAGTCCCCGGCGTAACGTTCTGACTGGCATTGTCTTGTTGCCTTGCCTCCCCGCCTGATCACGGCGCCTGCTGGCGCCGGGTATTCCTGGCCTTCGCCCTGGCCTTCGCCCTGGCCTTCGCCCTGGCCTTAGCCCCGACCTTATTCCCGACCTTAAGCGCCAGAACCTAGCCCGAAAGGATGACGGGCTAGGGCAAACGGTGAATTGACGGCCTATGCTCGGGCGCTACCATCGAATTAATCTGGCTCGATCTCCTTGGCTACGGCCTGTTCAGCCGGACACAGCAGGGAAAGCGCCTCTGGCTGCATGCGTATACACTGCCGGTTCTCCGCGGGGGACAGGGTCCTGCGAGTGCCGCGCCGGGAGCGCGATTTTGCAGCGTGGTCTAGCCTGCGCGGCCGTAACAACGAGACAAGACAATAAAACCATGAAAGTTTCGACCACCAACGTCCTCAACGTCCTGGAGCAGGGCGAAATCACTGCTGTCCGGGATCTGGCGCGGAACATCTCGCATCCTCGCGCATTTGTTCTGCTTCGCACTGCGTTTATCGCGATGGCGGCGGTGGCCGTGCTGTGCTTCGCAGCGAGTAGCTTCCATCTCGACGGTTTCGAGAACGTGGGGATTGGCGCGGCGGTGGTGGCCGCGCTGCTGCTCCTTGGGGAGCGCCGCTGGTTCGGTAACCGCGACGAGGTGGTGGTGCCGGCCGAGCAGGTTGCGATGCTGCGCGGGCAGCTTCGCCAGGAGATGTTTGGCAAGCTGGAGGAGGTGGCGAGGCGCCTGACCCATGATGGCCCCGGGGATGGGGTGATCCGGGTTCGCACCTTGTGGCAGTTCCTGTCGGAATCCGTGGCCAGCGATACGCTCAAGCGCCGGGATGCGCGCCGGCCGGCCAAGGAATCTCAAGCGGGCTGAGCAAGCACGCACGACCGGGGCGGCCAGGCCGGCCCTCCGCGACATCCTAGCCACATCGCCAACGACCACGCTGCTTGACCGCGCCTAGCCCTTGTGCGGCAGCCTATTTGCCGCCCCTCGTTCTGTAATATTTCTATGCGCGAACGTTACAGATCAATGGGTTAGCTGATTTCGCCTAAGTATCTGCGTAAAGCAGCATCCAGCCTTGCGGGTGGATCGTTTGATGGCTCAACCGGCGGCAGAACGACAAATCCAAGCTCAAATCGTCGAGCAGTCCCCGTTTTGGGATGTCGGGGGTACCCCCTCCGGATCAGTAAGCCGCATGCGCTGCCCCCCTTCGTGCATCCCCTCATCAGAAGGGTACGCATGCCGGTGCTATGCAGCACACTATCAACGGTGACCTGATCCCGTGTTGCCATTCCTCGAGGGTTAGGCGCTTTTTCCTTGCCGCCTCCCACCTTCTCTATCGACCGGAATACAGCATGAGAGTCACTCTTCTTCTTGCCCTGCTAATAATCTCGGGCGGCGCTCACGCGCAACTCTCCAGCTACAAATCTTCTGGCGCCTATGCTTACGGCAACCACTCGGCCATCGCATCAAGCAAGCACGGAAGCACCACGTATGGCTCGGCAGCACAAAAACAGCGTGATTTGCTATCCGGAGTGAACGGAGATATCACCCAGCGCTATACCGCCCACCCTGATCGCCAGCAGAATAGTTTCTCCTACGGCGCAAACGGAGACATTGCACGCCGCTATAGCAACGTCCAGAATCGTAAGGGGCAGGACAATACTGGGACTGGGGAGAATGACGATACCGTACAGCGTTACAGTGGACAAAAAGCCGCCAACACGAGCCGACCCGCAACTGCTCCGAACTCCAGTTCGAGCAACTGACCACACGCTTGCACGCACTTGGGCAAATGGGACTGGACTCCCATTTGCCCCACCCCACTTGCACGCCGCCACTGCGGCCTGAAGCCGGAGCTCATAACCAACGTCCAGCATAAATTCAACCAACGCTGCGCGAAATAGCTCGAAGTCGCTGTCGGTCGCCGGCACCTTCGCCAGCGGCCGGTCCGGCTCGGGTCCTCTGATTCTTTGGACCGTCGTCCTGACGACCGGCTACGATGGTCGATTGCGAGAATATGAACAGCACCTAATGGTTGAGCAGTTGGACATGGCTCAACGCGACTTTCGGCCAGACGAATTCCTGATTCCGCTGCCCTCATTTCACCAGGATCACCGGTACTGTTGGGAAGCAGGCATTGCAGCGACGCGCCCCAGCGCAGCACAACATTCCCCGCCTCTTGTCGCCGCTTACGAGTATCCTGGGAACTGCCGGCCGCCCAACGAGAGCTCGCCGAGTACCATGGGCGGGATATATGTAGACGTGAGCGATACCTGGAGCCAGAAGTCAGATGCCCTACTCCAGCACAAAAGCCAGGTTCTGGATCGCCCTGGCCTCCTGATCGGAATCGAAGGGGTCACTGCCCTAGCAAAGCTGCGCGGCATTGAGTCTGGGTGCGAGATGGCGGAGAGACTTCACTGCCTCAGGCTTCTTGTGCGTTGACTTGTCCCAATCGCTGCACCTCCACTGCGCATCGTGGCTATCGTCCTTGATCTGGCGTTCCAGTCAGCGCGGCGGAGCAATTCGCCAAGCACTCCGAGGAAGTCGTCGGCTAGCTGGCTTACTCTGTCAGCGGCTGGCAACCCCTTACGGTTCTTACCCACACTTCTCAATAGCTGAAAGGAATGCACGCCAGTGGCGGACGAACTCGTCAAGTGACGTGCTCCGCCTCATCTGATCGAGTGCCATTTCCGCACTGGCGAGTTCTGCACGAGCCGCAGCCAATGGAGCGTTCTGAGTCGTTGTCGACCTTGCTTCATCCTCATCGGTGCCTTAACCCCAACGTGAAGTTAGACAATGCTGCTCAAGTTAGACGAAATAGACGAAAGGACTAGCGAGTAAAACCCGCTAGGCCGTCTTAATAGTGGTCGGGGCGAGAGGATTTGGATCTCCGAGCACCTGCATCTCTCGCTCCGCCGCGAGTTCGCTCAGCACCAGTATTTCTTGCGCCAGTCCGGTCGCCAGCGAGAGCAGAGGGCCCTGGATGTCTGCGACCAGATCACCGAATGTTCCGGCGGCGGCGCTGTCGCGGGTCATGAAGAGTAGCGCGTAGAGTTGTGCTGCTTTTTCGCCAGCGAGGCTCCGCGGGCTTTCGCATGGGGTATGGGCGGTCACGAACATGTCCGCACCGGAATGTTCGGCAGTGACGCCGTAGCGGCTGTGCCTAAACATGGGAAGCCTCCGTCGCGGTGGCGTTCCGGTGTGTGTGGGCGAGTGGACTGGGGCGGGTCAAGCGTTGCCCGGAATGGGCGAGCAAAGACAGGGGCATGGGAGTGCCTCCTACGTTAGCGAATCGAAAAATCCCGCCTTGCGGCGGTCGTTCGTCTACGTTTTTCGGGCTGCTATTCCCGGCCGCTGTTTTGCAGCGACGAGCAGAGTATACCTCGACCAGAACCCGGAGAGAAACGTCACGCTGGGTCACCCCATCCCCCTGAGCGGCAGCGCTTGACTTCCCGCCCCCCGTTCTGTAATTTCTGTCTACACAGAAATTACAGAACTAACAGGTGACGCGATGAAGATCTTGGTGACCGGGGCGAGCGGGCTGGTGGGATCGGCGCTGGTGGCCAGTTTGTTGGCCGAGGGGCATCACGTGGTGGCGCTGGCGCGCCGGCTCGATGCGCTGCCCCGTCATCCGCGGCTTCACCGCGTTGCGGCGGACTTGTCCACCTGGACCACGCCGGCGCATTGGCTGGCGGCCTTGCGCGGTGCCGATGCTGTCGTCAACACGGTGGGCATCTTTCGGGAAACCGCGCTGCAGCATTTCCAGGCCTTGCATGTGGATATGCCGCTTGCCCTGATGCGGGCCTGCGAGCGGGCTGGCGTGCGGCGCGTGGTCCAGCTATCCGCGCTGGGCGCGGCGGCGGATGGGGCTACCGCCTACTGGCGCAGCAAGGGCATGGCGGACGATGCCTTGCGCGCTAGCGCGCTGGACTGGGTGATCGTGCAGCCGTCGCTGGTGTATGCGCCGTGCGGCCGCAGTGCCACATTGTTCCGGCGCTGGGCGGCGTTGCCCTTGCTGCCGGTGCCGGCGGATGCCGGGCATGTGCAGCCGATCCATATCGACGACCTGGTTGCGCTGCTGCTGCGGGTAGTGCGCACTGACTGCGCGGGCCGGCGCACGGTGGCGGCGGTTGGGCCGGTCCGGCTGCGGTTTGGCGACTGGCTTGGCGCCCTCAGGGGCGGCATGGGGCTGCGCACAGCGCGGGTGCTGCGTGTGCCGGGCTGGATGGCCGGCCTTGGGGCGCAATGCCTGGCGAGGCTGCCGGGCAGCCTGGCCGATGGCGACAGCCTGGCCATGCTGCGCACCGACAACAGCGCCAGCCCGCGCGCCGCGGCCACCTTGGCCGCGCGGCGCTTGCGCGCGCCGGCCGCCTTTGCCACCGCTGCCGAGCGGCTGCCTGCCTTGCTGTTCTGGACCCTGCTGGCTGCCCGGCTGTCCATTGCCGCGGTCTGGCTGGCCACCGCCTTGATCTGTTTCGCGGACCCGGCCGCGGGCACGGCCTTGCTGCGCGAGGCGGGGCTGCCGCCGGCCTGGCGCGCGCCGCTGGTGTGGCTGGGCGCGGGGCTGGACCTGGCGCTTGGCGTGCTGGTGCTGTGGCGCCCCACCCGCGCGGTGTGGGCCATGCAGATGGCGCTGGTGCTTGGCTATACAGCGCTGATCACCTGGCTGGTGCCGGCGTGGTGGGCGCATCCCTTCGGGCCGGTGCTGAAGAACCTGCCGATGCTGGCGTGGTTCGCCCTCTTCCTGCAGCTGGATACCGATACCGATGCCGATGGTAGTCCCGGGATCGACACCAACATCGGCACCAACATCGGCATCGACACCAACGTCGGCCGGCAAGCCACCGCATATGGATCAACCGAGGAGCAAGCATGACCTACCTGACCGTCAAGTGGCTGCATATCTTGTCCGCCACCTTCATGTTTGGCACGGGCTTTGGCACCGCCTTCTATCTGTTCTTCGTGAACCGCAGCAAGAACCTGCAGGCCATGGCGGTGGTGACCCGCTGGGTGGTGCGCGCCGACACCTGGATCACCGCGCCGGCCGTGGTCTTTCAGCCGCTGAGCGGGCTTTACATGATGCATGCGGCGGGGTATCCGCCTTCGGCGTCCTGGCTGTGGATCTCGCTGTCGCTCTATGCGCTGGCCGGGGCTTGCTGGCTGCCGGTGCTGTGGCTGCAATGGCGGATGCGCGATATGGCCGGGCAGGCTGCGCAGGCATTGCAGGCATCAGGCGGCGCAACCGATGCCGCCGATGCCGCCGGGCTTGCGCCGCGCTACTGGCTGTATGAGCGTATCTGGGTGGCGCTGGGGTTTCCGGCGTTCGGCGGCTTGCTGGTGGTGTACTGGCTGATGGTGAGCAAGCCGGCCTGACCCACCACGCAAGCCGGCGGGCAACCCTAGCCGATCAGTCTTTGGTAGGATGGCCAATCGCCACGGATTGAGATGCGTGCTGACAATGCCCCAGATCGACCTGAGAACGACTGTCTTGCTGTCAGCGGTGATGTCGGCCCTGATGTCGGTCGTGCTGTTGTCGGCGTATTACAGTTTCCCGCGGTCGATCAAGGGAATTGGGCGTTGGGTCAGCGGCTCGCTGCTGCTGATCGTTGCGCCGTTGCTGTTCTGGTTGCGCGATATCGCCCCGGACTGGCTCTCCATCGTGGTGGCCAACTGCCTAGTGATGGCTGCCATGGCCCTGTGGATGCTCGCCGTGCAAGCGTTCTACGGGCGGCCGCAAACATGGCGGTCCGCCGCCGCGCTGACGGTGCTGGGCACGCTGCTGCTGGCCTGGTATGCGCTTGGGCAGCCGAACTATGTGGCCCGGGTGACCATCGTGACCTTTGTCGCCGGGATCTTCTACGTCGCGCAATGCGTGCTGATCGTGCGCTATGGCGAACGCCATTTCAGCACCTACTTCTTTGGCACCCTGATGATCGTCCAGGCGCTGGTGGTGGAGCTGCGTTTCGTCACCAGCCTGTTTGCCGGGATGACCAGGCAGTCCTTTTTTGCCCCCGGGGACGTCATCCAGATCATCTACCTGAGTTCCAACACCCTCATGGACCTGGCCTTGTCGGTCGCCTTCATGCTGGTGATCACGCGGCGCCTGCACGTGGAACTCGACATGCTCTCAAGGACCGACCCGCTGACGCTGCTGCTGAATCGGCGCGCCTTGAATGCGGCCGGCCAGGAGGCGCTGGAGCGCATGGCCGAGGACGGTAGCGAGATGGCGTTGCTGTTGATCGACCTTGACCACTTCAAGCGCGTCAACGACAGCATGGGGCATGCCGAGGGCGACCGGGTGCTGATGGAGTTCTCGTCCATGCTCAAGCGCGAGCTGCCGCCCGGCGCCTGCCCGGGGCGCTTCGGGGGCGAGGAATTCCTGGTGTTGCTGCCGCATACCGGCATGGCGGGCGCGCTGGCGCTGGCGGAGCGCCTGCGGGCTACGTCGTCCCGGTTTTTTGGCGAGCGCGTCACGCATCTCACCATCAGTATCGGCGTGGCCTGCGTGGAAAAATCGGAGACGCGCCTGGACGACGCCATCGGCCGCGCCGATCTTGCCCTGTACCGCGCCAAGAGCGCGGGCAGGAACCGGGTCGAGGCGGTGATGCAAGCGGCCTGAGGGGACTGAGGGGGCGGAGGGGACTAAGGGGCAACCATCAGGCGAGCAGCCGGCCCAGCGTGGCTACCGCGATGGTGAGTGCGCCAAGTGCCAGGTTCAGGCCGACGGCCTGCCGGATGCGGCCCAGCGCGGCGCCGGCGGCCTTCCAGTCCTGCGCATCGACGCCGCGCCGCAGCGCGCCGTAGGGGCCGAAGAACACATAGGCAAAGATCCCGATCATGATCAGGCCAAGGCCGAACATGATGTGCCAGTGGACAGGCGCGGCGGCAAACCCGAGCGCGCCGAGCATGGACACGCCGCTGATGGCGATCAGCGCGACGGCGCCCCAGACCCAGGCCAGGAACCGCGCGAACACGGCACGCCACAAGCGCAGCCGCTGCGGCGGCTCCAGCAGGGTGGCCGCCGCCGGACGCAGGCAGACATAGGCGAAAAACATGCCGCCCACCCAGAGCGTGACGCCAGCGATGTGCAGGAAGCGGAGGACGGGATCGAGGGTCATGGGTTTTTGGATTCTTCGGATTCTTCGGATGACGGGGATGGGCAGGCTCCAGCCGGCGAACCGCGGCGGGGACTGTTGGGGGAATGCCGCATTCTAGCCCCCGAACGCCACTTGTGCCGGCCAAAGCAACGAATAAGACACACATGCCAGAGCAATGGCGTCGGCATAAGCGGAGCGCTCCCCCGCTTCTGCTAACCTACCAACCGGGTCAGTCGCCCACGATGGAACATGGGCAGCCAGGACGGATAGGCCAGTGGTCAGGCTGGTCCGCAAAACCAAGAATAAGATACTCATGCGGCACTCTTTAAAGTATCGGGTCGCCTTAGCCACGGCGCTCGTGGTGACATTCATCATCCTGGCGCGCGCGCTGTTTACCCAGTACTACGCGTTCCAGACCCTGGCTGCGCTGCGCCAGGCCCAGCAGGAAACGCTGGTCAAGCTGGTTGCCGAGCAACTCGACGAGAAATTCGAGACGCGGGCGATCGCCCTGCGCCGCCTGGGGCGCCAGCTGGCGCCCATGCTCGGGCAGCCGCCCGCCGACCTGCGGCGCTTTGCGTCGCAGGCCGTGTCCATGCCGCAGTTTTTCAATGCGGTGTTCCTGGCCTTGC
Source organism: Cupriavidus sp. GW822-FHT03E04 (assembly GCF_058801495.1). NCBI lineage: Bacteria > Pseudomonadati > Pseudomonadota > Betaproteobacteria > Burkholderiales > Burkholderiaceae > Cupriavidus > Cupriavidus sp. GW822-FHT03E04. The sequence goes on from NZ_JBXANI010000022.1 coordinate 45,241, forward strand.
CTGACGGCGACATGGTGTTCAGTACCGCAGTGCCCATCGGGCAACGCATCCACCTGTCGGACCGCGACTACTTCCGCGCGATCCTCAACGGTTCCGAGTTTGCCGTGTCGGACCTGCTGCGCGGCCGGATGAGCGATTCGCCCGGCGTGGTGCTTGCCGTGCCCCTGCGCGGCCCGGACGGCAGGCTGCTGGCCGTGGTTGGCGGCGTGTTGAATTTCTCCGAGAGCAACTTCCTTGGCCAGCTGGCGCACAGCCGGGTTGGCCTGACCGGCGGCTATTGCCTGGTTTCCTCCGGCACGAATCCGCGCTACGCCATGCACTCCGATCCTTCGAAGGTGATGACGCCGGCCAAGGCGCATGGCGAAACCTGCGGCGTTGGCGCGCCGCCCTCCGGGTGGGAGATCCTCAACCCGACGCAGCCCGTGGTGGCGCGTTACCTGCTTGAGTCCAATGGCTGGGAGGTGGTGTCGGTCCTCCCCGCCGACGAAGCGTACGCCCCGCTGTTCGCGGCCCGCCACAAGACGTTCATGATCGCCGGCATGTCGCTGTTGCTGGCCGCGCTGCTGATGTGGCTGGTGATACGCCGCATGCTGGCGCCGCTGGAGCTGCTGCATCGGGTGGTCAGCCAGGTGCCCAAGAATCCTGCCGCACTGGCTGCGCTGCCAACCGGGCGCAATGACGAGATTGGTGAGCTGGCCACCACCTTTGGCGCGGTCATGCACCAGCTCTCCGAGCGGGAAGCCGCGCTGAGCGCCGCCAAGGATCGCGCCGCCGAGAGCGAGAAGCGCATCGAGGCCATTGCCAACCATGTGCCCGACTTTGTCTCGTTCATCGACATGAGCGAGCGCTATGTCTTTGTCAACGAGGCCTACGCGCAGCGGTTCAACCTGCCGGTGCAGCAGATTGTCGGGCTGACGATGCGCGAGCTTTGGGGCACCTCCGTCTACGTGGCATCGAAGCCTTACCTGGAACAGGCCTACCTGGGCGCGTCGGTCACCTTCAGCCTGGAAGGCAAGGATGATGCCGAGTGCATGGAGGTTACCTACCAGCCCGCCTGGAATGACGGCAAGGACACGGTCCAGGGCCTGTACATGTTCGCGCGCAACGTGACCAGCGAGCGCCAGAAGATGCGCAGCCTGGAAGCGCAGACGCTCACGGACCACCTCACGGGCTTGCTTAACCGCAAGGGGTTCGACCGGCGCATGGCCGATGCCATGGCCCGGGCTGGCGCGAACCACGCCAGCGCCGCCCTGTTGCTGGTGGACGTCGACGATTTCAAGACCATCAACGATACGTTTGGGCACGCCGTTGGCGACCAGCTGCTGGCTTCCTTCGCCGAGCGCCTCTCCGCCTGCGTGCGCACTGGCGACGCCGTGGCCCGGATCGGCGGCGACGAGTTCGGCATCGTGCTGGACGACGCACTCAACATCGCAACGCTGGAGCGCATCGCCCAGGCCATCGTGCACGCAGCCCGGCGAGCGCATTTCATCGAAGGCCATACCATCGTGGCGACGGCCAGCGTGGGCATGGCCATCCATTACCCGGACGACGGCCAGACCGCGAACGAACTCTTCATGCGTGCGGACATGGCGCTCTACGAAGCCAAGCGCAGCGGCAAGGCGCGCTACACGCCGCCGCCTGCCTCGAGCAACCGAGCCTAGCGTCAATGCGCGTCAATGCGCGACAATACAACGACGCAACAACACAACAACACTGCAGCACTGCAGCACACTCCCCCTGAGGATGACCCCGTGACCGACCCGATCCTGATCCGCCCCGCCGAGCCAAGCGATTTTGAAGCGTGGAAAGTGCTATGGGATGGCTACAACGCCTTCTATGGACGCAAGGCAGAGACCGCGCTGCCGATCGAAATCACCCGCATGACGTGGTCGCGCTTCTTCGACGCTTACGAGCCCATGCACGCGCTGGTGGCGGAGCGCTCCGGCGAATTGCTGGGCCTGGTGCATTACCTGTTTCATCGCAGCACCATCCAGATCGGCCCGAGCTGCTACCTGCAGGATCTCTTTACGTCGGAGGCGGCACGCGGCACGGGCGTGGGCCGCGCGTTGATCGAGGCGGTCTACCAGCGCGCCGAAGCCGCCGGCGCCAAGCGGGTCTACTGGCAAACGCACGAGACCAACACGACGGCGATGAAGCTCTACGACAAGGTCGCGGAGAACTCGGGGTTCGTGGTTTATCGCAAGCCGGTTTAGCGCCTGGATGCATCGGACTTCAGCGATGGGGTGATGCATCGCTGAGCTAAATCCAGCGCTGCCGTAGCTGCGCTCTCCCACGCGGCGCGAGGGCTGTTGTGGGAGAGGGCAGGCCTGCGCAAGACCGGGACGTATCACCTTGGGCGAGCGCCCGCCCTCTCCCCCGCCCCTCTCCCATTTCATGGGAGAGGGGAGCAAACCAGCGTTGTGCATCTGCCCCGTCATACATCGGACTTCAGCGATGGGGCAACGCATCGCTGAGCTAAATCCAGCGCTGCCGTAGAGCAAACCAGCGTTGTGTATCTGTCCCGTCATGCATCGGACTTCAGCGAAGGGGCAAGGCATCGCTGACGCTAAATCCAGCGCTGCCGTAGCTCCCCTCTCCCGCCGTGCGGGAGAGGGGTTGGGGGAGAGGGCGGGCGTGCGCAAGAGCGACGCATTTCACGCTGCGCGAGCGCCCGCCCTCTCCCCCGCCCCTCTCCCATTTCATGGGAGAGGGGAGCAAACCAGCGTTGTGCACCTGTCCCGTCATACATCGGACTTCAGCGATGGGGCAACGCATCGCTGAGCTAAATCCAGCGCTGCCGTAGAGCAAACCAGCGTTGTGCATCTGTCCCGGCATGCATCGGACTTCAGCCATGGGGCAATGCATCGCTGATGCTAAATCCAGCGCTGCCGTAGCTCCCCTCTCCCGCCGTGCGGGAGAGGGGTTGGGGGAGAGGGCGGGCGTGCGCAAGAGCGACGCATTTCACGCTGCGCGAGCGCCCGCCCTCTCCCCCGCCCCTCTCCCATTTCATGGGAGAGGGGAGCAAACCAGCGCAGTGCATCTGCCCCCATCACTCCACGACGGCGATGAAATCACGGCGCTGCCGTAGCAAACCAGCGTCGTGCATCTGCCCTCGTCACGGATGCATCGGACTTCAGCGAGGGGCGATGCATCGCTGGGCCAAATCCAGCGCTGCCGTAGCACCCCTCTCCCACGCGGCGCAAGTGCTGTTGTGGGAGAGGGCAGGCCTGCGCAAGAGCGGGACGTATCACGTTGGGCGAGCGCCCGCCCTCTCCCCCGTCCCCTCTCCCATTTCATGGGAGAGGGGAGCAAACCAGCGTCGTGCACCTGCCCCCGTCACGGATGCATCGGACTTCAGCCATGGGGCAAGGCATCGCTGACGCTAAATCCAGCGCTGCCGTAGCTCCCCTCTCCCGCCGTGCGGGAGAGGGGCTGGGGGAGAGGGCGGGCGTGCGCAAGAGCGAGGCGTTTCACGTTGCGCGAGCGCCCGCCCTTCACTCCGGCTCGATCCCCGCCGCCTTGATCACCTTCGCCCACTTCTGCGTTTCGCTGCGCACGAAGGCGGCGAGCTCTTCCGGGGTGGACGGCGCGGGCTCGCCGCCGGTGCGGCTGAAGTACTCGGCGGCCCTGGCGTCGGTCAGGCCCTTGCGCACCATCTGGTTCATGCGCTCCACCACGGGCCTGGGGGTCGCGGCGGGGAAGAATGCCGCGGACCAGGCCACCATCTCGTAGCCGGGCAAACCGCTTTGCGCCATGGTCGGCACATCCTTCAGCACGGGATGGCGCTGCGCCGTGGTGACGGCGATGGCCCGCAGCTTGCCGCCCTGGATCAGGGTCATGGCGGGTGATATGTCCGAGATCATGAAGTCGACCTGATGGCCCATCAGGTCGGTGAGCGCGACTGGCACGCCTTTGTAGGGCACGTGGAGCGCTTGCACGCCGGCCATCATCTTGTAGAGCTCGCTGGCGATGCGGGTGGAGGAGCTGCCGCTGGCGAAGGTGAGCTTTCCGGGCGTGGCCTTGGCCAGCGCGGTCAGCTCGGCCACGGTGTGCACGGGGCTGTCGGGCGGCACCACCAGTACCAGCCCGCTCTTGGCGATCAGCGAGACCGGCGCGAAATCCTTGACCGGGTCATAGGGCAGCTTCTTGAACAGCGATGCATTGGCGGCGTGCGTGGTGTTGGTGGTCACCAGCATGGTGTAGCCATCGGCTGGCGCGGTGGCAACCGCCTGCGCTGCGATAAAGCCATTGGCGCCGGGCCGGTTGTCCACCACCACGGATTTGCTGGTCTGGCCGGTGACGGCTTCGGCGACGAAGCGCGCGCTGCTGTCGGTGCCGCTGCCGGCCGGGAACGGCACGACCACGCGTACCGGCTTGGCGGGGTAGTCGCCCGTATCGGAGGCGCGCGCCAGGCTGGCAGGCATGGCTGCCAGCGCCAGGACGGGCAGCAGCAACCCGGCGATCGCGCGCCGGGTGAGCCGGGTGAGCCGGGTGAGCCGGGTGATGGGGTGCGTCATGTTGTCTCCTCGTTTACCACTTTTACGTTTTTTTATTACGCTTTTTTACCGCTTGTGCCTTTGCGGCATCTGCTGGGTTTCTTTCGGGGTAACGCTCAGCTGCGGCTGTCGGGTACCGCGAGCGCCGGGTAGCGATCGGCCAGGTGGGCGGGCAATTCCACGTCGAGGATGAAGCGGTCCCCGCGATACCAGAAACACCCCGCCGTGAGCACCTTGCCGTCGATATCCAGCGTGGTGCGCACGATCTTGGCGATGGGCGCGGCAAAGCCGTAGGCCAGCGCGCGCGCCATCGCATAGTCGGCGGGTTCCACCGTCATGGTCTGGTGCATGATGCCAAGGCGCTCTCCCACGGCCTCGCGCAGCAGGCGGGCGATCTTGCGGTGCCTTTCACTGCCGCGCGGGAACTGGCTGAAGACGGACTCGGCCACGTACAGCTCGATCAGGCAGAACGGCTCGCCATCATGCACGTGCAGCTTGTGCAGCAGCACGTAGCGGCCCAGCGGCTCGCCGCGCGTGGGCAAGCCCGGCGGCAGGCTGACATCCCTGCGTTTGTCCAGGATGCGGATTTCCAGCTCGCTGCCGCCGACCAGCTCATCGTTGATCGCGGATCGCATGCCTTCGCTCGGCCCCGGCGGCTGGCCGGTGACGTGCGTGCCGCGCCCGCGCTGGCTGCTGACCAGGCCCTCCTCGGCCAGCACGGCAAAGGCCTGCCTGACGGTGACGCGGGCGATGCCGTAGGTCTGCGCAAGGCGCTCCACCGTGGGCAGCTGGTGCCCAAGCGGCCATTCGCCGGAGATGATCCGGTGGCGCAGCACGCTGGCTAGCTGCCGGTAGCGCGCCACGCCGCCCGTGCCATCGTCTGGCAGCGCATGCGCCTCGCCGTCGGGGGCCGCCGCAGAGTCGGCCTTTGCCTTCATGCTCGTTGCCTCACGCTAGGCCTTTGCCTTTGCATTTTCCGATCCGCGCGTGGTGCCCGCGGCCATCATGCGGTCGATGGCGGTGTCGTCATAGCCCACCTCGCGCAGCACCTCGCGGCTGTGCTCCCCCAGCGCGGGGGCGTGGCGCTGGCTGGTGGGCGGCGTGCCCGACCATTCGCTGGGGACCGCCATCTCGCGGATGCGGCCCACGCCCGGGTGATCGGTCTCGCGGAAAAAGCCGATGTCGCGCAGATGCGGATCGTCGAGCAGCGTTTCGAACGTGTGCATGGGGAACACCGGGATATCGGCCTCTTTGAGCAGCGCGCGCCATTCGTCCGTGGTGCGCTTGGCCATTTCGTCGCTGACCATCGCGTAAAGCTCCGTGATGTGGGCGGTGCGCGTGGTGATGCTGGCGAAGCGGGGATCGGTGTCGAACAAGCCGGCCTTGCCGATGGCCTTGAGGAAGGTGCGCCAGTGATGGTCGTGATAGATCAGGCAGCACACATGGCCGTCGCGCGTCTGGTAGGGCCGGCGCTCAGGCGACAGCAGGCGCGGATAGCCAAAGCCGCCGCGCGGCGGCACGAAGGTCTCGCCGTAAAGGTGGTCGCCCAGCACATAGGGCACCATGGTCTCGAACATCGGCACGTCCACGCGCTGGCCCTTGCCGGTGCGCGCTTGCGCGTACAGCGCGGCGCAGATCACGCCAAAGGCGTAGAGCCCCACCGAGCGGTCGGCAATGGTGATCGGGAGATAGCGCGGGATATCGCCGCTGCCCTTGGCCACCGCCTGGGGCAGGCCGCAGGCCGCCTGGATCAGGTCGTCGAACGCGGCCTGCGGCGCGTAGCGGCCGCGCTGCGAAAAGCCGAACATGCCGACATAGACCAGGCGCGGGTTCAGCGCGGACAGCGTTTCGTAGTCCAGCCCCAGGCGCTGCATGGCTTGCGGCCTGACGTTGTAGGCCAACACGTCGGCATCTTGCACCAGCCGCAGCAACGCCTCGCGCCCGTCTTCCGATTTGAGGTCCAGCACGACGCTGCGCTTGTTGCGGTTCAGGCCAAGGTAGAGCGGCCCCATCTTCTCGTCGCCGCACGGCCCGATGCCGCGCGTGACATCGCCCTCGGGCGACTCCACCTTGATCACGTCGGCGCCAAGGTCGCCAAGCATCTGCGTGGCCGAAGGGCCCATGAATACCGCCGTGATGTCCACCACCTTGACCCCGGACAGGGCGCCAGCCGTCATCTCCATCGTCTCCCCCAACGTACGTTCGAATAGTTCTATGAATAGTTCTATGAATGGGACTATAGGAAAATAAAACCGATGGGACAAGGAAGGATCCGAACGCCGCCGGGCGCGGGGAACCTGGTCGAACAGCCCCTGCCGCCAGCCATTCGAGCAAACCCTCTAACCGCTTGACAATTTATGGCGCCCCATGAACAAAGCCCGTTTTTATGGGTCGTGTTATCCACAAATACTGTGGATAACAGGCACCTTGCTTCCCGCCAACCGGCTTGCAGCCGCCAATCCGGTCGGACTGCCTATTGTTTCAGCAACTTGAAGATTTTGTGGCACATTCATGGCAGGGATGCCGCATCGAAGCCACGGGCGTCGATCGCCACCCTTTGCCGGGGTATCGCGCAAGGCCGCGATAATGTGCTTATTACGTCGTACCGGCTGCTGCTTGCTGCTTGCCGCTACTGCAGGAAGTTTCCGTAGCGAGCGCGGATCTCTTCGAGATTGGCGAGCGTGCCGGAAAGGTGCCGGCGCAGGCTGGCCTGGGCGGCGTCGGGGTCGCCGCTGGCGATCGCATCGACGATGGCAGTGTGATCCGCCACAACCGCGTTGGCCTTGCCGGCGATCGGCAGGTGCAGGCGGCGCAGGCGGTCCAGGTGGCCGCTCTGGCGGCGCACCAGCATCCACAGGTCCGGCACGCGGGCGGCTTCGTACATCTGGCGGTGGAAGGCCTGGTCGAACAGGGAGAACTCCGCGAAGTCCTGGGCGGCCAGCATGGCCTGCTGCCGCGCCACGCTCAGGCGCAGCCGCTCCACCAGCGCGGGGTCGGGTTGCTCGGCCAGCGTGCGCACGATTTCCAATTCCACGGAGCGCCGCAGGAAATGCGCCTGCTGGGCCAGCGCGATGCTGATGGGGCTGACCACGGTGGCGTGCTGCGGGAAGATATCGACCAGCCCTTCCTCGGCAAGGCGCATCAGGGCATCGCGCACCGGCGTCTGGCTGATGCCGTACTGCGCGGCGAGATCCGTGCGCGACAGCACCGTGCCGGGCGGCAGCGTCATGGAGATGATCATGTCCCGCATATGCTCGAACACCTGCGGCGCGGCATGCCGGGTGCGGTCGAACTGGAATTGAATCTGCGGGGCGGACAAGGTGGCTTCAGTGGCTTCCATCGGGCGTTCTGGTTTCACTGCACGGGCGTGGCTTATCACGCACAAAGACGCTGCATTGCGTCTCATGGCAGCAGTTTAATGGAAAGCTTTACGGTTTGACACACTAATATATTAGTGCTTTAATCCATCCGACGATATCAGATGTCGTATCTCTGCCGCCAAGTTCTGGCACCAGAGGTCCGGCCCAATGACAACATCCGTGGAAGAGACAACATGACGTCACGCAAGAAGACGCCCGAGACCCTGCGCAGCGCGCGCTGGTTTGCCCCCGACGACCTGCGCTCCTCCGGGCACCGCTCGCGCATCATGCAGATGGGCTACTCGCCCGACGAATGGCTGGACCGCCCGATCATCGCGATCATCAACACGTGGTCCGACATCAATCCTTGCCACTCCCACTTCAAGCAGCGTGTCGACGACGTCAAGCGCGGCATCCTGCAGGCCGGCGGCTTCCCGATCGAGCTCCCCGCCATCTCGCTGTCGGAAAGCGCGGTCAAGCCAACCACCATGCTGTACCGGAACATGCTGGCGATGGAGGCGGAGGAACTGATCCGCTCCCACCCCATCGACGGCGCGGTGCTGATGGGCGGCTGCGACAAGACCACGCCGGGCTTGCTGATGGGCGCGTCGAGCGCGGGCGTGCCGGCCATCTACGTGCCGGCCGGCCCGATGCTGCGCGGCAACTGGAAGGGCAATGTGCTGGGTTCCGGCTCCGACGCCTGGAAGTTCTGGGACGAGCGCCGCGCCGGCAATATCAGCAAGACCGAGTGGATCGGCATCGAGGGCGGCATCGCCCGCAGCCACGGCACCTGCATGACGATGGGCACGGCCAGCACCATGACGGCGATTGCCGAGGCCATCGGCATGACGCTGCCGGGCGCCTCGTCGATCCCCGCTGCCGATGCCAACCATATCCGCATGTGCTCCGAGGCCGGACGGCGCATCGTGGACATGGTGTGGGAAGACCTGACCCCGCAACGGATCCAGACGCGTGCCTCGTTTGAAAACGCCATCGCCGTGGCCATGGCGATGGGCTGCTCCACCAACGCCATCATCCACGTGATCGCCATGGCGCGCCGCGCCGGGCATGACATCGGGCTGGAGGATTTCGACAAGACCAGCCGCCACGTGCCGGTGATCGCCAATATCCGCCCCAGCGGCGACAAATACCTGATGGAGGATTTCTTCTACGCTGGCGGCCTGCCCGCGCTGATGAACCGCATCAGCGACAAGCTGCACCTGGATGCGCTGACCGTCACCGGCCGCACGCTGGGCGAGAACATCGCGGGTGCCGAGGTCTATAACGACGACGTGATCCGCACCAAGGAAAACGCGCTGTACCAGGAGGGCGCGCTGGCCGTGCTCAAGGGCAATATCGCGCCGGACGGCTGCGTGATCAAGCCCAGCGCCTGCGAGAAACGGTTCTTCAAGCACACCGGCCCGGCGCTGGTGTTCGACGACTACCCGTCAATGAAGGAGGCGGTGGAGCGCGACGATCTGGACGTCACCGCCGACCACATCCTGATCCTGCGCAACGCCGGCCCGCAAGGCGGCCCGGGCATGCCGGAATGGGGCATGCTGCCCATCCCCAAGAAGCTGGTCCAGCAAGGCGTGCGGGACATGCTGCGCATGTCGGACGCGCGCATGAGCGGCACCAGCTACGGCGCCTGCATCCTGCACGTGTCGCCCGAATCGTATATCGGCGGCCCGTTCGCGCTGGTGCGCACCGGTGACATGATCTCGGTCGACATCGACCGCCGCAGCATCCACCTGGAGGTGTCCGACGAAGAGCTGGCGCGCCGCAAGGCCGCGTGGACGCCGCCGCCGCCGCGCTTCGGGCGTGGCTATGGCTGGATGTTCTCCAAGCATATCCGGCAAGCCAACGACGGCTGCGACTTCGACTTCCTGCAAACCGATTTTGGCGCGCCCACGGGCGAACCCAGCATCTACTGATAGCGGACCCATCATGACCGATACCACGACCGATACCACGACCACAACCCAGGCCGGCAAGCTCAGCCAGCAGACCATCGAGCAGTTCAAGACCGTCAGCACCGCGACGTTGTGCACGGCGCTGTTCAAGCGCGGCTTGCGCAACCAGTTCATCCAGGACGTGCACCCGCTCAATCCCGAGCGCGGCAACATGGTTGGCGAGGCCTTCACGCTGCGCTACATCCCGGCGCGCGAAGACCTGAACCCGATCTCGGTGTTCCTGGATCCGAACCATCCGCAACGCCAGGCGGTTGAGCAATGCCCATCCGGCGCGGTGCTGGTGATCGACAGCCGCAAGGACGCGCGCGCGGCCTCCGCCGGCTCGATCCTGATCACGCGCCTGATGCAGCGCGGCGCGGCCGGCGTCGTCACCGATGGCGGCTTTCGCGATTCGCCGGAGATTGCGCGGCTGGCCATGCCGGCCTATCACCATCGCCCCTCCGCGCCGACCAACCTGACGCTGCACCAGGCCATCGAGATCAACGGCCCCATCGGCTGCGGCGACGTGGCGGTGTTCCCGGGCGACGTGGTGGTGGGCGATGCCGAAGGCGTGATCATCGTGCCGCGCCACCTGGCCGAGGAAATCGCGGCGGAAGCGGTGGAGATGACCGCGTTCGAAGACTTCGTCACGGAGGAAGTGATGAAGGGCCGCTCGATCATCGGCCTGTATCCGCCGACCCAGGAGCAAAGCCGGCTGGACTTTGCCGCCTGGCGCGAAACCAAGGGCCGCTGAGCATCGCCGCCTGCCAGACGGGACAAGCCTCGGCAAGCTACGAACAAGCCAAAACAAGCCAAAAACAAGCCACAAACAAGCACATGAGCCAGCCGGCTCCCGACGCGAGGGGCAAGGCGGCCACGGATGGAGACAAGATGCATCACAACAAGCGAGGCGCGCTGCGCCGCGTTGCCGCCCTCGGCATGCTGGCCGCGGCCAGCGCCCTGTTCCTGTTCAGTACCGGCGCGCAGGCCGAGGACAAATGGCCGTCGCGCCCGATCACCTGGGTGGTGCCGTTCGCGGCGGGCGGCTCCACCGATATCGTCGCCCGTACCATCGGGCAGGAAGTCTCGAAGGCGCTGGGCCAGCCGGTGGTGGTCGAGAACCGGCCCGGTGCGGCCGGCGCGGTGGGCGCGGGCTACGTGGCGCGCGCCAAGCCGGATGGCTACACGCTGTTTGGCGGCACCATCAGCACGCATGCCATCAACGCGAGCCTGTACAAGAATCTCTCATACGACCCGGTCAAGGATTTCGAGCCGGTCTGCCTGATCGCCTACGTGCCCAATGTGCTGATGGTCGACGCCAAGCTGCCGATCCACAACGTGAAGGAGCTGATTGCCTATGCGAAAAGCCATCCGGGCCTGAGCTTCGCGTCGTCGGGCGCGGGCACTTCGACGCATCTGGCAGGTGAGCTGTTCGCCGACATGATCAAGGTGCCGATGACCCACGTGCCTTACAAGGGCAGCCCGCAGGCGATCCAGGACGTGGCCGCTGGCCTCGTTCCCTTTCTCTTTGACCAGCTGACCGCGGGCGACGCCATGATCAAGGCCGGCAAGCTGCGCGCGCTGGCCGTGACCTCGCCCAAGCGCTCCGCGCTGGCGCCCAACGTGCCGACCATGGCCGAGGCCGGTGTGCCGGGCTTCGAGATGGTGTCGTGGCAGGCGCTATACGCGCCGCACGGCACGCCGAAGGACGTGGTGCAGCGCCTGAACGCCGAAGTGGTGCGCGCGCTGAAGCAGCCCGCCGTGCAGCAACGGATGACGCATCAACTGGGCATGGAAGTGGTAGGCAGCAGCCCCGCCGAACTTGCGGCGTTCATGGGCAAGGAGATCCCGCGCTGGGCCGAACTGGTGAAGAAATCGGGGGCGACGGCCAATTGATGGCTCGTCCGGCGTTGCCACGGTTTGCTCCCCTCTCCCACGAAGTGGGAGAGGGGAGCCGCGCAGTTGCGAAATGATGCGTTGGCGCTCTCGCTGCGCGTTGGATGGAAAGCATTAAGCCGAAACAAAAACGCACAGGAGACTACATGCACTTCTACACCAAGCCCATTGCCGCAGCACTAGCGGGCATCGCGGCCGCACTCGCCTTGGCCGCCCCCGCCACCCATGCCGCCGAAGGCAGCTACCCCACCAAGACCATCACCATCATCGTCCCCGCCTCCCCCGGCGGCGCCATCGACCTGGTAGCGCGGCTGGTGGGCCAGAAGATGACCGAAGCCTGGGGCCAGTCCGTGGTGGTGGACAACCGCCCCGGCGCCACCGGCATCATCGGCACCGACCTCGTGGCCAAGAGCCCGCCGGACGGCTACATGCTGGCGCTGGTGGCCAGCAGCCACGCCATCAATCCCAGCATGGTGAAGAAGCTGCCCTTCGACACCGTCAAGAGCTTTGAGCCGGTGGCGCTGACCCACGTGGTGCCGCTGATGCTGGTGGTGTCCCCTTCCCTGCCGGTGACATCCGTCAAGGAACTGATCGCCTACGGCAAGGCCAACCCGGGCAAGCTGTCGTTCGCGTCCAGCGGTTCGGGCGGCGCGCCGCATTTCTCGGGCGAGCTGTTCAAGAGCATGACGGGCATCGACATGGTCCACATCCCGTACAAGGGCAGCACGCTGGCGCATCCGGACCTGACCAGCGGCCGCGTGTCGCTGATGTTCGACACCGTTGCCGCCATCGGGCCGCAGGTCAAGGGCGGCAAGGTGCGCCCGCTGGCGGTGACGACCGCCAAGCGCTCATCGGCCGCCCCGCAGGTGCCGACCATGGCGCAGGCCGGGCTGCCCGGCTATGAGACCAGCACCTGGGGCGGCGTGCTGGCCCCGGCCGGCACCCCCAAGGCGGTGGTGGACAAGCTCAACGCCGAGATCAACAAGGCGCTGGCTTCGCCCGACGTGCGCGAGCGCCTGCAGAACGCCGGCATCGAGCCCGCAGGCGGCACGCCCGCGCAATTCGCCAGCTTCCTGCAAGTGGAAATGGGCAAGTGGGCCAAGGTGGCCAAGGATGCGGGCATCCAGCCCGAGTGAGTTGCCGCCGGGCAACCACCAACCCATGCGTGCCGGCGCCAAGGCGCCCGGCCAGCAAGCCGTACTTTCGGAGACAAGACATGCGCTCGCTCTACACCCCCACACTTGGCCGCCGCGCGGCCCTGATCGCCCTGGCCATCGGCGCCTGGCTGCCCGCCGCGCAGGCCCAGCCCGGCGTTGCCTGGCCGACCAAGCCGGTGACCATCATCCTGCCGTTCGCCCCCGGCGGCGGCACCGACGTGGGCACCCGCCTGGTGGCGCTGCGGCTCTCGCAACTCTGGGGCCAGCCGGTACTGGTGGACAACCGCCCCGGCGCGGCCGGCAATGTCGGGCTGGACATCGTGTCCCGCGCCAAGCCGGATGGCTACACGCTGGTGGCCGGCAATGTCGGCACGCAATCGATCAATCCCTCGCTTTACAAGAAACTCAACTATGACCCGGCCGCCTTCGTGCCGGTCAGCCTGATGGCGGAGTTGCCCTTTGCCCTGGTGGTAACGCCCAAACTGCCGGCCAGGAACCCGAAGGAACTGGTGGCGCTGGCCAAGGCGCAGCCCGGCAAGCTGACCTATGCCAGCTCGGGCAGCGGCGGCTCGCCGCATCTGTCGGCCGAGATCTTCAAGGTGGCTACCGGTACCGACCTGCTGCATGTGCCCTACAAGGGCGGCGGCGCGGCCATGACCGACCTGATGGCAGGCAATGTCGACATGCTGTTCGCCTCGATCCTGGAAACCGCCGGCCATGTGAAATCCGGCAAGCTGCGCGCGCTGGCCGTGACCAGCAAGGTCCGCTCGCCCGCGCTGCCGGACGTGCCGACGCTGGCAGAGGCGGGCATCGCCGGCGCCGAGTCGGGATCGTGGGTCGGCCTGCTGGCGCCGGCCGGCACGCCCAAGGACATCGTCGACAAGATCGCCGCCGGCGTGAAGGAAGTGGTGGCGATGCCGGCGGTGAAGGAGCAACTGATTGCGCAAGGCGCCATTCCCGTGGGCAGCACGCCCACGCAGTTCGCCGACCTGATTGCCACGGATCGCAAGCGCTACGCCAAGATCATCCAGGACAACAAGCTCAGCGCGGACTGAATCAAGCACCGCCGGGCCACCATCACCATTTTCACCATTTGGACCTCTTCTCATGAAACCACGCCTTGCCCAGCACGGACGCCTGCCCGCCGCGCTTGAAGCCAGCCTCGCCGAGCACTACGACGTCCACCCGCTGTGGGCCGAGACCGATCCCGCCGCCTTCCTCGCCAGCCACGGCGGCGAGTTCGCCGCACTGACCACGCGCGCCGCGATCGGCGTCGACGCCGCGATGATCACGGCCATGCCAAAGCTGAAGGTTATCTCCAGCTTTGGCGTGGGCCTCGACAAGATCGATCTGGACGCCGCACGCGCGCGCGGCATCGCCATTGGCTATACACCCGACGTGCTCAACGATTGCGTGGCCGATACGGCCTTCGGCCTGCTGATGGACGTGGCGCGCGGCTTCAGCGCGGCCGACCGTTTCGTGCGGCGCGGCGAGTGGCCAAAGGCGCAGTTCCCGCTCGCCACCCGCGTCAGCGGCAAGCGCATGGGCATCGTCGGCATGGGCCGCATCGGACGCGTCATTGCCCGGCGCGGCGCGGGCTTCGACATGGAAGTGCGCTACCACAGCCGCCGCCCCGCGCAGGATGCGCCCTACCGCCATGAGCCCTCCCTGAGCGAGCTGGCCAGGTGGGCGGACTTCCTGGTCATCGCCACCGCGGGCGGCCCCGAGACCCGGCACCTGGTGTCGGCCGAGGTACTCGACGCGCTAGGCCCGAAAGGCTTCCTGATCAATATCGCGCGCGGCTCCGTGGTCGACGAAACCGCGCTGGTGGAGGCGCTGGTGCAAGGGCGCATTGCAGGCGCCGGGCTGGATGTGTTCGAGAACGAGCCGCAGGTACCGCAGGCGCTGTTCGCGCTGGACAACGTCGTGCTGCTGCCGCATATCGCCAGCGCCACGCACGAGACGCGCAATGCGATGGCGGATCTGGTGTTTGAAAACCTGCAGGCATTCTTTGCCAATGGGGCGGTGAAAGCCTCGGCGGTGTAGAGCGGTTAGATCGACGTTAACTGGGGGGCGACGCGGGCCAACGCCGCGCGCCACCCCCGCGCTCAGAAGGGCTTTGACAACGCCACGTAGAAGCTGCGCCGCGGCGCATACTGCGGCGCGCCCACCCCGATGCCGGTCCCGTCGCGCAACTGGTAGTTGCGATCGAACAGGTTGATCACCGTCAGCCGGACTTTGAATTTGCCGATGACCGGCGCATCGAAGGCGTGTCCGGCGCCCACGTTGACCTGGAAGTAGGCGCCCAGGTGATTGGTGTTGGCGAAGCCGTTGCGCAAGCCGCTGCCGAACAGCGCATCCGCGCTCAGCAGCGTGCCGTGCCACGTGTACGAGGTACCGAACGAGCCCGCCACCGTCTGGTCGTGGTCGAGGTGGACCCAGTTGCTGGCGATATACGCCAGCTCATCCGCGCCGAAATGGAACTGCCCGGTCTCGACCCCCTTGGCCAAGGCGCGCGAAACGCCCAGGTTGGCGTAAGCGGCAAAGCTCCCCTGCCGGTAGTTGGCCGTGCCCTCCAGCCCGTAGATCTTGCCTAGGTCGTAGTTGAACGAGGAGAAGATCAGCGCGTTGCCGAACTGCCCTTCGTCCTGCAGGTGGCGCACCTTGCGGTAGTAGGCATCCAGGCCCAGCGTGAGGTTGCGCGTGGCCTGGTGCGACACGCCAAGGTCGAAGTAATCCGAGCGCTCCGAGCGCACGGCCGTGTTGGCGTCCGACGGCAAGGCGTTGGTGGTGCCGGCGAAGCTGGCCACCGAGGTGGTGTCGATCTTCTCGGTCGCCGGTGGCGTGAAGTAACGCGCGTAGCCGGCATGCAGGCGGGTGACGTTGGTGAGATCGTAGGTCAGCCCCAGGCGCGGGCTGATCTGCTGCTCGCTGACAACCGTGTTGACGTGGTCATAGCGCGCGCCGTAGTTGACAGTCAGCTTGTCGGTGGCCTTCCACTCGTCTTGCAGGTAAAAGCCCAGCGTGGTGCCCGTATTGCTGGTGTTGTCCACGATGGTGAATGGCACCCCGCTGGTCTGGTTGCCGTTGGCGTCGGCGGGAAGCACGCTGGAGGTGTTGTCCACGCCGTAATGCTCGCGCTGCACGAACACGCCGGTGCGCAGCGTGTGGCTGGGGTTGAGCACGTAGCTGCCGTCGGCCTGCACGCCGTAGGCTTCGTTGCTGCGCGTGATGTTGGCGGCAACGCCGGTGTAGGCCAGGTCGCCGATCGGGTCCGGGTTGTAGTCGACGCGGCTGGTGCGATGGAACAGCGACACCTGGAAATCGAGCGCGGACGATACCTTGTTCTGGTACGAGAGGATCTGGAAATCGGTCTTCTCGCGCTGGTTGGCGTTGAGCTGGTCGGAGGGCGGCGTGGCCACGCCGTCGACGGTAAACGATGGCGACAGGCCCGGCCGGTTCGGAATCTGGAAGCGGTTGTCGGCGCTGCCAAACATGAAGCTCACCCGGCTGTCCGGATTGATCAGGTAGGACAGCATGCCGAATGCCTTGCCCTGGTCGGTGTGATCGTGAATGGCATTGCGCCCGGCGGCGGGGTTCTCGATGCCGAGGTTGTTCTCGACAAAGGAGCCGCTCAGGAAATAGCTCCACGGCCCTTTTGCGCCCTGCACATAGCCGTTGAGCTCATGATCGGCGTGGCTGCCGAAGACCGTGCCGATCTCGCCGCCGAAAGCCTTGGGCTGCCCCTCCTCGTCGGCGGCCGCACCCTTGGTGCGGATGTCCACGATGCCCGCCGTGCGAAAACCGTACTGCGCCGGCAGCGCCCCGGTGATCAGCTTGATCTCGTCCGCGAAACGCGTATCCAGCATTTGCCCGAAGCCGCTGATCGGCTCGGGAATGATGACGCCGTTGATGCGGTATTGCAGGTTGGCGTGGTCGCCGCGCACGTGCAACTGGCCAAAGGAGTCCTGCACCACGCCGGGGGCTTGCAGCAGGACCTGGTTCAGCGGTGTGTTTTCTCCCTGGGGCAGCGCGTTGATGTCCTCGCTGTCGAAACGATAGACCGAGCTGCCGGTCTCGGGCGACAAGGCGTTGCGCGCCTCGTCGAGCCGCTTGGCGGTGACCACGACGGCATTCAGGGCCTTGGCGCTGGCTGCCGGCGCGGGTGCCGGGGCGGGAACCGATGGCGAGGATGGCGCGGAAGAAGACGGGTCGGCCGGCGATGACTGCGCGTGGGCGGACAGGGCGAGCGCCGACGCGGCGCCGGCCGCGATGGCTCGAAGCGGAAAACGGGACATGGGGTGCCTCTGACGGAATGGGAATGTTGCGCACGGCCCTCAGGCCCGCGCGCATGCACTAAGCGAACAATCCGCCAGTCAGAGGGGGGCCACGGCTGCGGGGCCGTGGCGAGAAGATGGGAGCGATGTGCCGCTCGGCGAGCAGCGGGTAGTGCCAGCGGCGGAAGCTGACGAGCAGCAGCCAGCAAGCCATCGACGGCATGCCCACGGCGGCGGCCGCGAAGGCCAGGCATTGCAGGCAGGCGTCGTGGCCGGGCCCGCACTGTTCAATGTCGGCCGGTGCCGCGCATGGATTGCTCTGCTGGGACGCGTGGAGATGGGAAAGCGCGTGGACGACCGCACCCGCCTGCCCGAAGAGCAGGAACACGCAGAGCAGGAGCACTAACGGGCGTCGCCACATGGGATGGCTGGGAGGGCGAGGGCGCGGGGCCATGAGCGGCCCGGCCTTCTATTTTTGCAACAGTGTTGCAAGTGTGCCATCAGGACCCATCAGGACACAAGCGAACTCAACACCCATGTACCTGGCTGCCTGTGCGGCCAACCACGTTGTGATTCGGGCCACACCCCCCTCCGTCGAGTGGTAGCGGGCCAGGTGTGCTTTTGCGCATACTCGCGGCTAGCAAAAAAATAGCGCGAACGTGCATAGAGGGGTCAGAGATGGAAGCAACCATTACGTTTGCGGGGTACCTGCTGGCGTTTCTGCTGGCGCTGGTCCTCGGGGCGAGAAGCGTGAACCGGCACCATCCGGCGCTGCGCCAGGAATTGCCGGTTGCCGCGGAGCCGCAGCAGCCATAAACGTGGTCCTTGCGGCCCCCGCCAGCACTTAGCACTTAGCACTTAGGGTTCAGCAACCACCGCGACCTCGTCGCTTTCCCCCTGCGCCAGCGCCCTGAGCCGCGCCATCGAATTGCGGATATGCAGGCGGGCCAGATGTTCCGCCTCATCGGCATCCGCGCCTTCGATCGCCGCCACGATCTGCTCGTGCTCCTCGATGGCTGCCAGTGCCCGGTCCCGGGCAAACAGGACCCTTGGCGCAAACACCTGCGATGTCATATGCACAATGGGCACCTGCCGCGCCAGGTACTCGTTCGCTGCCAGCCCGATGATGGCCGTGTGAAACTCGACATTGGCCGCTGTATAGACCTCGGGCCGCCAAGGATCGAGGCTCCCCCGCTGCGCCTCGATGATGGCGCGCAAGGGCGCCCCGGCCAGCTCGCTGGCGCGTGATGCCGCCAGCCGGGCCGCCAGGCCGTCGATCACCTCCCGCAACTCGTAGGCATCCATCAGCTGCCGGAAATCCGCGCTGACCACGGTCACGCCGCGTGCCGTCTCGGCGCTGACCAGGCCCTCGCGCTCCAGGATGCGCAGCGCTTCGCGCAGCGGCGTGCGGCTGATCTTCAGGTCTTCGGAAATCTCCACCTGGCGCAGTGGCTTGCCCGGCGGATACACCCCGCGGTAGATGCGCTGGCGCAGTACCTGGGCGACTTCCTCGACCAGCCGCACCCGGCCTTGCCATTCGAATGTTTCTGCCATTTGCCCCCAATTTTATGAAATTTCACGCAATTTTGCGCATCCCGGCGCCGTTTGGGCACGGGGTGATTCAGCTTGGGTGGCGCAGTTTACAAGGGCTGCCCACGGGTCTACTATAGCCGCAAACAGTGGATTCTGGATCCAAAAACCAAAGCCTCGCAAAGCGCGGCATCCAGGCCCCCGAGACACTTTCTGGAGACGCCCACCGATGAGCGATGCGCTTTGCTTTCTGTCCGCCGCCGAGCTTCAAGGCCGCATCGCCCGCAGGGAAATCTCACCCGTCGAGCTCACGCAGGCCGTGCTCGACCGCGCCGCCCGGCTGCAGCCTGAGCTGAACTGCTTCATCACGCTGTGCGCCGACCAAGCCATCGCCGCCGCCCGCGAGGCGGAGCAAGCCGTCATGGCGGGCAAGCCACTTGGGCTGCTGCACGGCATTCCCTTCACCGCGAAAGACCTCGTCAATACAAAGGGCGTGCGCACCACATTTGGCGTGGCGCCGTACCGGGACAACGTGCCCGACCACGATGCGGTGGCCATCGCCCGCCTGCGCGAACAAGGCGCCATCCTGATCGGCAAGACCACCACGCCCGAGTTCGGCTCCAAATGCCTGACCGATTCGCCGCTGTTTGGCCGCACGCGCAATGCCTGGAGCCGCGAGCGCACCAGCGGCGGATCGAGCGGCGGCGCGGCGGTCGCCGTGGCTAGCGGTATCGCGCCGCTGGCGGTCGCAACCGATGGCGGTGGCTCCACGCGGATTCCGGCCGCTTGCAACGGCGTGGTCGGCATCAAGCAGAGCAACGGCGTGATTCCGCACAGCCAGGCGCAGGACCTGTTCGGCAACCAGACCTATGTCACGCCGACCACGCGCACGGTCGCGGATACCGGCCTGATGCTGCAGGCGATGGCCGGCGAGCATGCCTGCGACCCCTGGTCCATCGGCGTGCCCAAGCCGGACTATGTCAGCGCGGCGCGAGCGCAAGGCGATCTGCGCGGGCGCCGCATCCTTTACTGCCTGACGCCGCCAGGACGCCCGGCATCGGCGGAGGTGGCGCGGGCATTCGAGGCGAGCCTGTCCAAGCTGGCCGACCTTGGCGCGGAGCTGGAACCCTTTTCCGGGGAAGGTTTTGACGTGGAGCCGATCTGGCGCGCCATCAACCATACGGTCTGGCGCGCGCGTTTTGCCGCTATTGCCGAGGAGCACGGCGACCAGCTCAGCGCCACGTTCCTGCGCCAGGTGGCCTCCGCCGCGCAGGTCAGCGGCGTGGAGTACCAGCAAGCCATGTTCGACCGCACGAAGCTGTTCCAGCGCGTGCAGGCGCTGCTGCAGCGCGCAGACCTCCTCGCCATGCCTACGCTGACGCGCACGGCGCTGCCCATCGGGCAGGACCTGTTCGGCACCATCGACATCGACGGCGAGGCTTTCGAAAACGTGCGCGCGCACTGGTTCCCGTGGACCATGCCGTTCAACATGACCGGCCACCCCGCCATCAGCCTGCCCTGCGGCTTCGGCAGCGACGGGCTGCCGATCGGCTTGCAGCTGGTGGGCCAGTTCCGCGGCGACGCTGAACTGCTGCGTGTGTCGGCGCTGTTCGAGGCGTCGCACGGGCTGCTTGGCCAGTGGCCGCAACCGTAATCCGCTGCAACCGCCTCCCCCTTCATCACCGATAGACTTCGCCACCGCATCCGCCATGACCCAAGCTTTACGCCGCAACCTCGTGATCCACACCCTGGCGCTGTCGGCCTGCGCCGTTGCTGTCCTCGCCCTGCCCCGGCCAGCCAGCGCGGCGGACAACCCGGATGCCGCGATGCACATCATCGTCGGCTACGCCCCCGGCGGCGCGGCCGACAGCCTCGCCCGGATCTATGCCGAGCAACTGCGCCAGGATGGGCATGGCACCGTCATCGTGGAGAACAAACCCGGCGCATCGGCCCGCCTGGCGCTCGACTACGTGAAGCGCGCCAAGCCGGATGGCAAGACCATCTTCATCGGGCCGTCGCCGCTGTTCACCATCTTCCCGCTGACCTACAAAAAGCTGGGTTACGACGCGGACAAGGACCTGGTGCCCGCAGCCGTGCTGACCGACGTGCCAACCGTGATCGCGGCGGGCGTGCAGCAGCCGTACAAGAACATGAAGGAGTTCGTGGAGTGGGCCAGGCGCAATCCCAATAGCGCCAGCCTGGGCCTGGCGACCATCGGCAGCGCCGGCCACCTGGGCACGGTAGCGCTGGGCAAGGCCGCCGGCATCGCCATCACGCCGGCCGCTTACCGCGGCGCGTCCCCGATGCTGGTCGACGTGATCAGCGGCACGGTGTCGATCGGCTGGGATGCCGTGGCCAGCATGATGCCGCTGTACAAGGGCGGCAAGCTGCAGTTCCTGGGCGTGAGCGGCACGCGGCGCGCCAAGGCGCTACCGGATGTGCCGACCTTGAAGGAGCAAGGCTTCAGCCAGTATGACTACGCCACCAGCTGGTACGGCGCGTTCCTGCCGGCCGGCACCCAGCCGGATGTCGTTGCCAAGGTCGAGAAGATGTTCATCGTCGCCTCCGGCAACGCCGCGACCGCCGGCAAGCTGGAGGCCCTTGGGCTGGAAGTGGCAGCCAAGCCTGGCCAGGAGGCGCGGCATCGCATCCAGCTGGAGCGCGCCGCCTGGAAGCCGATTGTGGAGGCTACCGGTTTCGTCGCGGAGGACTGATCAAGGCCTGATCGAGGCCTGCGCCACGTTAGCGCGCTGATGCGTTCCTGAGTGCTTCGCGCGCCGCCATCAGCGCGAATCCCAGCAGGTTGGGGCCGCGCCATTGCTCGGGATTGCCGGCGCGCGGGTCATCGGCCGCCAGCCCAATGCCCCAGACGCGATCCACCGGGCTGGCCTCCACCAGTACGCGCTCGCCGGTACCGAGCAGGTAGCCGGCCAGCGCCGGGTCCTGGCGGAATTTCTCGATATTGCCCTGCGTCACCAGCGCCAGGCACACAGCGTCCCAACGCGGCGCATCGAAGCCGTGCACCTCGCGCCCCACCTGCTTTGCGGCGGCGGGTGTCGGCGCCGCCAGGATGCGCGACAAAGCCTGCGCATCCCCGAACAGCCGGGCCTTGCCTGCCATCATGAAATGCTCTGCGCTGGCATACGCCTGGCCATCCACGCTGAACGATGCGGGCCACCACTGCGACAGGCACTCCTTGCCCACCGGGGCCCCGGCCTTCGCGCTGTGCCCCCAGAAGAACAGGTAGTCAGGCTGCCGGCCTTGCCGAACGGCGCGGATCAGGCTGGCGTGGTCATGCGGAAGATGCGGGACGTGGGTGTCGGGTTGGCTCATTGCGGATGGTGGCATTCTGGCTGGATTGGAGTTGGCGCGAACCCTATAGTATTGTTCCCGGCACCAGCGGGCGTCAAAGGGTGCTAGCGGCTGCCGCGCGCCCGCCTGTTCCGCCAGCGGCAGATGATAGCCCCACCTTTATCTCACCTCCCACCCTTCCCCCTTCCCCCAGGAACGCAGACGTCATGAACAATCCCGAAATCGTTGTGACCGATGTGATTGACGAGCAGGTGGCGTCGATGATCGGCGACGGCCTCGACCGCTTCAATGCCTTGCAGACCGGATATAGCGACAAGCAACCGCTCGCGGTGGTCGTCAAGCACCCCGACACGGGCCAGGTCCTGGGCGGCGCGGTTGGCCGCTCGTCCCTCGGTTTGCTTTTCCTGGATCTGTTCTACCTGCCGGAATCGCTGCGCGGCTCGGGCCTTGGCACGCAGATACTGCTTGCGTTTGAAGCGGAAGGACGGCGGCGCAACTGCCGCTCCGCCGTGCTCTACACCATCAGCTTTCAGGCGCCAGGTTTCTATGAGCGCAATGGATGGCACATCTTTGGCGAGATCCCCTGCGAGCCGCCGGGCACCAGCCGGGTGTTCATGACCAAGGCACTCTGACCGCCCGGGCACGCAAGCCTATGGTATTATTTGCGCCGTCTTAGGGGAGTAGCTAGCCTCCAGTCCCCCTGGAGGAGCCTGCGTCAACATACTTGGTACAAAAAACCATGGCGCCGGCAGCCTGATTGGCTCAGCGAGACCTTTGACTTTTCTGTCCACCAGCTGGGGCTGGCACTGGGCAGCGAAGTCATTGGTTCGTTTGTTGCCGGCCCCCTTTGGATGTCACATGGAAGCACTCATTGCTTCGTTCGGTATGGTCGCCCTGGCTGAAATGGGCGACAAGACTCAGCTCCTTTCCTTTCTCCTGGCCTCCCGGTTTCCCGGCAAGCAATGGAGCATCATTGCGGGCATTTTCGTCGCAACGATCTTCAACCACCTCTTTGCCGCCGCCTTGGGCGACTGGGCTGCATCGCACGTCAGCCCGGATGTGACACGCTGGGTGCTGGGCATCGCCTTCCTGGCCTTTGCCGCCTGGGCGCTGATCCCCGACAAGCTGGACGACGAAGGGAACAACGGCAAGCGTGCCGGCGCCTTCGCCACCACCGTCGTCGCCTTCTTCCTCGCCGAGATGGGCGACAAGACGCAGTTCGCCACCATTGCGCTAGGCGCGCAGTATGCCAACCTGAGCATGGTCGTGGTCGGCACCACGCTCGGCATGATGGCGGCCAACGTGCCCGCGGTCCTGCTGGGTGAACGCCTGACCCGCATCATCCCGCTGTCCAAGATGCGCTTCGTCGCCGCGGCGCTGTTCGCCATCTTCGGCATCCTGATCCTGTTCAAGGTGAACTTTGGCCTGAACCTGGGGACCTGAGCCAGCCGCAGGGCATGGTCAACTCGCATGGTCAACTCGCATGGCCAACTCGTGTGCCTTCGCCAGCTTGCGCTTGCGCGCTGGCGTGGCAGGCGATTGGCCGCGATCGACGCTGGCCGTGCCATGAACAGCAACGCGCCGCCGCTGCACGCGCGGCGCGTACCACCGCAGGTGTCTATGGCGCCACTGCCCGGAGGCCAGTATCCTCCTACAGTTGCCCCGCCCCGAGCCCAATTCATCAGCCCAATGAGAACAAGAGCCGAAGTCGTCGTGCTGGCAGCCGATCTTGCCGGCACCACCGTGTTTGCCGTGGAGGGCGCCATCGTCGCCATGCGGCATGGGCTGGACTTTCTCGGCGTGCTGGTGGTCTCGCTGGTCACCGCGGTCGGCGGCGGCATCATCCGCGACCTGCTGATCGGCGCGGCCCCGCCCAATGCGATCCGGGACTGGCGCTATCCCGCCCTTGCCTGTCTTGCCGGCACCGCGGCGTTCGTATTCCACTCGGCGGCGCAGGGGTTTACCGGCCCGCTGATCATCGCGCTGGATGCGGCGGGCCTGGCGCTGTTTGCCGTGGCGGGCGTGCAAAAGGCGACGAACTACGGCGTGCGCCCGCTTGTGGCGACGCTGATGGGCACGCTCACCGGCGTGGGCGGCGGCGTGGTGCGCGACATGCTGCTGGCGCAGGTGCCGACCGTGCTGAGCGCCGACATCTACGCCACGGCGGCCTGGCTGGGATCCGCGGTACTGGTCAGTGCCAGGGCCTTGCGCCTGCCGCCAACCGTCGCCGCGCTGGCCGGCGGCGCCAGCTGCTTTGCGCTGCGGCTGCTTGCCGTGCAACATGACTGGCACCTGCCGAAGGTGCCGGTCTGGTGATCATGCCGTTGAAAGACACCCACACCCCAAAGGACTGGGTTCTGCGCGCGCCGCAAGCAGGCCGCATGGAACGCATCGAGGCGTTCTTTTCCGGGCATGGCTACGATCCGCATCGCCACGATACCTATGCCATCGGACGGACGCTGTCGGGCGTGCAGCGCTTTCAATATCGTGGTGCAGAGTGCAACAGCGTGCCTGGCGGGACCATCGTGCTGCATCCCGATGAAGTCCATGACGGCGAGGCCGGCACCGAGGCTGGCTTCCAGTACCGGATGTTGTATATCGAGCCAGCGTTGATCCAGCAGGTGCTGGGCGGCAAGCCGCTGCCCTTTATCAAGAACGGCCTGTCCTCGGATGCGCGGCTGTGCGAAGCGACCGGCGTCTTGCTGCAAAGCATGGAGAGCCCGCTCGATCCGCTGGAGGAGGACGATGCGCTGTTCGATCTCGCGCATGCCCTGAGCGCCGCTGCCGGCGCCCGCGCCAGGCACCAGGGCTATGACTACCGGGCCGCAGAGATCGCGCGGGGATTTATTCACGGCGCGCTACACCGCACGGTCACCTTGAGTGAGCTGGAAGCGTGCAGCGGGCGCGATCGCTGGAGCCTGTCGCGCGACTTCCGCTTGCTGTTCGGCACCAGCCCTTACCGCTACCTGACCATGCGCCGGCTTGACCTGGTCCGCTCGCTGCTGATGCGGGGCCAGTCGCTGGCCGATGCCGCGCTGGCCGCGGGCTTCACCGATCAGAGCCACATGACGCGTCACTTCGGCAAGGCCTATGGCATGTCGCCGGCACGCTGGGTGACGATGCAGCAAAGACTGCGCTGATGGCGCCGGCTGAGAGCTTGCACGATCGTACAAGATTTTGCCCGCCGGCCTTGCTAACGTGTGCGTTCATGACAAGGCAAGGAGATACACGCTATGCAACACGATCTGGCAAGCGCCCCACACAAAGAGCCCGGTGAATACAAGAGCCTGAACTTCGCGCAGAAGCTCGGCCTGATCCATGAGCGCTGGACGCCGAAAGTCATCGCCGAGATGAACGACTACCAGTTCAAGCTGGTCAAGATCGAAGGCGATTTTCTCTGGCACCACCATGCCGAGACCGATGAGGCGTTCATCGTGCTGGAGGGCGCGCTGCGCATCGATTTTCGCGACGGGCACGTGCAGCTATCGGCCGGCGAGATGTTCGTGGTGCCCAAGGGCGTGGAGCACAAACCTTTTGCCGAGACAGAGGTGAAGCTGCTGTTGATCGAGCCCCGGGGCGTGCTCAATACCGGCGGCGAAGGGGGCGAGCGGACGGCGGTCAACGACGTCTGGATCTGATCGCCCCGCCCGCCCTGCCCGCCCCGCCCCGCCCGATCGTCCCGGCGCTCAGGCCTTGCGATAGCGTGCGATGCCGTCCGGGCCCACCTCCATCACGGCCTCTTCCCGATGCACGAGATAGTTCAGGTGGGCAATGCTCTCGCCGGTTGCCATGCCGAGCAGCCCGGGCTCGGCGCCGATGGGGCGGGAGAATAGCTCGCCGAAGACATCCACCGCCCGCCTGGGCTCGGCCAGCGCGGCGCGCAGCCGGTCCAGCGCGTGGTGCTGGCTGCGCTCCAGATAGTCGATACGCGCGTGCAAGCCACGGAAGGGCTCGTTGTGTGCCGGCAGCACCAGTACGTCGTCCGGGACTTCCCGGCGCAGCTTGGCAAGCGAGGCCAGCCAGTCGCCCATCGGATCGGCATCGGGTTCGGTCGGGAAGACCGATACGTTGGAAGAGATGCGCGGCAGGATCTGGTCGCCGCTGATCAGGATCTTCAACGCCTCGCTATAGAGGCAGGCGTGTTCAGGCGAGTGGCCGTTGCCAACCACGACCCGCCACTGGTGCTCGCCAATCGTCAGGTTCTCGCCGTCGCGCAAGCGCCGGTAGCTGTCGGGCAAGGCATGGACGTACTTGCCGAAGCCGCCAAAGCGCACGCGGTAGGCCTCGATGGCATTGTCGCCCCAGCCTGCACGGCGATAAAAGCGCACGCCGTCTTCCGGTGCCTCGCGCCCGGTGTCCGCCGCGAGCACGCGGCAGTTCAGGTACTCCAGCCGGGTCATCCACAGGCGGCAGGCAAACTTGCGGGTCAGCCAGCCGGCCATGCCGATATGGTCGGGATGCATGTGCGTGACGAAGAGCCGGGTGAGCCCGTCCGCCAGCGCCCCACCCTGCGCGAAAAGCTCGCTCCAGGCGGCGGCGGTTTCGCTGGTTTGCAAACCGGCGTCAACCCCCGCCCAGCCTGCGCCGTCGCGCACCGCCCACAGGTTGATATGGCTCAGCGCGAATGGCATCGGCATGCGGATCCACAGCACGCCCGGTACGATTTCAATCGCGCTGCCAGGCGCCGGCGCTTCTCCGCAGGGGTAGTCGAGAACAGGCTTGCTCTCGGTCCCGGGTGAGGGGGTCAGACTCTCGTCGCTCATGTTGTTGTTTTCCTTGGGTCCGTGCGGACATGCCAGTTGCGCCACGTGGCGCTCCGGATACTGCACCGGCATGGGGCAAGGCTGCGCATCCTTGCGTGCGACGCCGTGAGCGATTCTACCGAGGTCCGGCCGTTCGCGCAGCAGCACGTACCCGGCTCAGCTGGCGCGCGCGGGCGGCGCGTGATCGCCCGGACCCGCCGGGTCGGCCATCAGCGGCGCAGTCGCCACGCCCTTGGCGCCGCGGCGGCGCCAGCCTGCCGGCGGCATGCCGAACTCCGCCGGCAGCGCATCGATGCAACGGCGCACCGCCTCCACAAAGAGCAGTTCGGACAACCTGGCAAGGACGATCTCGGTACCGGCCCGCCATTGCCCCGCCTCGGCCGTTGCGAACTGCAACGAGGCATCAAGCCAGGCCGAACGGGGATCGTTGCGCATGTCGATCTTGAAGATGCGCGGCAGCGCTGACAGCAAGGGGGGGCTCAACGTATCGTCGCAAGCCAGGAAGCCGCATACGAGACGCGTGCCGGCGCCTGCGCCGCCGTATGACAACCGCATCACCTGGCGTGGCGCCTTGGCGGCCGCGCGCCGCTGGTGCGATGTCACCTCCTCCGACTACGTGCCCGCCCTGCTCGAATCGGGGCGGGCACGCGCGCAAGCGGAAGGCCACACGATCTGCTTCCAGGAGGCCGACGCGGAAAACCTGCCGTTCCCCGATGCCTCGTTCGACGTGGCGATGTCCACCTTCGGCGTGATGTTCACCCCTGACCAAGGACAAGCCGCGAGCGAACTCGCGCGCGTATGCAAGCCCGGCGGCAGGATCGGGCTGGCCAACTGGACGCCCGAGAGTTTTATCGGCCAACTGTTCAAGACCATCGGCAAGTACATTCCGCCTTCGCCGGGCGTTAAGTCGCCCGCGCTATGGGGCACCAAGGCAGCACTCGAAACCATGTTCGGCGAGACCGCCCGGGCGATCCACACGGCCACCCGCGAGTTCACCTTCCGCTACCGCTCGCCGGCGCACTGGATCGAAGTGTTCCGCACCTGCTATGGCCCGATGCACAAGGCGTTCGGCGCGCTGGACGCCGGGAAGCAGGCGGCCTTCACCGAGGAAGTGATGGCGCTGATGGTGAGTCGCAACCGCTCGGGCGATGGCACGCTGGTTTTGCCCAGCGAATATCTCGAAGTGGTGATCGAACGCAACCGCTAATGCGCAGCGCGAAGCGTGCCCTGAAAAACTGACAACCCTGGTGGAAAAAGAACTTCAGGCATTCGATCGCAACCGGCGCCAGCTCCCTACTCTGCTGGCCGGTATCCACCCCCTTTCAGCAGGGTACTGAAATTGCTGTACTGCAGCACACTTACCAACGGCAACTCGATTGACCCTGTTGTTGCCATTCCTTGAGGGTGTAGGCGATCTCCCCGGCCTACACCCCTTTTTCCCCTTCCTCTCTCCATTTGAAGGGCCAGGACGCGTCAATCCAGGGGCGTTTTCACAAAACCAATCCCCCCATCAGAGGGGATGAAAATAATAGATGCGGCGTAACTCCTGGCATTCCATCGTTTTTATGTCAGACATTAAAATATTGCAATGTGTATCACAAATAATCTCGGATATAGTGCATCGCAACAATTGAATATTTAGCATTTTATTTATTTCATATCGATTTACTGCGGGAAGTAACTCAGAATATGAACGGTTCAGTCCGACAGGCATGAACTGGCTATTTCAGTTTCCAGCACCGTGCAAGACAAATACAACGAGCGAGGCCGCAGCCGGCGCGGGAGGGGGGAACCTCCGCATCGTGCAGCCGACCCGCCGGACACATCAAACAACCACGCGGCACGCGCGGCGCTGCAAGCGCCGGGCGGCACGTTGTGGAATCGGTGAAAACGGGGTCCCACCAAAAGGTAGGGGGGCAAAAGTGCAGCACACAGGGGTATTCACGCGTCAGGAACTAGACAACTACTTTGCCTCGTACGTAGGGATGGAAGGCGGAAACCCCAGGGCCAGTCTCTGGATCTGCGACAGAAGCCCGCATCCCTGGTACGAGCGCCTGGCGGGGCCATTGCGGCCGCGCACGGAGCCACCGGCATGGGATGCGGAGTTTCGCGCGAAGCATCGGGAAGACATGGGCAAATGGCTGAACCACCAGCGCATTGCCCGCATCATGGCCGCAGCGCGCGCGCAAGCGCTCGGTATCCGGCTGGATGACAATGACTGGAAGGCGTACTACCGGGACGAGCTCTACGCACCCGACGGCGCGCAATTCAAGCTGAACCTGTTTCCGCTGCCCGTCATGCTCGATGGCCTGACACCCTGGTCCAAAGTGTTCCGCGGCCAGTCCGAACTCGTGCCCAAGGATCGCTACCTGGACCTGTGCCGGCATGGCGGGCGATTCCGCTTCCTGCGCACGCTCTGCGCGCACTGGCGGCCCAAGGTGGTCGTCTGCATCGGCTATCGCCAGGCCGACGACTTCGTACGCGCATTTGGGCTCGAGCAGGTCGCATGTGAAGAGCGGCAATTGCAGCCGGCAGACCAGGTAAGAATCCTGCACATCTACAAGAGGGATGGCACCACATGGATCGTCTGCCCTGCACTCGCAGGCAGCGCGGGGCTGACCTCCGACGTGCAGCTCAACGCGTTCGGCAAGCTGCTCGGCGCCAGCCTGGCGCCGAGCGACTTCGACCACCCTCCCGCGGCGGCATGCGGTCCGGGCAGATTGCCGGAGAGCCTGAATGCGCTGTTGGCCGGCAATGCATCTGGTGGACTGCCAAGCGGCGGATATCCTGCCCAACGGCATCACCACCCTGACCCAAGGGACGCGCGGCAACACCGATCCGATTTCGTGCCCCAGGCCATGTAGCCGCCAGGGCCATGCGCCGGGCCTACGGATTACGCCTATATTCAAAGACCGAACCAAGCGCACGGACAGGGAGCAGCCATGGATCCTGAAGCCTTTGCCGGTCTCCTCGCTCGCGAGGGGTTCCAGGAAGTCGTCACCGTCACCCGTGAGGCTAACGGATCTCTTGACGTCCATGCGCATCCCTTCGAAGCCAGGGCGCTGATTCTCGAAGGCATGCTCTACCTGGCCACCGAAGGCGAGGAACAAGCCTTCCGGGCCGGGGATGAATTCCACTTGCGCGCCAACGAAGCGCACTCGGAGCGCTACGGGCCACAGGGCGTGAAGTACATGGTCGGCAGGAAATAGCGCGCCGCGGCTGCCGGCCGCCCGGCGGGATTTGCACCAGTTGGCCAACTCATGCGAACATCCTTCGTTTTTTGGGAGCCCTGCCCATGAAACGCTCGACCTTGCTCGCATCGCTTGCCCTGCTCACGCTGGCCGTGGGGCAGCCCGCGCTCGCGGACACGCTGAAGAAACCCGGCCTCGACGCACTAGCCGCCGCCGCGCAGGCCAGCCCGCCAGCCGATTTCAACGCATTCCTGAGTGCGGCAGCCAAGGCCGATCCCTCGCTGGCAGGCAGTGTCACCGCCTATCAAAAGCACGCCCCGCTGCACGGCGACGACCTGACCAATATCGGGCGCCTGCTGGGCCTCTATAACCGGATTCACAACCACCAGGCGGTGATCGGCGCCATCGAGCGCATGGTGGCCTTGCGCACCGTGCGCGACGACAAGATCCCGCAGCATGAGAACCCCGCCATCATCGCCTTCGGCAACCTGGTGGAAGGCATGGCCAAGGACTTCGGCCTCACCTTCCGCAATGTCGACAACCGCGTGTTCGAAGTCACGCTGCCGGGCACGGGCAAGGAAGAATTCGGCTTGCTTACCCACGCCGACGTCGTCCCTGCCGTGGCGGACGAATGGGGGCTGGACGACGGCACCAAACTCGATCCGTTCAAGGTCACGCGCGTGGGTGATTATCTGTACGGCCGCGGCACCATCGACGACAAGGGCTCGATTGCCACCGTGCTGTATGCAATGAAAACCGTGAAGGAAAGCGGGCTGAAGCTCAACCGCACCATCCGGCTGATGATCGAGACCACCGAGGAAACGGGCGGCGACGGCATGAAATATTACCGGCAGCACACGAAGCTGCCCGAGTACAACATCGTGCTCGACAGCAAATACCCGGCCGTGGTGGCCGAGAAAGGCTCGGGCAGCCTGAAGGTGTTCTTCCCCGTGCAGGCCACCGACGGCAACGCTACCGCCATCGTCGGCATGAGCGGCGCGGCCGCCGCCAACGCCGTGCCGCAAACCGCGAGCGCGCAACTCAAGGGCGGCGACCTGAACGCGACCCGCGCCCGGCTTGAAGCAGCACGCGCCGCCTTTATCGAGAAGTACGCGCCGCAGGGCAAGTTCGCCATCGATATCACCCAGCGCGCCGACAGCCTGGAGGTCAAGGTCACCGGCAGTTCCGCCCACGGCTCCCGGCCTGAGGAAGGCGTGAATCCCCTGCCGCGCCTGGCGCTGTTCCTGCGGGAATCCGGCATCGCGCTGGCCGACAACCACTACGCCCGTGCAGCGAAGTACCTCGACGACCTGTACGGCACGGGCTACCTCGGCGAAAAGATGGGCGTGGCCTACAAAGACGACTTCATGGGCCCGCTCACCCTGTCGCCCAACCTCGTCCAGGAAAAAAATGGCCAGCTGGAAGTCACCACCAACGTGCGCATGCCGCGCGGCAACACGCCGCAAGCCCTGTCCAAGGCCGTGGCCGACAAGATCAACGCCTGGGCTGGCGCCAACCACGCAACGGTGACCATCAGCCACGACCAGGGCGACTGGATGGCACGCGACCCTAAAGGCGCGTGGCTGTCCACGCTGCTCAACATCTTCGGCGACACCACGGGGCTGGAAGCCAAGCCCGTGCCCACTGCCGGCAGCACCACCGCCAAGCTGATGCCGAATGCCATCAACTTCGGCCCCGCCATGCCCGGCAAGAAGTACACCGCGCACAACGCCAAGGAGTACAAGGAAGTCACCGACCTGGACCTGGACATGCAGATGTTCACCGAGATGCTGATCCGCATCGGGGATCTGAAGACGATGCAGTGAGGACCTGGCGGCTGCTCAGTTCGTCATGCTATGCACCGTCCAGGAAATGGGGGGCTGTTCGCTTCATCGAGAAGACGATTCCCTTCGCCAAAGACGTGACTGAGAACACTTACGGCGATCTCAACCAGGGCGAGCGCATCGCCCTCCTGTTTCTGCTTCGCAAGATGATGAGTATGCAAGCGAATCGAGCGCGGATGGATCCGCATCGCCAATCACGCAGGGCCAAGTTGATCCATGATCGATCCACACTCTCTTTACATGGCCACACATCGCTTGTTAACAGCGAGGCGCTCATCAGACGCATCGGCAAAGTAAGTTCGACCTTTAGTTGCAACCGCCAGAGCAACATGGACCGTGAAGGCAACAGCAAAGCCGATGTACGCCGACAGGCCTGCAAGGATTGGGTCCTTTGCGAAGAACCAGAGCCATGAAGCGACAATCGTGCCCGACAACAGCGCAATGACACCGACCGGATTGCATGCGCGGATGTGGCCGGTACGATATTCAATCGGGCCAGTCACGATTTTCAATGCACCGCGGACTACGACAATGTCCGATACGACACAGGCGACCCAAGAGAGCAAAAAGATGCCAGTCCATTCCAGATAGACAGTGAGGTTACCCAGCACGTTGAACCACATCAGGGCGATCGACGCAGCAGTTACCATCAGGAGCCAGAATCGGCGGTGGAGCTTGCGTGCCCCGACGGCTTCGGCCCCGGACGCAAACGCGACGGAACTCACATGGAGATTCGTCAGGTTCACGCGGATTTGCGACACCCATGCCAGCGCAACACCGGGAAGCAATCCAATCAATCCGATGAAGTAGATCGATGGGTCCACGCTCCCGGTCACAAGCGTGAAATACATACCCAGGGGGATGGCCCCAAAGAAAAGCAGCGCATACGGCAGAACAACGCTGATGAGCGCCTTACGCTTGAACTCTTCGGCCCGGATGAAGCGATTGTAGTCCGCGGCCTCGAATGGATTGATACCCACCGTCCCCGCCAGCGCCGCAACAATCGCGATGGTGCCGGCGACACCCCCAACCGCGCCCGCGGGCATGGCCGTGAACATGCCGGAAGGCATTCCGGGATTCTTGTTCCACGCAGCCACAATCGCGGCCCCAAGGAGAATGACGTAGACCGGCACGGTCCATGCAAGAATCTTCGTCATGGTGTTAATGCCATTCCAGGCCATCGGCAGAAAGATCAGGGAGACCACCACGTACCAGATCTGCTCGGGGATATGAAAGATCTGGTTAATGGAGTGAGCCAGGATCTGCCCCTCAGTCCCGGCATAGATGACAAAGGTGCTTGCATAGATAGCGGAAGGGAGAATCGAACCCACTGCGCCAAAGCCAGTTCCACGGGTCAGCAGTTCGGCGGTCAAGCCTTCTTGCGATGCGGTCCGGCAGACGATGAGCGTGAGGACGACCAAAATCACGAACGAAATGACGAGGCCGGACCACGTCGCGGCGGCGCCGCTCTTGGCCAGGAACAGCCCCCCGACGAGTACAAAGAAGAAGGCTGTGACGAAGCCAACCAGTACGGTGAGAATCGAGCCTGCTCCACGCTTAGCGTGATCAGGCACTCTCGAACGGGCATAGTCGTCATGCTCGCCGGAAGCGGCATCGGCTCCTGACGCATGCGGAACTACCCCGCTGCCAGGTGTAATTTCAGAGGTATTGGACATTTCGCTCTTTCGCCTGACTTCAGGCCCGATTGATTTGGTTGGTCGTACAGTCCAGCACATGGGCAGGTAGCTGGGGCCTTGTGGGCCGACCTGTCAGGCCTGTGCTGGCAAGCTTGCAATCCGCCAATAAAGCGCATGAGCGCGGGGCGAAAAGGCGGTCATTCCGCCGCGCGAACCTTCCTCACACGCCGCGCTGTCGTGCCTCTTATGGCACCTCTGCATGCGTCGAGCGCGTATTCGATTCATTTGGGGTGGCGTGTCTACACGACTACTTGGCGATGCTCGGCAGGACGTTCGCTGTCATCGAACGATGAGGTGGGGTCCCAAGCTTCTCCGTCAGTTCGTCCGCAAGCATCAGGTCGACGAAGGTGGGATACAGGTTATTCAGCGTGGCGTTGTGTTCCTCGTCGCTTAGCGTCGCGTTAGCGTCTGCAACGAACACGACGTCATAGTTCAACTGGTGGGCATCGCGCGCCGTGGACTCGGAACAGCAGTTGGTGAGTGTGCCGGTAATGATCACTGTTTCGATGCCGCGCTCCATCAGCCGTTCGTGCAGTGAACAGGTTCCGGGCGTAAATGCACTAAAGCGTGTTTTTTCGACGATCCAATCACCCTCTCGAACATCAAGTTCGGGCCAGAGTTGATGCTCTCGCGCACCACGGCGGAAAGCTGCGCGGGATAGAGCGGCGACTTCCGGGCCACAGAACCTTTCGTACCATCGCGTCCACGGGGTTCGCTCATGCGGATCGTAGGTATATCGCAGGAACACATTGACCCCGCCGCCCTCTCGCACTGCAGTACATATCCGGTTGACGTTCGGAACGATTTCACGCGCAACAGGCACTTCTACGGGAGCACCAACTTCCAGAAATCCCACCTGGAGATCGATGACAAGGTGTGCGGTGCGCGTTACATCAATCGGCCTTGGTGTCAGGTGTCCGCCACGCTGACGTTGGGCGCGCTCCACGATGTGGGGCGAGAGCTTGATTTGATGCATTTATCCCCTCTTGCTGTGCGAGACGGTTGAAACGAGTTCATCCGCCACTTTTGCTCATATCGAGTGTCTACACTCTATTTCATAAGAAGAAACAGGGAATATAGGTAGATACCATGAGCGTAGTCACTGTATTTAAGAGCGATCCCCCGCAAGTATCGCGCTAGGGAAGCCCTCCGATTGCAAGCTGCCAGATTGGTTGAAAATCAACGATGCTGCCAACAGGCCGATGGACTGAATATCTGGACGTACGAGGTGACGGGGCCCCGCAAGTCGAGGCGGCTTCACGGCTACCTTCTTGCAGACCCGAAGCGTTTCCTTATCTCTCCCATCGGATGCGCAACAGGCCTCTTGTGCGCATCGTCGCCGGCCTCGGCGTGCTTCTCGCTTTCGATGGGCTCGACTTTGCCGTTGCTACCATCCTGATGCCGATAGTCCGGAGGCAGGTCACCACCGAGGCCATCGTCGCCTATGGGGTGGTGGCGTTCCATGATTTTCGAAGCGCAGGCCAAGGCAGTCGCACTCCCTAATGCGCCATCGACTGCATCCGGGATGCCAAGGGATCACTGATGCGCGCACAGCGGCTGTTTCAATTGCTGGGGGTACTTTCTATTGTGCATTGGACGCAGAAGTATGTACCCATCAAATCGCCACATGCCGCAGCGTGTGCGCGTCCTGATCCATTTCCTGCTACGCCGGCTGGGCCTATCTGCTTAGCAATCACGCTTGGCACGACGATGGACGCGCTCACCATCCTGAATCATGGCCGCCACAGGCAACCGCCCCGTTGAACACGGCCCGGCCCCCTCATGTGAGACAGAACGTCGGTTTTTGTGAGACACAGCGTCAAGTGACTAAACGATAACTCTGCAAAAATTGGCGCCGGTTCGTGGTACGCGCCACCCATCTAGCAAGAGCGCGGCCCGGGCCTGAGTGGCAAGCGACCTTCGATGGCAAGCATGACTTGCTTGCCGGCACCTGGCCGCGCACGACCAGGCCATCCAAGGGTTCTCGATAGCAGCCCGGCAGCGCAGCTTGTGTGCGGCACAGCCCACCGCGGCTGGCTGACACCATGCAGTTCCTGGGGGATGCGCCCGGCACGAGCCATAGCGTACTGAAAACACCATATTGAAGGCGGGAAATCTCATGTTGAAAAGTAGGACGACATTCATATCGCTGACACTCCTGGCCGCCGCCGCGCTCTCGGCATGCGGAGGTGACAATCCAGAGAACGCTGCCGCGAACGCTCAGACGCCCGCCGCGCCCACGCCCACGCCGGTGCCCCCGGCGTCCACCTGCGCCGAAACCGGCGTGGATGCGAAGTTCGCCTGCCAGACCGGGGCCACGGAGCCGCTCTACATCTACCAATGGGCGCTCAAGCAGGCCACCAGCTACTTCAAGTCTTTCTCCGGGATCGCGGATGGCGTCACCGATCTCAACGTGGAAGACGTGCACGCCGCGGGCATCAAAGGCCAGGGCGTCAATGTCCTGGTGCTCGACGACGGCGTCGATATCGGCAATGAGGACCTGGCCGCCAATGTGAACAAGTCGATGACTTACAACTTTGACAACGGCACCAACAACCCCACGCCCGCCGATATCCCCAATAACGTTTCGGAGGCCCATGGCACCCATGTCGCCGGCATCATCGGCGCGGCGCAGAACGGGAAAGGCGTGATTGGCATCGCGCCCCGCGCCACCCTGGGCGGCGCGCGTTTCATCGGCACCGCGAATGCCAGTATCTTGCAGGCCTACGGCGGTGCCGACTGGTCCAGGAACGCCCACATCATCAATGCATCATACGGAGGCAATCCCGTAGTGCCGGACGAGTACGACACCGAATCCGGGAGCAGCTCCGTCATCAGGGCCTTTCCAAACCTGAGAAGCGGCAAGGGCCTGGTCATGGTGAAGGCCTCAGGCAATGAGTACAACAACACCGGCGGCGACAACCCCAGGTTTTGCCCGGATGTCGGTGGGATACGCGGCGTCATCAGTTGCGAGAATCCCGCGAACGACACAGAGGCGCTGGAGCCAGGCGTCATCCTGGTCGGCGCGGCCAACGCCAAGGGCATCAAGTCAAGCTACTCCAACGCCGGGGCGGTCAACTGGATCACCGGGCTTGGCGGTGAATTCGGAGAAGCGGGACAATACGGCGAGCTCGGCTCCGGTCCGATGATCTTCTCGACCGACCTGAGCTCTTGCGCGAGAGGCTATAGCCGCAACTTCCTGGAACTCACCAACGCATTCAGCATTGGCGGCAGCGCAACCAACAAGAAAGATAACCCGAACTGCGACTATGCCAGCATGAATGGCACCTCGGCCGCCACCCCGACCATTTCAGGGGTGGTTTCACTGATGCTGGCGGCAAATCCAAACCTGACGTGGCGAGACGTGCGCGAGATTCTGCGCGCAACCGCCAGGAGAATCGATCCGGACTATGGCTCGCGCGACAACCGGAATCTCCGGCTTGACCTGAAGCAGGGGACATTTACCGGCAGCGAAGACGCCAGCCTCGTCGATGGCAGCCAAACGGCACGGCTGGACCTGGGCTGGCAAAAGAATGCCGCGGGCAACTACTACTCGAACTGGTACGGCTTCGGCCTGGCGGATGCCGCGGCCGCTGTCAGGCTGGCGAAGGCGTACAGTGCCTACAAGCCGGCAACCCTGGCCATTGGCGACTTCACCAAGGCGTTCGCCGATAGCGCCCAGCTCAAGTACGGCTCGGTCCAGAAACTGGGGCAGTTCACGGTCGGCGGCAATGACAAGGTGGATGCCCTGCAGTTGAGACTGAGCGGCTCCATCTGCGTCGGCAGCGTTGGCGTCTTTGTCAAATCGCCCTCCGGGACCATTTCCGCACTCGCTGTTCCATACAACAGCTACTACAGCACGGGCGTTCCGGAAGTGAAAAGCTACGGGCTAGGCAGCTATGCATTCCATGGCGAGAACGCCGCCGGGAATTGGGAGGTGTATGCGGTCAGCGTGATGCCGGCCACCGCAGCGCCCGGCACGTGCAGCAGTTTCCAGCCAGAAGCCGACGGCGTCAGCGTCAAGCTCAGCAAGCCCTTGGCTGTTGAATACCGTGTGATTGCCGCGAAATAACGGGGCGAGGAGAATGATGATGATGAAAATGAATTTGTCCTTCAGGGGCTTGCTGTGCGGCGTCGCAGCGCTGGCCACCACGCTGTGCTACGCAGGCGCGTCGACTTATGTGGCTGGGCAACAGCTGTCGCCCGCGCAATTGAAGAGCCTTGCGGGCGCAACGGTCGTTCGCCTTGGCAGCCAGTCGCTCCAGACGCTGCCGGCCTCGGCCACGGCGAAGAACGCGGGAGCCGTGGGCAGTGCGGTGACGCTGGTCGTCAACGATCGGGGCGTTGTGGGCGAAAGCCGCAACGAGGTGGTTGTTTCGCAAGTATCGACCCAGGAAGTCCAGCAGACGATCGGCAAGCTAAGCCACGCCGCAATCGGGGTCCAGTACTTTGACCACATGCGCATCAGCCAGTTGACGTTCGCTTCGTTCCAGGACGCGGTCAGCGCCAGGGAACAGCTCAAGACACTGCTTGCACCGGGGGCGGCGGTCGATGTCCCGATCCGGTATGGCAAGCCCAAGGTGCGCTGAGCCGGCTTTCGCGGCCGGAGTCACGCCTTCCTGCCGCGCTTGAAGACCCCGGCCGCCCGGGGCGTTGCCAATGCGACGGTGCTTGCCTGGCGTGCTACACGCAGTGCGGCGGGCAAGCGATCGACATCGAGGATGGAGGCCTTGCAGTCAGGCGCCGGCACCGATGGCAGTGAATTCGCTCCGGAGGCTCTCCAGCCATTCGTTGATGGTGGCAGCTTCGCTGCCGTTGGCCGACGCCGCTGGCCAGTTGTTGCGGGGACGCTCCGCGAGCGCGCGCACCTCCCGCGGACTCAGGCTGAAGCGCCGGCGAAAGGCGCGGCTGAACGTGCTCTCGTTGGAATAGCCGTAACGATATGCCAGCTCGGCGATACTGAGCCCGCTGCCCTTGGATCGGGCCAGTTCATCGAAACAGCGATCCAGCCGCCTGCCCTGGATGTAGGCGTTGACACCGCCGTCGCTCTCGAACAGCCGATAGAGGCTGGCTCGCGACAGGCGGAAGACGCTGGCAACTTGCTCCGGCGAGAGCGCTTCCGTGGCCAGATGTTGTTCGATATAGCGCCGTACCAGCTTGCGCATGCTGCGGCGTGCCGCCGTTTGCACTTCGGGCTCGCTATCGCGCAGCTTGGCGCCGCTGCCCTCCAGCATGATCAGCGCCGCGGTGACCGATGCGGCCGTCTCCTGCGCTGTCAGGCTGGCGCCGGCCAGCATGAGTTGCGACAGGTGAGACGCCAGCAAGCGTGTGGAACCCTGGCCGGCATCCAGCACGGTGCCGTGCAGGTTGCAACTCCTCAGCGAGGCGGGAAGGCGGTCGCGCGGCACGGTGAGGGTGATGTTCGAGAACGCCGGCGTCCGGCTATCCAACGTCCGCCCCAGGTCGAGCAGGCTGATCGATCCCTCGCTCGCATGGAACGGCCGGTTGCCGTACTCGCCCTGAACGCCGCCCGTGACGTAAAGCTGGATCAGGATGTGGTCGATATTGCTGCGCCGGATCTCGACGCTGCCCCGCTTGAAGCGATGCGCCACGGAGCCCCCGACACGGGCGATCAAGCTGTCGCCCAGATGGACGCCCATCAGCTCGGCCGAGAAAGCGTCAGATGCGGCACCAATCTCGACGTCAAAGAGCGGCGATAGCGCTGCGCGCCAGAGTTCGCCGGCGTCGGGAAGCGCCCGCCCATCAAGCCGGACATGCACTTGCGGCGGCGGCGGCGCCGCGCCGTCTGCCTGCGCGCCGGTTTCGGGTTCTGCCGCCATCTGTGCTGATGCTGGGCCTGCCACGCGCTTCTTTCCTTTTTGATTCATCCGACTTTCGTGTGGGTTGATGCATCGCTGGGCCAAATCCAGCGCTGCCGTAGCTCCCCTCTCCCGCATGGCGGGAGAGGGGTTGGGGGAGAGGGCGGGCCTGCGCAAGAGCGAGGCGCATCACGTTGAGCGAACGCCCACCCTCTCCCCCGGTTGCTCTCCCATTTCATGGGAGAGGGGAGCAAACCAGCGTTTTGCTTCCCGCCACTTATCCACGCGAAAGTCTGAATAACCTCTTTTTTGGGGGGCCGGTAAAAGGCTTCGGCGCGCCCCGCATCGGCACCCCGTCCACCCCACCCGGGTGTGATGCCATGCCGTAGCGTGCGCGCTGGTGCCGCTGCAGGGCACATGATATCGAATGGATGAGGCCATGCGTTAGCGCGGCGGCTTGCCCCAAATAAAAACGCCCCACCGGGACCGCGTGGGGCGTTGCCTGACTGTGCGATGTCTCTGCGCGTTACACCGGCACGTCCTTCATCGGGTCCGGTTTCCGGTTATCGAACCAGCGATACAACGTCGGCACCATCACCAGTGTCAGCAGGGTCGAGGTGATCAGCCCGCCGATCACCACCACCGCCAGCGGGCGCTGCACTTCGGAGCCCGGGCCGGTGGAGAACAGGAAAGGCACCAGCCCCAGCATGGCGATGGTGGCTGTCATCATCACCGGGCGGAAGCGCTGGGTCGCGCCCTGGATCACGGCCTGGTCCAGCGACAAGCCGGAGTCACGCAGCGTGCGGATGTACGACACCAGCACCACGCCGTTGAGCACCGCCATGCCCCACAGGGCGATAAAGCCCACCGAGGCCGGCACCGACAGGTACTCGCCGGTAACGAACAGGCCGATGATGCCGCCGATGGAGGCAAACGGCAGCACGGTGATGATCAGCGTGGCAAAGCGCACGGAGTTGAACAGCAGGAACAGCAGGAAGAAGATCGCGGCGATGGTCACCGGCACGATGATCTTCAGGTGGCCCATGGCGCGTTCCATGTTCTGGAACTGGCCGCCCCACTCCAGGTAGTAGCCTTCCGGCAGCTTGACCTTGGCGTGTGCGGCCTGCTGCAGCTCGGCGACGAAGCCGCCGAGGTCGCGGTCCTTCACGTTGATCATGACCACCACGCGGCGCTTGGCCATTTCGCGGCTGATCTGCGCGGGGCCGTCGGTGACCTCGATCTTGGCCACGCTTTGCAGCGGCACCTGGGCGCCGTTGGGCGTGGCCACCAGCAACTGGCGGATGGCCTGCACGTTGTCGCGGAACGCCTCGGGCAGGCGCACTGCGGCGGCAAAGCGGCGCTCGCCTTCGAAGATGTCCGTGGCGCGCTTGCCGCCGATGGCGATCTCGATGATGTCGTGGATGTCGGAGGCATTGAGCCCATAACGCGCGATGGCCTGTCGATCGATCTCGATCGACAGGTATTGCTGCCCGGAGATCCGCTCGATGCGGATGTCCTGCGAGCCCTGGATGCCACCGGCAACCCGCGCGATCTCGCCGGCCAGCTCGCGCAGCTTGTCGAGGTCGTCGCCGAACACCTTCACCGCCACGTCCGAGCGCACGCCGCTGACCATCTCGTCGACGCGGTCGGAAATCGGCTGCGCCATCACGATCTGCACGCCGGGAATGGCCTTGAGCTTCTCCCGGATGGCGTTGGCGATATCGTCCTGGGTCCAGCCGTCGGGCCACTCGTCGCGGTCCTTCAGGCTAGCAATCGGCGTCGATTCGTTCTGGCCCTGCGGGTCGGCCGGGCTTTCGCCGCGGCCTACGCCGGACACCACCGACTTCACGCCGGGCACCGACAGCACCAGCTTGTTGGCTTCCATCTCCAGCTTGACCGATTCCTCCAGCGAGATGTTAGGCACGCGGTCCAGCGCCGGCACGATCGAGCCCTCTTTCATCTCGGGGATAAAGGAGGTGCCCAGCAGCGGCACGATGGCCACGGTGGCCATGAATGCCACCACCGCGCCAATCACGGTCTTGCGGCTATTGTTCAGCGCCCAGTGCAGCATGCGCAGGTAGTGGCGCTTCATGAAGGCGATCAGCCAGGTATCGTGCTCCGCGCCGCCCTTGAGCAGGTAGGACGACAACACCGGCGAGAGCGTCAGCGACAGGAACAGCGAGATCGCCAGCGCAATCGAGATGGTGAACGCCAGCGGCGCGAACATCTTGCCTTCCATGCCGGTCAGCGTCATCAGCGGCAGGAACACCAGGATGATGATGCCCACGCCGACGATCACGGGCGTGGCCACTTCCTGCACCGCCTTGACCAGGATCTCGGTCTTGCTCATGCCGCTCTTGTCGCGGTGGCCGAGCCGCTCGAACGCGTTCTCCA
Organism: Cupriavidus sp. GW822-FHT03E04; assembly: GCF_058801495.1. Classification (NCBI taxonomy): domain Bacteria; kingdom Pseudomonadati; phylum Pseudomonadota; class Betaproteobacteria; order Burkholderiales; family Burkholderiaceae; genus Cupriavidus; species Cupriavidus sp. GW822-FHT03E04. The sequence continues at coordinate 86,928 of NZ_JBXANI010000022.1, forward strand.
CCACCACCACCGAGCCATCCACCATCAGGCCGATGGCGATGGCCAGCCCCCCGAGCGACATCAGGTTGGCCGACAAGCCCACCTGGTTCATCACCATGAAGGTCATCAGCGGTGTCAGCACCAGCGTGGCCAGCACGATGACGGACGAGCGCACATCCCCCAGGAACAGGAACAGCACGATCACCACCAGCACCACGCCTTCGAGCAGCACCTTGGTGACGGTCCACAGCGCGGAGTCCACCAGCTCGCTGCGGTCGTAGTACGGCACGATCTGCAGCTTGCCCGGCAGCATGCCGCGCTCGTTGATCTCGGCCACGCGGGCCTTGACGCGGCTCACCACTTCCTTGGCGTTGCCGCCGCGCATCATCATGACGATGCCGCCGACCGACTCGGTCTCGCCGTTCTTGACCAGCGCGCCCTGCCGTACCTCGTGGCCGATGGTCACGTTGGCCACATCCCGCACATAGACCGGCGTGCCCGCGACCTCCTTGAGCACAATGCTGCCGATATCGTCCACGCCACGGGCCAGGCCCACGCCGCGGATCAGGTACTGCTCGGCGTAGTGCGGCAGCACGCCGCCGCCGGAGTTGGCGTTATTGCGCGCGAGCGACTGGTAGACCTGCTGCAGCGTGACCTGGTAATGCCGCATGCGGTCCGGGTTGACCAGCACCTGGTATTGCCGGACAAAGCCGCCCTGCGAGTTGATTTCCGCTACGCCCGGGATGGAGCGCAACAGCGGGCGCACCACCCAGTCCTGCGCGATGCGGCGCTCGGAGAGTTCCTCGGTCGTGAGCGCGCGGTTGCCGTCGTCGACGCGGTCCAGCGTGTACTGGTAGACCTCGCCCAGGCCGGTGGAGACCGGGCCGAGCACCGGCGTCACGCCCTCGGGCATGCGCCCGGCCACCTCGATCAGGCGCTCCATCACCAGTTGCCGCGCAAAATAGACATCCGTCGCATCGGTAAACACCAGCGTGATCAGCGACAGGCCCGCCTTGTTGAGCGAGCGCATTTCTTCCAGGCCCGGCAGCCCGGTCATGGCCATTTCCACCGGCACCGTGACAAAGCGTTCCACTTCCTCCGGCGAGCGGCCGGTGGCTTCGGTGGCGATCTGCACCTGCACGTTGGTGACGTCGGGGAAGGCATCCACCGACAGTTTGGTTGCCGCGCGCAAGCCAAAGAAGAACAGCACCACCGCCAGCACGCAAACCACCAGCCGCTGTTTGATGGCGGCTTCCACAAGGGATTTCAGCATGATCGATTACCCCTGTTCCAGGCGCTTGCGCTCGTTGTCGAGGTGGAAGGCACCATCCACCACGATGCGCTCGCCCGCCTTCACCCCGCTTTGCACCACGCGCATGCCGTCGCTCTCGGCGCCCAGCTTGACCTTGACCTGGCGGTACAGGCCGCCGGCCTGCTCCACGTAGACCAGCTCGTCGTTGCCGTCGCGCACGATGGCGGACTCCGGGATCACCAGTTGCTCGGACGCAGCGCTGGCAATCAGCATGCTGGCCAGCATGGCCGGCTTCAGGCGCCCTTCGCGGTTATCCAGCTCGGTGCGGACCAGCACGGTACGCGTTTGCGGATTCACGGTGCGGCCCACGTAGATGAGCTTGCCGGTGATCTGCTTCTGGCCCGCGCCGTTGCCAAGGGACGGCACCTCGATGTCCACGCTCTGGCCCTCGGCCACCAGCGCGGCCTGCTGCTCGGGCACTTCCGCCACCACCCACACGCGCGACAGGTCGGCCACGGTGTAGAGCGCATCGGCCGGCTGCACCACCTGGCCTTGCGCGACATTGCGCTCCACCACGGTGCCGCTGATGCTGGAGAACACCGGCGAGTAGGAATCGATGCTGCCGCTCTTGGCCAGTTGTGCCACCGCGGCGGCCGACATGCCAAGCACGCGCAACTGGTCGCGATAGGCGCGCATCTCGGCCGAGGAAATGGCCAGCTCGCTCTCGCGGCGTTGCAGCTCGCCGCGGCCGATCACGTCGGCGGCGAACAGCTGGCGCGCGCGCTCGGCGTTGCGGGCCTGCAGCTCGGTCTGCGCCTCGGCCTTGAGGAAGGCCATCTGGGCCGCGCCCAGCTCGCTGCTATGCAGGCGGGCGAGCACCTGGCCCGCCTTGACCTCCTGGCCCAGGATGCCGTAGAGATCCGTCACGCGGCCGGTCACGCTGGCGCCAATGCGCGCCACGCGCTGCTCGTCGAAATCGATGCGTCCGGACACGCGCAGCATTTCGCTGAACGGGCTGGCAGCCACCGCGGCCACCTTCAGGGTTTTTTGCAGCGTCTCTTCCGGCTTGACGACGCCGGGCGGCTGCCTAGGCGGCTCGGCGGCCGGTGCGGGTTCGTCGGAGCAGCCAGCGAGGGAAAACAGCAGGGCTGCGGTTGCCGTCAGGGAAAGTAGAAAATGGGGGCGCATGCTTATTTGGTTTCCGTAGATGCCGGGGGAGCCGTGGGTACGGACGGGGCCGTGGGGGCCGTGGGTGCCGCGGTCTGCCCGGGCACGCTCGACAGCAGCTTCTCGATCTGGATGGTGGCGGCCTGCAGCTCGAACTGCGCGGCAATCAGGTCGCTGCGCGCGCCGCGCAGCACGCGCTGCGCATCGAGGTAGTCCAGGATGCCGCGCTCGCCGAAGCGGTACGCCGACTCGGCCACCGCCAGCGCGGATTCGGCCTGGCGCACGATGCCGCCCTCCAGCGCGCTGACCTGCGACTGCGTGATCTCGTACTGGCGGTAAGCCGATTCCAGCTCCTGCATGAGCTCGAACTCGCGGGCCTCCAGCGCGGTGCGGGCCTGGATCGCCTGCGCGCTCGCCTCGCCCACCGGGCCGCTGCGGCGGTCCCACAGCGGGATGGTGAGGACCAGGCCAACCTGCGAGACCGTGTTGTCCGGCTGGCGCTCTGCGCTGGCGCGCACCGCCAGCTCGGGCAGGCGCAGCGAGCGCTGGTAGTCCACGGCCAGGCTGGCGCGGTCCGCTTCCAGGCGGCGCTGGGTCAGCTCGGCGTTGGCGCCGGTCAAGGTGTCGCGCAGCATCGGCAGGGCCGGCAGCGCGGAGGGCTGGCTCAGGCTGCCGGACAGCGAATAGGCCGCCGGCATGGCGCCGCCCACTTGCTGGCGCAGCGCCGCCTTGGCCTGGTTGACGCGCAACTGGGCGCTCTGCAGCGTCTTCTGCGCGCTCAGCAGCTCGGTCTCGGCCTTGATCAGCTCATAGCGCGGCGCTTCGCCCACCTCCACCCGCAGCCGCGCGCGGTCCTGGATCTGCCGCATCATGGCCAGGTCTTCCTTGGCCGCGGCCAGCTCCATCTCGCGCCGCAGCACATCGAAGTACGACGTCTTGACCCGCGCCGCCAGGTCCGCGCGGAACGCCTGGCGGCCGGCTTCGGTGGCCTCCAGGCTGCGCCCTGCGATCTCGGCGCGCAGCTTGCGCTGCTGCGGATAGTCCAGCTTCTGGGTGATGGCCATGGTCGGCGCGGCGCCACCGGTCACACCGGCAGTGCGCGGCGACAGACGGCCGTACATCACCTCGACCTGCGGATTGGGATAGGCACGCGCGCTGGTCACAGCGGCGCTGGCGGCATCGACGCCGGCCTGCGCCGCCTCCACGCCTTTGTTGGTGGACTGCGAAAGGGACAGCAGTTGCGGCAAGGTGAACGTTTGTGCCGCGAGAGCCGGCAAGGCTCCGAGCGACAGCAACGCCACCATGGAAAACATAGTGATCTGTTTGATCTGCATGACAAATGGGGGCAGGCGAAACGGCTGCGCGCCCGCCGCCGGCGCACGCAAAAAGCGTGCGCCAACGGTCAGCCAGCGATCGCCGACGCGATCGGGCCAAGGCGCCCAGGCAATAGGAACGCAGCCCGGGCGCGCAAGGAGCGCGCCGGGGTTGCCAGGGCTGTCAGATCAGGGAGATAGGGGGCTTGAAAAACGCCGCGGGCAAAGGATCCGGACGTGCGGGCAGCTGTTGCGCGATCTCGTTGGGGGGCAACGACACACGCACGGTGGGCAGCGCGAAGAGCGCGCTGGATTCTTCGATCTCGTCGAGCATGTCGAGGGGGTCGAGCAGGTCGGCAGACCAGATCTCGCAGTAGCCGGGAGGATCGTCCTCCACCGCCGCTGCCACCATCGCTTCGCCCGCCAGGCCGTCGTCGCCCGGCGCCACGACGCGCTCCAGGCCGGCACTGCCGTCCAGCTCATTGAGGGTGCGGGAGAACGCCGGTTCGGCAATCAGAAGTTCGGCGCGAACAGGATCAAATGCGGGATCAAATGCGGGATCAAATGCGGAATCAAATGCAGGCCCCGGCATACCGGCGTGCGTGTTCGCCGCTGCCCCGAGGGACAGCGCAGACAAGCACAGAACGGTGATCAGGAGCAGCAGGGATCGCATGAATCGGGGTAGAACGACAAGGGCCGAACCGGCGCGGATGGTGATAAATCAGCCACCCAGCGCCGATGGTGCACCACAGCATTGTAACGCGGATGTAAGTCATAGACCGCCAAAGGGCCGGTGCGTTCCGGTCACGCGCGACAAAAGTTACTTGCGCGCAGGCCGGGCTGGCACGGCGCCACGGGGACGGCGCCCTCGCCGGCCTCACTGAGCTGATGCTCATCTGCATCCCGGCGGGGCTGCCGCAAGGGATGGCGCTGGCAGCCATCTGAGCGCCATCGACAGTGCTGAATCACGCCAGCACTACCCGCCGCGACCGCGTCTGGCTCGCCGTCCCGCCGATCGGTAGCCCCGACGCCGGCACGGCCCGCTCCCGGCCCCAAGCCCGGATGGATTCGATCTGCTCGGGGCTGGTCTTGGACAACGGCACCAGGTTCTGGAAACTGCGGCGGAAGAGATCATCCGAGACAGCGCCGTCACCGTTCAGGTAAGCCTCCTTCACTACCTCGCGCACGGCCGATTCCAGGTCCGAACCGGCAAAGCCTTCCGAGGCCTCCACCAGTTCCGCCATCAGCGCCGCAGGAATCTCTCGCTTCAGGCCGCGCTGCACATAGATGCCAATGATCTCCCTACGCTCCTCGGCAGTCGGGAGATCCACGAAGAACAGTTCATCAAAGCGCCCTCTTCTCAGCAACTCGGGCGGCAGCCGCGACACGTCGTTGGCCGTGGCCACCACGAACACGCGCGAACGCGCCTCCTGTAGCCAGTAGAGGAACTGGCCGACCAGCCGCGTCGAGGTGCCGCCATCGCCGGCGCCCTGCGTGGCGCCGGCCAGGCCTTTTTCGATTTCGTCGATCCACAGCACGCACGGCGACACGTGGTCGGCGGTGCTCAGTGCTTCCTTGAGCCGGCCTTCGCTCTGGCCGAGGTACTGGCCGTGGATGGTGGAAAGGTCCAGCCGGTACAGCGGCATCTTCCAGTTATGGGCGATGGCCTTGGCCGACAGCGATTTGCCGCAGCCCGGCACGCCGACCAGCAGCACGCCGCGCGGCGGGCGAATGCCGCGCTCGCGCAGGTCGGCGGTGAGCAGCGGGCGCTCCTTGTCCAGCCACCCTTTCAGTCCGCCAAGGCCGCCGACGTTCAGCTCGGAGCCACGCACCTGCACGCGTTCTATGCCGGAGATATCGGCAAAGATGCGGTCCTTGGCATGGGTGAGCTCGGCCAGGTCGGCCTTGACGATGCGGCCGTTGGCCAGCAGCGTGGCGATGATGTTCTCCGCCTCGATGCGTGACACGCCGGTGAGGATGGCGGCAGCCTCGCGCTCGTCGGCGTCGTCCCACTCGATCACGTAGTCGGCACGATAGGCGCCGATCTGCTCGTGGATGATGTCGAGCATTTCGTCCTCGGTCGGCGGCGACAGTACCAGGGACATGCCCAGGCGTTGCAGTTGCCCCCAAACCGGCTTGGTGGTGATGACGGCAACCGCGCCGCCGTTCTCGGCCGCCAGCATCACGGCGTCCAGCAATTGGCGGGCAAAGGGCGTGTCGTCCTCGGTGTCCGATACCTCGGTCAGCACGAAGGTGAGGCTCTGCCGCTGGCCGATCTGCTGGCTGGCGAAATCCAGCGCGCCGATCACCGATCGATCTTCATTGGCCGACCTGCCACTGACCAGCTCCTTGGTGCCTTGCGAGAGCGTATGCACGTAGACCGGGGCGTTGTTCAGCCCTTGCGCGATCTCGCGGACGATGTCGAGCACGCGGGCGCGTTCCGCGCTGCGGATGGAGATAAAGGGCACCCGCGCCTTGAGGTAACGGGTCAGGGTGCTCTTGAATTCTTTGGTATCGCTCATGTCTAGGCCAGGATGTTTCTGCGGCGCGGCGCGGGGCCGCCCGTGGGCGTGCTCGCGGCAGGCTGCGCAACGCCGCCGCCGGATGTGGCTGCCGCGTTCGTGGGATTCGCGGAACTTGCAGGATTCGGTTCGGCGTCGAATCGCAGCAGCGAGTGGTTGCGGATGATGCTGGCAAGCAGCCCGCTGCGCTCGCTGCGCGCGCTGTCTTCCAGCGATTGCTGGGCCTGCGCTGCGTACTTGCGCAGCTGTTCCTGCAGGCTGCCGGCCAGTTCGCCCGGCAAGGACGGCAGTTGCGCCACGCGGTTGAGCACCCACAGCTTGCGCCGGGCATCCAGCAGCGTGCGCGACAGCACGACGTGGTCGCTGCCGGAGCTTCCATGACGCAGGGCGCGCGTCATTTCGTCGGCAACGCGCTGCAGGCGCAGGCTGAACACTTCGCTGATGCGTTGCGCGAACAGCGGTGCAACGCCGCCGGTCCAGCTCAGCACGCCAGCGCGCATCGCGGCGATGGCCTCCTCGTCACTGCCGCCGCGAGCGAGGGCATCGATACAGGCAGACCATTCGGCGTAGGTATGCGGTGGCGTCATGCGGCGGCGGCGCTGTCGCTCACCGCACCCGGCGCACGAACGGCGCGGCGGGCAGCAGGTCCCAGGCAGGGAACGCGCCAGCCAGGGCTTCGTTGAGCGGCGCCACTTGCGCAGCCTGCACCGGTTCGGTGGCTGCAGACGCGCCAGGCGTTGCGGCGACGGTACCAGCTTGGGCCGCGTCGCCCGTAGCGACGGCCAGGATCTGTCGGGTCATGTCTATTCCTTGTTGAGCATCAGGCCGCCGCGGCGATAACGCGGCGCGTGCTTTCGTGGGTGCTGAGCGTGTACTGCTCCGGCGAGATGGCGTCGAGCAGCTGGGTCACCTGCACGGCAACCGCGTCGCGGGCAGCTAGCTCCCGGCGCCATTCGACCAGCTCGGCCAGCGTTGCCTTGAGGGCCTGCTCGCACTGCGCTTTCTTCTTCTTGGCTTCCTGGATCACGAGTTCCTTCGCCTTGGCGATCTTGCTGCGGGCGACCACGACCCAGCCGATGGCCGCGATGCCAACGAGGGCCGGGACCATGCCGCCCTTGATGGCCATCAGCAACGCCATCACGCCGACCACACCTGCCACCCAATGGCCCACGCCCAGCTTGAGCTTGGCCAGCGTGGCATCGCGCTCAGCGTCCAGGTGCGCGCCCAGGCTCGCCAACAGCTCGCGCTCGTTCTCGCCACCGCGGGTGTTGCCCGCCCAGCCTTCGATGGCCACTTCGGCTTCGGCCGGCACGGCATTGCGGAACGTGGCGCTCAGGTCATCGTGCGCATCGCGGATCCAGGCGCGCGACAGGGCAATGGCATAGCGCTGCGTGGCACGCGTTGCCTTGCTCAGCTCGGGGTTCATGGCGGCGTTGGTGAGCAGTTGCGTAAAGCTCACGCGCTCGTCGAGCGCCGCGTTCTCCAGCGCCTGGCGGCGCTCGGCGGCCTGCCGGTCGCCGGATTCGTTGATGATGAGCTGGTTGAGCCGGTCGTCCCGGCGCAGCGGCAGTTCCTCGTCGTCGAACTGGCTCACCAGCGTGTCGAGCAGGCCGTCCACCGCCGCGCCAATGCTCTTGGCGCTGGGCAGCGCGCCGTCGAAGATGCCCTGGAAGTGCCTGAGGACCACCTCATGGGTGGCGGCCTGGTTCATCGACTCGTTCAGGCGCGGCCACGTCGGGCTGAAGCGTGAGAGGTGGCTGTACTTGTCCGAGCGGTCGGGCGTGGGCATCTTGGTCAGCAGCCCGTCGGTCCACTGGCGGCGCTGCGTCTCGACAAAGCCGGCTTGCTCGCTCAGCTCATCGATCCACGACTCGATGCGGCGCGTGCACTGCAAGCGGATCTCGCCGCCGAAGATGCCGCTGGCCACGGCATCGACCAGGATGACGCTCTGCCGGTCGAGGCTGGTCGGGTCCTGCATGCCGAAGAAGCGATCAAGCCAGGTACGGCAAGCCTCGCCGCGGCCGGCACGCCGGCTGACCAGCGCGAAGAACAGCGAGGTCTTCTCGTCATCGCGCCGGATGGCTTCGGCCAGCGCACGCCTGGCCAGCTCCGCATGGTCGCTCAGCCAGGCGGCCAGCGCCACCAGCGCGGGCGCCAGCCAATAGCGCGGCGCCGACAGCATCAGGCTTTCGGTCGCGGCCTTGATGGTCTCGTTGCGGACCACGTTGACGTCCGCTGCCTGCAGGATCCCGGTGGCCTGGCGGCGGACTTCCGCGTAGTAGCCGTAGGTGGTTTCGAGTTCCTGGCGGATCTTGACCTGCCGTGTTTCCGCCAGCGACAGCTCCTTGGCTTTCAGGTCCGCGGCGACAAAACGCAGGAAGGCATCTTCCAGCCGCTTGAGTTCCGAGCGGGTATTGGACAACACGTTGCCGACATCGGACACCTGGCTGGAGACCGCTTCGATGTCCTTGTTGAGGCTGTGCAGGCTCTTGGTGATATAGGTCAGGTCCGCGACCTGGATAATGCGTTCTGCCGTGCTCATGTCATCCCTTGACGATAGAGGTGTCACCGGCGGCAGTCACCGCGATAACTTTGTCCGTGTAGATTTCTACGAATGCATATTGCGCGTGCACGGCCAGTGCCCGGCCTCTTGCCAGCAACGGCGGCAAGGATTCGAAGGTCTTGTAGTGCTGGATGATGTTGCCCTGCCGGTCCAGCGTGTGGACCTCATAGGGCGGGCCTAGATGACATCTGGCGACAATGCCGACCGGCTGCTGGTCGATGGTGATATCGGGAAGCTCTTCGCTGATCGCCGCCACCAGCGCGTCCACGGCGTGGCGATCGTGCACGTGAGTGCCGGCATCCAGCCGCTGGACCGCCTCCATATAGGAGGCCGAGCGTTTCTTGCGCAAGCGGGCCTGCAGTTGCTCCGCGGACAACGCAATCGTGGATTGCGGTCGCGACTTCACCAGCAAGCCCAGATCTGGACCTGCCCCCGGAACCAACAGCTTACGTACCATGGACGCCCCGATGCGCCTCGCCGGGTGTGGCCCCAGCTTGAGCATTCAATAAAAACAATCGGCCACATGTTAGCTATCAGGCATATCGCCGTCAATCGAACCGCTTCAGGTCAGCGATCTGGATTCCCGCCGTCGCCCCGATGTCACACCTAATGGCAGACTGCATCGATATCGGCAGCCAGCGGAAGCGGCAACACCCCTCCGTGGTTGGGTGTGGGCTGCCAGCCGCGCTATGCGGGCGCGGCCACCGGCGGGCGCAGCGCCGCGCTCTCGATCTGCGCCAGCCACAGGACCAGTTCCCACCAGCGCGAGGCGGTGTTCTCATCCGGGCCGCCGCCAAAGCCCGCCAGCGCGGCCTCGATGCGCAGCGCCGTCTCCGCCAGCCCGGCGCGCGACAACGCCGCGGCTAGTTCGCGAGCTCGCTCAAGCGCGGCTGGACGCTGGTTGCGCAAGCCCTGGCGCAGCCACTGCGCCAGCAGCGCCAGCGCGGCGCCGGCCAGGGCGGCATGCGGCACCGTTGCCGCCGCGACGTAGGCCGGCATGGCGCCGGGGCTGGCGGGCTCGGTCGCCAGCACCACGGCGCGGGTCTGGGTCATCAGGGCCAGCGGCTCCATCTCCAGGGCGCCGCCAATCACGCGCACCGTGCCCGCCACGCGCTGGATGGCGTCGCCTCCGGCCTCGGCAGTGCGCAGCACGCTCGCCAGCGCGTCGACGGCGCCGGGCGCGCCGCTGCCGTGGCGGCAGCGCAGCAGGCAGCGCTGGCCATCGGTGTCGAGCAGGCTGGCGAGCAAGGTCTGCGCGGCGGCGTCCCAGCCCCACTGCTCCACGGCCATCACGTCCAGCACGTGCAGGTGCCCGATGGCCTGGCGCGGCAGCAGGCAGGCGGGCGCGGCTTGCGTGAGGTGCTGGCGCAATGCCGCCACCGTGGCAAAGGCCAGCGGTGGCCGCAGGTCGTTCCAGGCTTGGGCGGAGAGCGGCAGCACATTGGTCTGGCGCGCGGCGCTGCCGATCTCCAGCAAGCCGTTGGCGCGGCGGCGCGCCGCGCGCGTGACCACCTGGCTGGCTGCCAGGCGGCCCATCGGATTGCCCGCCACGCGCCGCTGTACCAGCGGCACCGGCGGCGCGGCGCCCTCCGACCTGGGCCAGCTGCGCTCGAGCGCGACAACGCCCATGGTGTCCGGATCCGCGAAGGCGATGGAGACTCCGCAGGCGGCATCGGGATGGTCGCCGTCGTCCCACATGACGGCGCCCAGCGAAACCAGCTTGAGGTGATCGAGCGCGACTTCGCCCTTGACGCCAAGGCCGAGGATCTGGCGCGCCGGCAGCAGCGCCCCGGGCAGCCCGCCGGCCGGTCCAGCAGTGCTGGCACTATCGGCCGATAGCGCGGCGGCCAGCCGGCCTTGCAGGCACGCCAGCGCATCCAGCAGGCGACGCGGGTCATAGCGGGCACTGCGGTTGTGCTGGTCGTCGAGCTGCGCCGCCAGCGCGTCGACGTCGGCGCTGACCCAGGCCGCGCCGAAATCGGCGGCCAGGCTGCGCATCAGACCCAGGCGCGGGGCGAGCGCCAGCGGCGCCTGGGCCGTGCCTTCCGCCCACAATTGGCGCGCCAGTGCATCGGCCGCAGCGGCAAGGGCACGCAGTGTTTCGGCATCGGCCTGGCGCGTCCCGGCATCGGTGTCATCCGGCTGCGGCGGCGCGATCTCCACGGTGGCATCGACCTGGCCGCGATGGCGGCCGGCCGCAGCGCGAAAGGCCCAGACCGCCAGCGCCACGTGGGCGCAACGGCTGCCCTCCTGGCAATCGCAGCGCGCGTGGCCAAGGCTGTGGCGCGAGAAAAACCGCACCGTGCACATCGGCAGGTGCGCGGTGGGTACCGGCGCTTCCACGCGCCAGCCGGCCAGCCGCGCCACCGGCCGCGCGCGTGCCAGCTCGGCGGCCTGGCGCAGCGTGGCCGGGCGCAGCGCGGCTTGCAATGCGGCGTCGTCGAAATCCGCCGGAGACCATGGGCCGCCGGCCAGCCCTTCGGGCGTGGTGACGGGCGTGGTGACGAGCGTATGGGCACTGCCCTCTTCCACGCTGGCCACTTCCCGGCAGGCCTGCTGGTAGGCCAGTACCAGCAGGATGCGGTGACGGCAGAGGCCCGAGGCAATGCAGCTACAGACCGCATCGCGCAGCGCGCGGCCTGCGGCAAGGCTGGTGCGGATGCCATCGGCGTAGGCGGCATGCAGGGTGCCATCGGCATCTTGCGCAAGCTCGGGCGCCCGGCCCTCGGCCATTTCCTTCTGCGCACGCTTGACGAAGCCGGCGTTGGCCAGCGCCACCAGCGCTTCGGGCGTCAGCTCCAGGAGATCGGCGCGGTCTGCCCTCATGCGACCAGCCCTCCGGGCACTTGCCCGCCGGCCTTGCCGGAGACTTTCTCGGCCAGCCAGGCGGCCAGCTCGCCAGGCGTCATTGCGGCCACGTGGGCGCCTTCGCGTACCAGGCGGGCTGCCAGTTCGCGGTTAAAGACCGGCTCGGCGCGCGCATCCAGCGCGGCCAGGCCGAGCACGGTCACGCCGGCGCCGACCAGCGTCTTGACGCGGCGGACCAGTTCATAGTCGCTGCCACCCTCGTAGAAATCGCTGACCAGCACCACGATGCTGCGTGTCGGCGTGGCGATCTGCGCCTGGGCATAGGCCACGGCCCGCGCGATATCGGTGCCACCGCCAAGTTGCACACGCATCAGCAACTCAACCGGATCGGCCACGTCGGCGGTGAGGTCCACCACCGCGGTATCGAACGCCACCAGCCTCGTGCGCATGCCCGGCAATTGCCACAGGCAGGCGGCCATCACCGCGGCATGGATCACCGAGTCCACCATCGAACCACTTTGGTCGACCAGCAGGATGATGTCCCACGATTGCGCGTGGCTGCGCACGCGGCTGAAAAATGCCGGCGCCTCCACGAACAGCTTGCCGCGCTGCGGGTCCCAGCGATGCAGGTTCTCGCGCAAGGTACGCCGAAAATCGAAATTGCGGGCGATGCGCGCGCGCGAGCGTCTTCGCCGGTCGCGCGTGCCGGCGAAGGCCTGGCGCACTTCGGTGGCGAGCTTTTCCATGATGCGCCGGACCACCTCGGCCACCAGCTTGCGCGCGGCGGCCAGCACCTCTGGGTTCATCAGGTGCTTGGTGTGGAGCACCGCGCGCAGCAGCGCTTCGGACGGCTCGATACGCTCCAGCACTTCGAGGTTGGTGACCACTTCGTCGATGCCGTAGCGCTCCACGGCGTCCTGCTCCAGCCGCTCGATCACTTCGCGCGGAAAGAGGCGGTGGATCTCGTTGATCCAGTCCGGCGTGGTCAGTTGCGAGGCGCCGCCGCTGCCGGTGCGCTCGCCGCGCCGCGCGCGCTCGGGGTCGCGGCCATAGAGCCAGTCGAGGGCGGCGTCGGCCGCAGCGGCATCGGCATCGAGCTCGCCCAGCGCGGGCTGCGCGGCTTCGCCCAACAGCAGGCGCCAGCGTTGCAAGGGATCAGGCAGGTGCAGGCTCATGGCGCGGTGGGCTTCGGGTTGGGATCGGGGGCCGCGCCGACGGGCACGCCCCAGTAACGCAGGCGCGCCGTCACGGCGGCCTCCAGCAAGCGCGCGGCAGCAATATCCACGGGATCATGCGCGCCCAGCGGCGCGGTGAGCGAGCGCTCGCCATAGGCTTCGCCGCCACGCAGAGCCAGCACCTGGCGCGCCAGCGCGCCGCGCTCCGCCGGCGGCAGCCAGGCAAAGGCCATGCGCATGGCGGGCAGCGCCTGCACGAAGGCCCCGTCATCGAGCTGCTGCAACAGGCCGTCGAGCCCGCTGGCAAACCCGCCGGCATCGGTCAATACATCGCGCGCCAGTGCCAGCAGGCCGGCCAGCGCATCGCCGATGCTGGCCGGCGGCAAGCCCGCCAGCAGGCGCAGTGCGCCCGCGATGCTGTCGTCGCCGCCGCCGTCGCCGTCTTGCGGCGCGGCCGGTTCGTCCAGGCTCGCCAGCGCCCCCAGCGCCGCGCCACGGCTGGCAGCCGCCGCCTGCGGGTCGCGCGCCTTGCGGCGCCACACAGCCAGGGCACGCTGCGGATCGAGCGCGGGCAGCGGCTGGCCATCGCCGAACGCGCCATTGCGCACATCGCGCACCACATCGCGCACCGCACGGAAGGTCAGCAGGTGTGCCTGCTGCTCGGCGCTGGCCACCTGCCCCGGCAGGTCGAGCAGCCACAGGGCGCGCTCGACCGCGGCCGCCACCACCGTATGCAACACCGGCGCGCCGGCCATGCCGAGTACCTGGCCATGGCGCAGCAAGGCATGGAGCAGCCCCAGCGCCTCGCCCAGCGCCTCGAAGCGGGAAGCCGCGCCCACCGCCCGGCCCAGTTCAGCAAGCGAGGCCGCGCCAGCTTCCGGCAGCCCGGCGAACGCGGCATCGTTGAGCAGCGCTGCCAGCGCCGCCAGCTTGCCGGCGGCGTTGCGCAGCGTTTCCTCCAGCCGGGCGCGCGCGGCGTCGTGCAGCGTGGCGCCATAGGCGCCGGCCTCGATCAGCGCGGCACGTTGCTCCAGCGAGCCAAGCAGCCGCCAGTGCTCCTCGCGCTCGCCGGACAGCGCCAGCGACGGGCCCCGCTCGCGCTGGATCCCGGGCAACGCCAGGATGCGTAGCCGGTGCAGGCTGCGGCTGCGCTCGCGGTCGGCGGTTTGCAGCAAGTCCAGCTTGAGCTGCAGCGCACGGCCCGGCTGCAGCACGATACCGTGCGCGGCCAGTTCGGCGTCGACGGCATCGACCAGCGGCGGCTGCGGCGTGCCGGCCGCCAGCCCGCCAACCTGGTCGCCTGCCAGCACATCCATCAGTTCGACCAGCACGGGATCGGTGCCGCGCAGCAGTGGGCCGCGATAGGTCCACGGCAGTGGCGCGTCGAGAGCGTCCTTGATCAGGGTGGCGGCGCTGGCGTCGAGCCAGTCGCAGCGCAAGGGCTGGGCATGGCCGCGCAGCATCGCCAGGCCGTGGGCGTGCGCGTGCAAGGCCTTGAGATCGGCGGTGGAGGCGGGAAGCTTCTTCTCGCGCAGGCGGCACATGGTGCGGGCGAGGGCCAGCTTGCCGGCTTCGGCGCTGCCGTGCTGCCACACCCAGGACTGGTACATCGGCGACGGCATGCCAGAGGCATAGCCAGCGAAGGCGTCGAGCCGCTTGCTGGTGTAGGGCACGAGGTAGCTGCCGCTGCGCACGGGCGTTGCGCCGTCTTCAACGTCGGCGGCTACCTCTGGCTGCGGCACGGCGGGGGGCTCGCTGCCAGCCGCCTCGGCATGCCCGCGCCATAGCGCGCGCAGTGCGGGCGCGTGATAGCCGCCGCAAACGACCAGCACCGGCGCGCCCTGCGCCTGGCGCATGGCCCATGCAATCCAGCGCGACATCATGGCCTCGCGCTCGGCATTGGCAGGGGAGCCGGGATCGTCGCCACGCAACTGGCCAAAGTGCGTATCCAGCGCTGCGGCCAGCGCCGGCAGCGGCATCTCGCTCTCGAACAAGTGCTCCCACAACGCGTCGCGGCCGTCGATGCCCAGCGCGGTGCACAGCGCCGCCTCGTAGTCGGCGGCGCGCTCGGCGTGCTGATCGTCGTCAGCGTCGGCGTAGCGGTTGGTGCGCCCGGACAGTGCATCGTGCCAGGCCGGCAGGTCGATAAAGCGGGCCTGCGCGCCGATGCGCCCGGCGCCCTGCAGCGCCACCCATTCCGGCGAGTATTCGCAAAACGGCGTCCACGAGCCACGCTGCGCGCCAGGGCCCGACAAGTAGCTGAAAATCGCCACCGGCAAGCGGTGCGGCAGGTGCAGCTCCGCCAGCCGCGCGTTGAAATCCGCCGGCCCTTCGATCAAGACGAAGCACGGGCGCAGTGTGTCGATGCGCTCGGCCACCAGGCGCGCGCAGGCGGGGCTGTGGTGGCGCACGCCGATCACATGCGGCTCGGTGTGCGGCTCGGCGTAGGGCATGGGGGTCGGCGCTGTCATCGGCCTGGGGCTGCGTGGCGTATCAAGGCAGGCGGTCGCGCGCGGCGAAATAGGCCTGCCAGTGCGATCCGGCGCGGCGCGAGACCTTTTGTTCGAAGTAGCGGCGCAGCTTGGCGCGGTCGTCGGCGTTGTCCTTGACCACGGTGCCGCCGATGCAGTCGACCAGGTCAGCCGGGCTGCCATCGCGTTGCTCCAGGAACCATGCGCGCACGCCCACCGCGTGCGCCACGTTCACGGCCTCGGCGGTGGACATGACTGCGCTCATGCGCTCGGCGCCGCCCTCATCCGCGTTGCGGCGCGGCTGCGTGCCCTGCCCGCGCAAGTCGCGGAAGGTGGTGACCAGCAACTCCAGCACCGGCTCCGGCACGCGCCGGGGAATGCCGCTGCGCGCCAGCAAGCGTGCCGAGGCCTGCTCCACCAGTTCCAGCTCGCGCTGGAAATCCAGGATCGGGAACACCGTCTCGAAATCGAAGCGGCGCTTGAGCGCCGCGCTCATCTCGTTGACGCCGCGGTCGCGCGTGTTGGCGGTGGCGATGATGTTGAAGCCTTCTCGCGCGTACAGCATGCCGGCGGCGCCTTCGAGCTCCGGCACCGCCATCACGCGGTCCGACAGCATGGCCAGCAGGCAGTCCTGCACCTCCAGCGGCGTGCGGGTGATTTCCTCGAAGCGCACGATGCGGCCCTGCTGCATGCCGAGATACAGCGGCGCGGGCACCAGCGCGCGCTGGCTCGGGCCCTCGTTGATCAGCAGCGCGTAGTTCCAGCCGTACTTGATCTGGTCCTCGGTGACCGAGGCTCCGCCCTGGATGGTCAGCGTGGAGGTGCCGCTGACGGCCGCCGCCAGCAACTCCGAGAGCAGCGACTTGGCGGTGCCGGGCTCGCCCACCAGCATGAGCCCGCGCCCGGTGGCCAGCGTGACCAGCGCCCGCTCGATCATGGCCGCCGGGGCCACCAGCTTGGCGGCGATATCGCTGCCGGCATCGCCCAGGATAAAGCGGCGCGCGGCGGTCAGCGACAGCGCCCAGCCTGGTGGGCGCGGCGCATCGTCGGTGGCGGCCAGCCGCGCCAGTTCGTCCGCGTAGAGCAGCTCGGCGGGCGGGCGCTGTAGCGTGGGGCTTGTCTTGTCAACCATGGTGGTTTTCCATTGGTGCGTTCAGCGGCGCCATCAGGAGCCGCGGGATATGGGGCGCGGGATAGGGGGCCGCGGAATAAGGAGCCGCGGGATAGGGGATGCATGGACGCAGGCGTTCATGCGCGCAGGCTCTCCATGTCGCGGATCAGTTCGCTGGCGGCGATCGGGTCGAGTCCGGCGAACTTCTTGCCGCCGTTACGGGCGATGCCCCAGCCGTGCGCGTCCACGCCGAACTGCAGGCTTTGCAAGGTCTGCTCCGGATATTCGTCGGGCATGCCCACGATCATGCCGGGATCGAACGTCAGTTCGATGGCCCGTCCACCCTCGACCTGCTTGGTGTAGTACCAGATGCCGCCACCGTCCTGCGCCGCGCCGCGCCGCCAGCCGCGGTTGGCCAGGCCGAACAGCTTGCCGGTGGGGATGACCACGCCCTTCCAGCGATCCAGGTCGATGGCCTGCCGCTCGGCCTCGGTCAGCGCGTAGGTGTCGCGGCCAATCTGCGCAAAGGGCTGCAGTAGTTCGTAGTCGGCGAACAGCTGGCCGAAGGCGGCGGCATCTGCGGCCGGCAATTCCAGCGCGTGGGGAATGCCCACGCGGATATCCTCGCCTTGCGGCAGCATGTAGGCATCGTCGTCGGCCGTGGTGTAGCTGCCGTCCTCGGCCACGCGAAAGCACGCCAGGAGTTCGCCGCCGCTGTCGCTGCCGTGCGCCACGCGGTACACGCCCCACGCCAGCCGCTGCACCAGGTGGCGCACCAGCGGATGCTGCGCCAGGAAGGGCTCGAACACCGCGGCGCTCCAGCGCCGGCGCGCGCACATGGCCAGCTCCAGGCGCAGCACCTGCTGGCTGGCGATGGTGCGGGCGTCTTTCTTGAGCGCCTTGAAGCGCTCCACGGCTTCCTTGGACAACGCGGCGTCGTCGGTTTTCTTGGGCTTGGGCAGGTCGGCCAGGCGTGCGCCATCGGTGTCGCGCACAAAGGGCTTGAGGGCTTCGTCGAAGCCAACACGGAACTGGCGCGGCCCGAAATCCAGCAGCAACGTGCCATGCGCGTCCAGCCCGAGGTCGGGCGCGAGGCGGTCTTCGAGCTCTTCGAGCGAGAGCGCGCGCGCCTCGGCCACTTCGTCGATCTTCTCGCGGGCACGGTCCTGCAGGCCCTTGAACTTGACCTTTTGCGCAATGCCGTTGAGGTGCATCAGCGCCACGTCGCTGCCGACCATGGCGAGCACATCCAGCCCGGCCACGGCGCGCGCATGCGCGGCCTCGCCGGGCCAGGCGCGGATATACGGGGTAAGCCGGCGCGCAGTGTCGTCGTTGCCGAGCACGCCCAGCGCGCTCAGCGCCCAGCTCTCCTTGGCCGGCGCGTTGACCAGCAGCCACGCCGCGAAATTGTCCCAGGCAAAGTCCGCCAGCGACTCCGGCGTGCAGGCCGCCTTGACCATGTCCAGGCCGGGATAGCGCCCTTGCGCCGCGGGAAACGCCAGCATGGTGCCCAGGTGCTGCAAGGCCGAATCCGGCAGCGGCTTGCCGGCCCCCGTGCCGGTGGCGAGCACGGGGCGGCGGAAGCTGCCTGGCTGGTAGAACTCGGGCAGCTTGGGCAGCTTGGCCGGGAAGCGCTGCAGCGGATCTTCATCCAGCACCCCGCGCACGGCGGCCACGATGGCGAGGTCCGCGTCGCGCTGGGCGAAACGCTCGGCCACGTCCATCACCAGCGCCTCGTGCCCCTCGCCGGCCAGCATGCGCAGCGCCGTGGCGGCGTTGTCGCGCGCCTCGCCAATGCGGCCCACCGCGGCCGGGATCAGGCCGGCGACGGCATGCTCCGGATGGCGCAGCAGCCAGGCCCGGCCCACTTCGCGCAGCGACTTGAGCCTGACCAGCGCGCGTGCCGCCGGCGCCGCCAGCTCAACCGCGCCAAACGGCATCGCCAGCGGCAGCCCCTCGGTGGGCGCGCGGCGCACCGTGCCCAGCACGCCGGGCAGTACCTGCAGGCCGAACCTGGCTGCCATATAAGTGTCGTTGTGGGTTGTGCTCTGCGCGGCCACCATATTGAACAGCGGCAGTGCCAGTTCCTCGGGCAGCAAGGCCGCCATCATGGCATCGAGCGAGCACCAGCTGGTGAGCTTGCGCAAGGCCTGCCAGGCGGCGAACAGCGCCTGCACATCGCGCTGGCGAATCGCCAGCATGGCGTGTTCGAGCAGGCCGGATTGTTTGCCGCGTGCGTTGCCGAACCCCAGGTCGCTCGCCAGCAGTTGCACATCGCGGGCCTTGGCCTGGTCGTAGCGACGCACCTGCCAGTCGCTCATCGACGCCCATTCCTCGCGCTTGCCCTCGGCCCAGCGCTCGACCGCGGGAAGATCCAGCGGCGCGAGCGCAAGCGGGCCGGCGGCGGCAACGCGCTTCTTGCCAAGCCAGGGCGGATCGGCCAGCACCGTGGGCAGGTCCTCAACGGCGGCTGCCTCGGCAGGCTGCGCCAGCCTGGCCTGCAGTTGCCTCACCAGGTCGCCCTCGGCCGGGCTCAGCCACGGCAGCACGCGCTCGGCCCCGGCGGCGTGCGCCTGCAGCAGCGCGGCCAGGCTGGCCGTGTACAGGCTGGCATCCTTGCCACCGGCAAGCGCCAGGCCGGGCAAGGCCCCAAGCGCCGCCAACGGCCAGCGGGCGGTAGCCTGCTGGAAGCGCGCCATGGCGGGCTTGCCGTTGGTCGCCACCCGCGCCAGCGCGGCAACGGCGTCGGGCAGGCCGATGGCCGCCAGGCCTTCGCCAGCCTCTTCGATGGCCGCGCCTGGCGCCAAGATGGGTAACGCATCGGCGCCGCGCTCGCGCAGCACGGTGGCCACCATGGTCTCCACGCCCCAGAAATTGCTGCCCCAGCCCTCCACCTTCTGCCGCTGCGCGAGCGCAAGCGCCACAGGATCGGTCACGGTCATCTGCAGCCAGTGCAGCGACGCCGGCGCCTGTGGCCCTTGCAGGCGCTGCGCGGTCTCGTTGCTGAGCTCGGGCAGGTCGGGCAGCAGCATGGCCATGACCGGCTGGCGCGACGGCGGCAGCAGCGGCAGGGCCGCGCGGATCTTGTCCGCGCAGGCTTGCCACTGCGCGGGCTCGGCGCGCGCCAGCAGGGCGCGCAGCGCCCACTCGGCATCGCTGTGGATGCCCGCGTAGCCGGTGCCGTGCGCACTGTCGACGTTGTCGTTCAGGCTCAGGCGGCGCTTGCGCGTATCGCGCACCCAGCCGAGCTCCGTGCCCATGGTCTGCGCGGTCAGCAACGCATCCACCGCGCCTTCCAGGCCGAGCCGGCCCGCCATGAAGGCCATGCCATTGGCGCCCAGTTCCACGTCGTCGCGGTAGTGCTGGGAGGACAGCTTGACGAGGATCGTCATCAGCACCGCGTCGGACGCGGGCGAGCCCTCCATGCGGCGGCTTTCCACGCGCTGCCATGCCTCGGCATAAGCGGCCTGCCAATGGGCGGCACTGGCGTCGATTTCCGGCTGCAAGTGCTTGAGCAGGGATTCGCGCACGCGCAGCCAGGCCCGCATCGGGTCCAGCGGCTCGGCGGGCGCGGTGCCGGGATGGCGCCGGCTGGGCTGGGCCAGGTCCTTGAGCAATTCCGGCATCAGCACGGCGGCGCCCCCCTCCAGCCAGGGCGGCGAATCGCCACGCGCGGCAGGCACGATGACGGCAGCAGGCGGCGCAACGGGTTCCGGTGCTTGCGCCCGGGGCGCAGAGGCCGGGGCGGTATCCTGGGGAATGGCGGCGGCGGCGGGCGCGGCGGCCCGGGGGGCGGGGGCGGCAGCAGGCGCCGGCGGCGCCGTGGCCCCGATGCTGGCGCCGGCCGCTACCTGCGCCTCCACATAGCCTTTGCCGGTTTTTTCGGCAATCAGCTTGGTCATTGCCGCAGCCGCCTTGGCGGCATCGGCAAACGGCTTGCTCTGGCTTTGGCCATGGGTGCCGATCTTGCCCCAGCGCAGGTTGAGCTGCGCGTCGTCCTGTTCCACTTCCCAGAATTTGCTGGAGCTGTCGCTGCGGAATTCGAAACGCCTCATACCTTGCTTGTCCTTTGGCTTCACATCGTCGACAAACCCACCGGGCAACGGGAATCGCCGTGGGTTCGGCGGGCGGCTATGCGGGTTTCCCGCCTGGCTGCGCCTCGCGCCCGTCCGATATGTTAAGAGAAAGGTACATTTTCGCAAACAAAGTTACATTTAGTTGGCTTTTGATTGGCGCTGGCGCGCCAATCAAGCGGCAGCCAGCACGGCTGCCACCGCCCTTTCCGCCGCCGGCGACAGCGTGCGCTGCGCCAGGTGCACGACGACAAAGTCCATGGCCATGGAAACCGTGCTTGCCAGCGCCACCAGCGCGCCGCTCTCCAGCTCTGCCTTGAGCGCCCGCGCGGGCGCCAGCAGCACCACATCGGATTGGCACGCCAAATGCCTGAGCGCATGAAAATCATTGCTCTGCACCTGAAACGGCAGGCTCTCGCCCGGCCGGCAGCCGAGCAGCCTGCGCAACTGGTCGTGGCCTTGATCCGGCAACGGCACGGACACCAGCGTAGCCTCGCGCAATTGCGCCGGCGTGACACGCCCGCCCGCAAGGGGATGGCCCGGGCGCGCGAACCAGCCCGATGGCTCGGGCCGCAGGCGCCGGACTTCCAGCTCTGCCGCCGCCGGCATGGTACGGCGCTCGGCAACCAGAAAATCCAGCGTCTCCGCGTGCAGGGCGGCGAGCAGCGCCGGGGCGCTGTTGACCTCGGCCTTCACCCGCAGCTTCGGCCAGTCCCGGTTGAGGGCGCACAGCACCCCGGGCAGCAGGATGGCGGCGGGAAACGGCCCCATCCCCATCTGCACGCTGCCGATCTCATGCTGCTGCACCAGCGTGAGGTCTCGCGCCAGGCAACGCGTCTCGAACAAGATCCGCCGTGCCCGCTCCGCCACCATGCGCCCGGCCGCGGTCAGCGCCACGCCGCGCGGGCCGCGATCGAACAGCGGCATGCCAGCCTCGGCCTCCAGTGCCTGGATGCTGCGGGTCAGCGCGGGCTGGCTCAGGTGCACACGGCGCGCGGCCCCCGCCAGCGAGCCCTCTTCCGCCACCGCGATCAGGTGCTCCAGCCGTTTCAGGTTCAAGACATGCGCTCCTTGCATCGCTGAGATAAAAAACTTGCAATTGAATTATAGGTGGCGGTGGACTCCAATAGACGTCCTCTTCGTTTCGCCGAGCCTTGCCATGCCCCTTCGCCGTACCCTCCCCGCCATCCTGGCGCTCGTTGCCTTCCAGTCCGCCACCGCCCAGACGGCCAGCGCGCCTGCCTCGCCCCTCACCGCGCAAGCCAATGCGGCATGGCTGCAGGCACTGCCCTTTGGCGACCGGCAGGATTTCGAGGATGCGCACCGTGGCCTGGTGGCCCGCTTCCCCGAAGGCACCATCCGCGGCGCGGACGGCCGCGTGGCATGGGACTTCAACGCCTACGCCTTCGAGCGCGCCGATGCAGCGCCGGCCACGGTGAACCCGAGCCTGTGGCGGCTCGCGCAGTTGAACAATGAAGCCGGCCTGTTCAAGGTCACCGACCGCCTCTATCAGGTGCGCGGGGCCGACCTGTCGAACATGAACATCATCGAAGGCGACACCGGCATCATCGTGATGGACCCGCTGATCACTGCCGAGACCGCGCGCGCGGCGCTGGCGCTGTACTATGCGCACCGGCCGCGCAAGCCGGTGGTCGCCGTGATCTACACGCACAGCCACGTCGACCATTTCGGCGGCGCCAAGGGCATCGTCGACGAAGCCGACGTGAAGGCCGGCAAGGTGGCGGTGATCGCGCCGGCGGGCTTCATGGAAGAGGCCATCAGCGAGAACGTGCTGGCGGGCAACGCCATGAGCCGGCGCGCGCAATACATGTACGGCACCACCCTGCCCCGCAGCGCGACGGGCCAAGTCGACGCGGGCCTGGGCAAGGCCACCTCGCGCGGCACGGTCACGCTGCTGGCGCCCACCGATCTCATCGCCAAGACCATCGACACCCGCCGCATCGACGGCATCGACATCGAGTTCCAGCTCACCCCCGGCACCGAGGCGCCGGCCGAGATGAACCTCTACTTCCCGCAGCTGCGCACGCTGTGCATCGCGGAGAACGCTGCCCGCACCCAGCACAACATCCTGACCATCCGCGGCGCGCAGGTGCGCGATGCCAAGGCCTGGTCGTTCTATATCGGCCAGGCGCTGGCCCGCTACGGCGAGCGCAGCGACATCCTGATCGCCCAGCACCACTGGCCCACCTGGGGCAAGGCGCGCATCAACGAGTTCCTGTCGGACCAGCGCGACATGTACGCCTACCTGAACGACCAGACGCTGCGCCTGATGAACCATGGCCTCACGCCCACGGACATTGCCGACACGCTGCGCAAGCTGCCTGAGCCGCTGGCCAGCAAATGGTATGCGCGCGACTACTACGGCTCGATCAGCCACAACGTGCGCGCCGTGTACCAGCGCTACCTCGGGTTCTACGATGGCAACCCGGCCCACCTGAACCCGTTGCCGCCGGTGCAGGGCGCGAAGAAGACGATCGAATGGATGGGCGGCACGGACGCGGTCCTGGCCAAGGCGCGCGAAGCCTACGCCCGCGGCGAATACCGCTGGGTGGCGCAGATCGGCAACGAGCTGGTCTTTGCCGATCCGGCCAACACCGCGGCCCGCGCGCTACAGGCCGACGCGCTGGAGCAGCTTGGCTACCAGACCGAAAACGCGACCTGGCGCAATGCCTACCTGACCGGCGCGCAGGAACTGCGCAACGGCATCAAGCGGGGCGCGCCCAGCGGCACGACATCGCCCGACCTGGTGCGCGCGCTGACCGTGCCGCACTTCTTCGACTACCTGGCGGTGCGCCTGAATGCGGACAAGGCCGCCGGCAAGGCCATGACGCTGAACTGGAACTTCACCGACCTGCAAGAGCGCTACGCCATGACGCTGCGCAACAGCGCCCTGACCTACCTGGCCAACGCGCAATCCGCGCAGGCCACGGCAACCATCACGCTGGACAAGGCCACGCTCGACCGCATCAGCCTGAAGCAACTGACGCTGCCGGACGCGATCCGCGATGGCAGCATCCGCATTGACGGCAACCCGCAAGCGGTGGCGTCGCTGTTCGGCATGCTGGATACGTTTGACGGGTATTTCAGCATTGTGACGCCACAAGCGGCGCCCTGAGGGGGGATGGGCAGCACGTCACTGGCGAGGGCTTTTAGCGCGGTGGGGGCGGCCCTGGCTTGCCCAGAGCCGCCTCGAAAAACTGCATCAATGCCTGTACCCGCGCCGTGCGGCCCCGCCGCGTGGGCACCAGCAGGGTCACCGGCGCGCTGTCGAACTCCCAGCCGGCCAACACCCGGACCAGCGTGCCGCGCGCCACCGCATCCGCCGTATCCCACTCTGAGCGCAGCACCAGGCCAAGCCCCTGTTCCGCCCACTGGCGCGCCACGCTGCCATCGTTGGTCGTAAAGGCCGGGACAACGCGCAGCGTTTCGCGGGCCGATGGCCGCCGCGCAGTGCCGGAACCCGCCCGGCGAAAACGCCACAGCGTCACGTCCTCGTCGTTCTCGCGAATGCAGATGCACGCGTGCCCCAGCAAGTCGCGCGGCTCTTGCGGCGTGCCGTGGGCGCGCAGGTAGGCCGGGCTGGCGCACAGCCAGCGTTCATTGGGGGCGAGCGTGCGGGCAATCCAGGATGAGTCCCGCACGGCGCCGATATGCACTACCGCGTCCGAGTCATGCTTGTCCGGCCAGGGCACCTCGCGCAGATCCAGCTGCAGGCGCAAGCCGGGATGGCACTGCGCAAAGCGCGCGAGCACCGGCGCCACATGGTGCCGGCCATAGCCGAAGGGGGCGGCGACGCGCAGCGTGCCCGTCAGGCGGCTGTCCTCCCGGCGGAACGACTCGGGCAGCGCCTCCAGCTGCGCCAGCAGCGCAGCGCCTTCCTGCGCAAAGCGCTCGCCCTCGGGCGTGAGGCTCAGGCGACGGGCGGTGCGGGTGGCGAGCGCCAGGCCCAGCGTGGCCTCCAGCTTGCGCAGGCGCATGGACAGCGCTGGCGGCGTCACATTGAGCGCGCGGGCGGCTGCGCTCAGGGACGGGGCCTGCGCCAGCGCCTCGACCAGCCGCAGGTCTTCGATCTGGATCATTCACTTCAGCTTAACGATTGATGTTCCGGCATTTAACCACGGACCACGTACTCCTTCCTACACTGAGGGCCTGATGTTACGCAGCGCCGCAGCTCGGCTATTGCGCTATTGCGCTATTGCGCCCACACAAAAAGGAACGTATGGAAATCCTCGACCAATCGCCCGCCCCTGCCTGGCCCCGCGCCGTGCTGTTCGACCTGCTCACCGCGCTGCTGGATTCCTGGACCGTATGGAACGCCGCCGCCGGCTCGCAGGCGCAAGGCCGGGCCTGGCGCGCGGAGTACCTGAAGCGCACCTACGGCTGCGGCGCCTACGTTCCCTACGAGCAACTGGTGCGCGAGGCGGCCAGCCACGTGGGCCTGCCCGCCAGCGCGCCGGAGGCGCTCGACGCAGGCTGGGACAAGCTCCCCGCGTGGGACGGTGCCCGCGAACTGTTGCGTGCCCTGCGGCCGCATTGCCGCCTGGCGGTGGTCACGAACTGCTCCGAGCGGCTGGGGCGACGCGCCGCGGACTTGCTGGAGATCGACTGGGATGTCGTGGTCACCTCCGAGCAAGCGGGCTTCTACAAGCCGGATCCGCGCCCCTACCAGCTCGCGCTGAAGCAGCTGGGCGTGCAGGCAACGGATGCCGCCTTTGTCGCGGGCTCGGGCTACGACATGTTCGGCACCTCGGCCGTGGGGCTGCGCACCTACTGGCACAACCGGGTCGGCCTGGCGCTGCCCGCCGGCGCGCCAGTGCCCGATGCGGAGTTCGCCACGCTGGAGCCCGCGCTGCCCTGGTTGCGGTCCTTTCATGCGGCAACCCCAACCCAGCCGCAGGCCAAAGTCCAATTGCTGGACTGACTGATCACTCTCAAGAACGCGATGAACACTGCCACCCACACACTGGCGAGCCTGGAAACACCGGCAGCGGTGATCGACCTCCCCCGCATGCAACACAACATCCAGCGCATGCAGTCGCGCATGGACGCGCTTGGCGTGCGGTTCCGCCCGCATGCCAAGACCAGCAAATGCTCGGCGGTCGTGCAAGCCCAGATCGATGCCGGGGCGCGCGGCATCACCGTTTCCACCCTGAAGGAAGCCGCGCATTTCTTTGCCGATGGCATGACGGACATTCTCTACGGCGTCGGCATGGTCTCGACCAAACTGCCCCAGGCCCTGGCGCTGCGCCGCCGGGGCTGCGACCTGAAGATCGTCACCGATAGCGTGACGTCCGCCGCGGCCATCGTCGCATTCGGTGCCGCGCATGGCGAGTCGTTCGAGGTCTGGATCGAGATCGACACTGATGGCCACCGCTCGGGCATCCGCCCGGACGAAGCCGCGCTGATCGACGTGGCCCGCGTGCTGCATGAAGGCGGCGCCCGCCTGGGCGGCGTGATGACGCACGCCGGCTCCAGCTACGACCTGGATACGCCTGAAGCCCTGGCGGCGATGGCGGAGCAGGAGCGGGCCGGCTGCGTCATGGCGGCCGAACGGCTGCGCGCGGCCGGGCTGCCATGCGCGGTGGTCAGCGTCGGATCGACCCCCACGGCGCTATCCGCAACGAGCCTGGAAGGCGTCACCGAGGTGCGCGCGGGCGTCTACGTGTTCTTCGACCTGGTGATGCGCAACGTCGGCGTATGCGCAACGCAAGACGTGGCGCTGAGCGTGCTGACCACCGTGATCGGGCACCAGGCGGACAAGGGCTGGGCCATCGTCGATGCCGGCTGGATGGCCATGAGCCGCGACCGTGGCACGCAAAAGCAGAAGTGCGATTTCGGCTACGGGCAGGTCTGCGGCATCGACGGCACCGTGCTCCCGGGCTATGTGCTCAGTGGCGCCAATCAGGAACATGGCATCGTGTCGCGGGAAGGCGCGCCCGAGCCGGACATCGCGGCGCGCTTGCCCATCGGCACGGTGCTGCGCATCTTGCCCAACCACGCCTGCGCGACTGGCGCGCAGTTCCCCGAATATCACGCGCTTGCGCAAGATGGCACGCTCGCTACCTGGAGCCGGTTCCATGGATGGTGATCAGGCGAGCGCCGCGGTAAAGACGGTCAACCCCGCCGGGCTATCCGCGCCGGGCGGGCACTACAGCCATGCAACCGTGGCCAACGGCTTCGTGTTCGTATCTGGGCAGTTGCCCATCACGCCCGCCGGCGAAAAGCTCGCCGGCGCGCCCTTCGAAGATCAGGCGCGCCAGGTGCTGGCCAATGTGGAAGCGGCGCTGATCGCCGCCGGCAGTGGCATCGGCGGCCTGGCGCAGGTGCGGGTCTATGTGGACGCCATTGAAAACTGGCCGGCATTCAACGCCATCTTTGCGTCGTGGGGAGGCAGCGCGCGCCCGGCACGCGCCGTGGTGCCGACCGGCGCGCTGCACTTTGGCCTGAAAGTGGAGGTGGAAGCGGTGGCGGTGCTCCTGCCCGCTGCGTAGCCGCTAGGCGGCTACGCAGCCAGGCGGTGGCGTCAGCCCATCTGCGGCTGCGTCGCGGCAAAGCTTGGCCGCTCGCGCATCACTGCCTGCGCGCGCCGCACGTTGGGGCACTTCTCCAGCAAGGCGGCGCCCTCGGGAAACATGCCGACGTACGCCAGGATTGGCGCGAGAAACAGGTCCGCCATCGACATCGCCGTACCGACCAGGTAATCGCGATTGCCGTAGGCTTCGTCGAACGCGCCTAGCTGCGTGGCCATCTCCGGCAGCGCGGCTTCGATCACCGCGCGGTCGGGCTGGCCGTTTTCGCCCTTGGGAAAGATGTACTGCAGTACGTAGCGGCGCACCATGGCATCGTAGGCATGGCAATTGATCAGGCTGATCCACTGCTCGCAGCGCGCATGGCCAATGGCGCCAGATTGCCGCGGGAGCAGGCTCGGCCCCTCGAAGGCTTCCTCTATATAGGCCAGGATTGCGCGGGTCTCATAGAAGGAAAGCGGGCCATCGCTCAACACCGGAATGCGGCCGAACGGGCTATGCGCAAGTACCTCCGGCGAGTGCGGCGGCACGGGCTGCAGCTTGTAGGCCACGCCCTTTTCCTCCAGCGCCATGCGCACCGTGCGGCAATAGCTGCTGCGCGGGTCGCCGATCACGGTGATGGAGCCGGCGCTGCCCTCCGGATCCAGGAAATCGCTGAGGCGATTGAACACCGATTGCCAGCCGCCCGTGTGCGAATCGCGCTCGCCCGCCTCGGGAAAGCCGCTGTGGCGCATGTGCAGGTGGGTGCCGCCATCCTTGGCCGTCAGCGTGACCTCGATCAGCGTCTTGATCTCCGGCGGCATCGGGCCGGCTTCCCAGGCCCAGGTATAGGCGAGGAAGTCCGCCCGGTCGATCGCCTGATACTCGCCGCCCACGGTGTACCTGGCACCATCGCGCCCGCCCATCACGATGCGGTACTTGCCGCCGACCCGCGCATCGGCGCTAGCCTCCAGCACGTGCATGCCGCGCGGGCAATGCCACTCGGACAGTGCGGCCTGGCTGGTGAATGCGTCGAACACCTTCTCGCGCGGAGCGCGGATGAAGCGGTCCATTTCCAGATGGAAGGTAGCAGCTTGGGTCATGATTTTTTCCCTCGGGCTTTGCCTGCGTTGCTGGTGCCTTCGGTCGAGCCCGCCGCATGGGTGCGTTCGACGAACTCGACGAGGCGATCGAGATTGCCCTCCCAATGGCGCCGGTAGGTGCTCAGCCAGTCATGCGCGTCGCGCAGCGCATCCGCACGCAGATGGCAGATGCGCCAGCGGGCGCTGACCTCCCGCTCGATCAGCCCGGCGTCCGCCAGCACGCGCAGGTGCTTGGAGATGGCCGGAGCCGACATGTCGAACGGCCGCGCCAACTCGCTCACCGGTGCCTCCCCTTCGGCCAGGCGCGCAAGGATGGCGCGGCGAGTGGGGTCAGCCAGTGCGGCAAAGATGGGGGTCAGCGGGTCGGTGGAGGATGGCATGGCTTCATTTAACCAACAGGTTAAATGAAAGTCAAGAAAGTAGATGGCGTGCGGGCGGCGTGTTGCCGCACCCGGCTAGCTGACGCCAGCACCACGTACGGCAACGGAGCCTGGGGTTGTCCTAAGCCCAACGCGTCGCAATAGCGTCTGAATGGCAGCTGCGGCAACGTCATCCGTTTCGTGCACATCCTTGAGCACCGCCCGAATCCGCAAGGCCAGTGCTTCGGCAAGCCTTGCAGCAGTCACGCGCAACGGACAAGAGTCGCATCGCGCATAAAGCGCAACATCCCTGACCAGGGTGTCGCCTCGATAGATAGCCACCAGGACCTTTGGTTGGTAGCTACCGTCGACGAGCGCCTTTGCGCGCGGCGTGACGCGATAAGTCACCGCCTCAAGCATGGACATCTTCCGATCGCTGCAAGAGCCTGCTCCAGTCTCGTCACTCGATGACAGCAGTATTGAAATCCGCGATGCGGACATCGGTCACTCGCCGTCCTTCTTGGCCAGAACCGTGGCGCCAACCTGGGGGCGGGTTGCATAGGCCACCCCATGCTGCTCCAGATAGTCGCGAATCAACTGACGCACGACCTGTGATGGCGTTTGATCCTGCGCCGCGCACAGTGCCTCAAAGGCTTTCTTCTTCACGGGGTCGATCAACACGGTGAAACGGGCAGTCTTGGATTCCATACGCTTCAGAGTAGTATTGTATGATAATAGCATTATCATTATATACAACTGATCGACCAAGTGCGGCCTGGCAACGGCCTTCGCCAGAAGGCTTTGAGGGCATGCCAGAACCACGCAATGCGATCTTTAAATATCTTTTATGCCCCTCAGGACCAATCCGACGACGCTTTTTCGGCCTGAGGCGGAAATCCGATGGCCTGGCGCCTGCAAGTTGCCTAGGGGCCGCTTTTCGTTTGAGGGCGATGTGGTCGACGGGACAATTGAGACGTCATCGCCGCGCTGTTGACTGAGTGACAAATCGAATAACAAGCCTGATCGAGCCCGCAGATGGATCCCAGCCGTACATCCTTTGAAGCCTATTTGAAGTTCCTCTCCGAAGCCCCTGACGACGGCACCCCGACTGTGCTGGAAACCCCGCTTGCACTTTCACTGCATTTCGATGCGCTGGCGACCCAAAGCATCATGTCGCGGCATGACCCCGACAAGCTTGTGCTCGGCTACACACGGACGATGATGGCATTTCTGCTGCTGCAGCCGGCACCCACCAGGATCTCGATGATTGGCCTGGGCGGGGGATCATTGCTCAAGTATTGCTATCGGCATCTTCCGCAGGCAAAGGTTGTTGCCATTGAAATCGATCCGGCAGTGATCGCCTTGCGCGATACGTTTCACATTCCGCCCGACGACGAGCGGCTCGAAGTGGTCTGCGCGGATGGCGCCGAGTACGTCAAGAGTCAGGACGCGCGGCCGGAGGTCATCCTGGTGGATGGCTTTCTCGCCCATGGCATGCCGACACAACTGGGGAACGCCGCCTTCTACGCAGCGTGCCATGCGCGGCTCGCCGACGACGGGGTATTGGTGGCCAACTTCCTCGACAGCGATGCTGATATCCCGTTCTACCTGGAAGAGATCCGTTCGGTGTTCGGCGAGTCATTTTCCATTGCCCTGTCCGAGGACAGTTGCAACTACACGCTGTTCGCGTGGAAGGGGGCGCGGGCGCTTCCCTCCCAGGACGAGCTGCTGACGCGGGCTCGCGCCCTGGAAACCACGCACCCGCTGAATCTGCGATCGGCCGCGCGTCGCCTGAAACAAGGCAAACGGCTCGCGTCGGATCGCATATTCTGGCAAAAGCTCGCGGGCTGAAGGACACGGCCTGAATGGCTATCGCAGCGAGCCGTGAATGTTCCGCACCCGGTGCCTGGGCGTACGCAAGCGGCCACCAGGCCAATCATAGGTACGCAGGCAGGCCAATGAAGAGGGACGCCAAATGATCAGTCAAAAAATCAGGTTCTTCCGCTCACGGATTCCCGCATTCGCGTGCACCCCGGGCTGCCACGACTGCTGTGGGCCGGTGATGACCTCGACGCACGAGATGTCGAGGCTTCCCGTCAAAAGCGATGCCGAGCACGAAGCCGCGCTGACAGACCTCAGTTGCCCTCATCTTGGCAGCCAGGGTTGCCAGGTCTATGCCGAGCGCCCGTTGATCTGCCGCTTGTTCGGCACGACGCCGCGGCTGGCCTGCCCGAATGGGAACCGGCCCGAGGAGATGGTCGATCCGGACATAGATCGCCAGATTCAACGCTTCTTCGTTGAAACACGTCACGTGCTGGTTTGAACTGATTTGAAGCAAACAGCGAGTTCACTGCCCCGCGCGGGCGGGAAGACTAACTGCCGCGCGGGACGTAGTTCAGCCGCCCGTCAGGCCGCGGGCACTAGCACGCTGGCAATCGCTTGTGCCACCTGGGTCACGTTGCGCTCGTTCAACCCGGCCACGCACATGCGTCCCGAACGCAGCAGGTACACGCCGTGCTCCGTGCGCAGGCGGTCCACCTGATCGGCCGTCAGCCCGGTGTAGGTGAACATGCCACGCTGCGTGAGGTAGCGCGACAGCGCCTCGCCACTCACGTGGGCGGCCAGGCCCTTGTGGATGGCCGCGCGCATCTTGGCGATGCGCTCGCACTTGCCCGCCAGCTCGCGCTCCCAGATCGTACGCAGCGCCGGCGTGGTCAACACCCGGGCCACCACCCGGGCGCCATGCGTGGGCGGGTTGCTGTAGTTGGCGCGCACCGCGCCCGTCAGCTGGCCGAGCACCCGGCCGGCTTCTTCGGCGCTGTCGCAAACCACGCTCAGCCCGCCGCAACGCTCGCCGTACAGCGAGAAGTTCTTCGAGAACGAATTCGCCACCAGGCACGGCACGCCCTGGGCCACCAGCTCGCGTACCGCGAAGGCGTCGTCGTCCAGGCCGGCGCCAAAGCCCTGGTAGGCCATATCGACGAAAGGCAGCAGCTCATGCTGCTTGAGCAGCGTGATGAGCTGGCGCCATTGGTCGTGGTTCAGGTCCACGCCGGTGGGGTTGTGGCAGCAGGCGTGCAGCAGCACGATGCTGCGCTTGGGGATCAGGCGCAGCGCGTCCAGCATGGCGTCGAACTTCAGGCCGCCGGTGGCGTCGTCGTAGTACGGGTACGTGTTGACGGTGAAGCCCGTGCGCTCGAAGATCACGCGATGGTTCTCCCAGCTCGGATCGCTGATCCAGACCTGGGCGTCAGGGAAATAACGCTTGAGGAAATCCGCGCCCACGCGCAGCGCGCCGGAACCGCCCAGCGTCTGCACCGTCGCGATGCGCCCCTCGGCGCGCGCCTGGCACGGCTCGCCGAAGACCAGCGCCTGCACGGCGTCGCGGTAGGCCGCAAACCCGGCCATGGGCAGGTAAGGCCGCGGGCCCATGTCGGCCATCAGCTCGGCTTCGGCTTTCGCCACGGCCTGCATCACCGGCAGCCGGCCTTCGTCATCGAAGTAGATGCCGATGCTCAGGTTGACCTTATCGGTCCTGGGATCGAGTTGAAAGCTCTCGTTGAGGGAGAGGATCGGGTCGCCCGGATAGGCATCGATGTGTTCGAACATTGGATACTCTGGCTGGAGTGCTGGGATGGGTCGGAGCCGGCGGCCAGTGGCCGCCAGGGTCATCATTATGCCGATACGCGTTCGGGCAGGGCCGGTTCGGCGCGCTTTTGCTTTTGCCTGAGGCGGTAGCTCAGGCCCAGTACGGCCAGCCATGCCGGGATCAGATACACCGAGACGCGCAAGCCGGGCGTGAGGTACATCACGTAGAGGATACCCGCCAGGAAGGCCAGGCACACATAATTCGTCAGCGGATAGCCCAGGCTCTTGAAACGCGTTTCCTGGCCGGCTGCGCGCTTGTCGCGGCGGAACTTGAGGTGAATGATGCTGATCATCGCCCAGTTGATGATCAGTGCCGAGACCACCAGCCCCATCAGCAGCTCAAAGGCCTCGCCGGGCATGAAGTAGTTGATCACCACGCAAGCCGCGGTGGCCAGCGCGGAAACACCCAGCGCGGCCAGGGGGATCCCGCGCTTGTTGACCTTCAGCAGCGCCTTGGGCGCATTGCCCTGCTTGGCCAGGCCGTACAGCATGCGGCTGTTGCAATACACACCGCTGTTGTAGACCGACAGCGCGGCGGTCAGCACCACGGCGTTCAGCACCGTGGCAACGATCTCGCTGTTCATCGCGTGGAAGATCAGCACGAACGGGCTGCCGCCGGTGACGACCTTCTCCCACGGGTACAGCGAGAGCAACACGCCGAGAGCGCCAACGTAGAAGATCAGGATGCGATAGATCACCTGGTTGGTGGCTTTGGGAATGGTCTTTTCCGGCTCATCCGCTTCTGCCGCGGTAATGCCCACCAGCTCCAGCCCGCCGAACGAGAACATGATCACCGCCATGGCCATGACCAGGCCGGAGATCCCGTTCGGGAAAAAGCCGCCGTGCTGCCACAGGTTGGACACGCTGGCCTGCGGGCCGGCCGTGCCGGACGCCAGCAGGTAGCCGCCGAACACGATCATGCCGACGATGGCCAGCACCTTGACGATGGAGAACCAGAACTCCATTTCGCCGAAGGACTTGACGCTGGTCAGGTTGATGGCGTTGATCAGGAGGAAGAACGCCAGCGCGGAAACCCAGGTGGGCACGTGCGGCCACCAGTACTGGACATAGATGCCCACCGCCGAGAGCTCCGCCATGCTGACCAGGATATACAGCACCCAGTAGTTCCAGCCCGACATGAAGCCCGCGAAGCTGCCGCAGTATTTGTTGGCGAAATGGCTGAAGGAGCCTGCCACGGGTTCGTCGACCACCATTTCGCCGAGCTGGCGCATGATGAAGAAAGCGATGATGCCGGCCACCGCGTAGCCGAGCAGGACCGAGGGCCCCGCCATCTTGATGGTCTGGGCAATGCCCAGGAACAGCCCGGTGCCAATCGCGCCACCTAGCGCAATCAGCTGGATGTGCCGGTTTTTCAAGCCACGCTTGAGCGTCGCGTCTGTATTGTCGGAAGCGTTGGGAACCATCTTTGTCTCTCTACCCACTCTTTTGGAATGTCGGCCTGCGCCTCTCGCGTGTCGCGGGCGCTTGGGCTTCGGCCAGGCACCACCGGCGCGCAGTCATGCTGCTGCGCCGGCGGTGTTGATGCGGTCAGTGCCGGGCGTGCCGGCTTGCCTTGTGGGCCTCAGACCTTGAGCGTGCCGCGCTCGATCTGGTCGCGTTCCAGCGATTCGAACAGCGCCTTGAAGTTGCCTTCGCCAAAGCCTTCGTCGCCCTTGCGCTGGATGAACTCGAAAAACACCGGGCCGAGCGAGGCCTTGGAGAAAATCTGCAGCAGCAGGCGGGGCTTGCCGCCTTCGGTGGTGCCGTCGACCAGGATGCCGCGCGCCTTAAGTTGATCCACAGGCTGGCCGTGGCCGGGCAGGCGCGCTTCCAGGCCGTCGTAGTAGTAGTCGTTGGGTGCCGTCATCAGGGGCACGCCGGCCATCTGCAGGCTGTCGATGACTTCGATCAGGTTGTCCGTCAGGAAGGCGATGTGCTGGATGCCTTCGCCATTGAAGGCCATCAGGAATTCCTCGATCTGGCCGCTGCCCTTGGACGATTCTTCGTTCAGCGGGATGCGGATCTTGCCATCCGGCGCGGTCATGGCCTTCGAGGTCAGGCCGGTGTATTCGCCCTGGATATCGAAGTAGCGGATTTCGCGGAAGTTGAAGAGCTTTTCGTAGAAATTAGCCCAGTAAGCCATGCGGCCACGGTAGACGTTGTGCGTCAGGTGGTCGATCAGGCGCAGGCCATGGCCCACCGGATGACGGTCCACGCCTTCGATGAACTCGAAGTCGATATCGTAGATGGACTTGCCTTCTTCAAAGCGGTCGATCAGGTACAGCGGCGCGCCGCCGATGCCCTTGATCGCCGGCAGGCGCAGCTCCATCGGGCCGGTGGCGATTTCCACCGGCTGCGCGCCGAGTTCCAGCGCGCGGGCATAGGCCTTGTGCGAATCCTTCACGCGGAACGCCATGCCACAGGCGCTGGGGCCGTGCTCGGCGGCAAAGTAGGCAGCCGGGCTGTGCGGCTCGCGGTTGACGATGAAATTGATGTCGCCCTGGCGGTACAGCACCACGTCCTTGGAACGATGGCGCGCCACCAGCGTGAAGCCCATCTGCTCGAAGATCGGTTCCAGTAGGTTGGGAGTAGGCGAGGCGAATTCCACGAATTCGAAGCCCATCAACTGCATCGGGTTTTCAAACAGATCGGCCATGGTGTGCTCAACGAAAAGTTGGGGGACGAGAGAAATAATATTGCGGCTCCTGCGCGCCAGCGCATCGATGCGCAGTGCCAGGCACGTGCGGAACAGGCTCTCATTTACCCGTCCGCACTGCTAATCTGGAGTTCAGTGTATATTCCGGGCCGCAAAATAGGATTTCGTAATCCACGCAGGCAAACCCTAGATCATGAGATAAAATTTCATGATTCACGGCAGGTAGGAAACAAAAGTGCACAAAGATGAGCTAGACCGCATCGACCGGCGCCTGCTGGGGGCGTTGCAGGAAAATGGGCGCGCGTCCAACCTGGAACTGGCCGAGGCCATCCGCCTGTCGCCAGCCCAGACGCTGCGCCGCCACCGGCGCCTGGAAGAGCTTGGCGTCATCAAGCGCTACGAGGCCCGGTTGGACTCCGCCAGCCTGGGCTTCGGCGTGGTGGCCTTTATCCATGTCACGATGGAGCGCGGCCATATCCGGGACCTGTCGAACTTCAAGGGGTTGGTCGCCGAGCTGGCGCAAATCCAGGAGTGCTTCTCCGTGACCGGCGATATCGACTATGTGCTCAAGGTGGTGGCGCGCGATCTGAAGTCGCTGTCGGACTTCCTGCTCGACACCCTGATGCGCATCCCGGGCGTGAGCGGCGTGAAATCCAGCGTTTGCCTGGACGAGATCAAGTGCACCAGCGCCATGCCGCTGGAGCCTTGAGCCAGGTCCTCTGACTGCTGGATTGCCGAGGCCGCGGGGCAGTCACAGCCAGCGCACGATCAAGCTTGCACCGCCGCGAGCGCGCCGATGCGGTCGAGCGCGGCGAGCAGCTTTGGCGTGGCCGGCTGGGCGCAATTGATCCGGACATGATGCGCGTACCGGCTGCCGTCAGGGCAGAACATGGCACCCGGACCGATGCTGATGCCCTCGCTCGCCGCCGCCTCGCACAGCGCTAGCGCGTTGACATGGGCAGGCAGTTCCACCCACAGCAAGAAACCATCGTCGGGCGCGCGCAGCTTCGTCCCCGCTGGCCAGGCGGCCGCGATGCGGGATGAGAACGTGCGCACCGAGTCCTTGATCCGCTGGCCGTAGCGCCGCAGATGCCGGTCGTAGTCGCCGCTCGAGAACATGTCGGCCAGCGCCGCCTCGAACAGCGGCGATCCGGCCAGGCTCGCCTCGACCCGCGCCTCCAGCACCGCCTCGAAGCGGTGGCCCGGCGCGATCCAGCCGATGCGCCATCCCGGCGCCAACGTCTTCGACACCGACGTGCAATACAGCACATTGCCGGACTCGTCGAACGCCTTGCAGGCCGGCGCCCGCGGCTTGCCGGCCGAGAGATCGCCGTACACGTCATCCTCGATCAGCGGCACCCCGGCATCGTCAAGCAGTTGCACCAGCGTGCGCTTGTCGGCGATGGACATCGTGAAGCCCAGCGGGTTGTTGGCGGTGGGCACCGACACCACGGCGCTAACCCGATGCCGCTGCAGGATCTGCGCCAGCGCCGCCAGGTCCATCCCGGTACGGGGATGGGTGGGCACCTCGATGGCGCGCAGCCCGAGGCTGCGCAGCAGCATCAACGTCCCGAAGTAGCAAGGCGACTCGACCGCGACCACATCGCCCGCTTTGCAGGTCACCTGCAGGGCAAGCCGCATGGCCTGGCTCTGCCCTTGTGTGAGCACCAGTTGATCGGGCGAGATGTGCAGGCCCCAGCGCGCCGCGCGGCGCGCGATCTGGCTGCGCAGGTCGAGGCGGCCCGGTGGCACGCTGTAGGCCAGGCCAGACGCCCCGAGCCTGCGGGCCGCGCCCAGCATGCTGCGCGCCAGCGCCTTGTCCGGCAGCCATGCCGCGCACGGCGATGCGGCCCCCAGCGCAACCGGGCCGGGCGCGCGCACCTGGGCGAATAGCGCATGTACATTGGCGGTCAGCGTCACCGGCCGGGCCGTGGCACCAGGTTGCGGGGCCAGCGGCTCGGCGGGCATGTCCGCGCAAACGTAGAAACCTGACCTTGGCCTGGCCACCACAAGGCCGCTCGCCTCCAGCACCCGCAGCGCGTGTTCCGCCGTTGGCGCGCTAACCTGCTCGATCTCGGCCAGCCGGCGCACCGACGGCATTTTGGCGCCGGGTGCCAGGTCGCCACGGCGGATGGCCGCGCGCAGCCGGTTGGCGATCACCTGGTAGTTCGGAGGGCTGTCCGCCATCTCTATCTGCTATCTGTATAGCTATGAAAATTGATTGATTGACTATACAGCCAAGTCGCGAGCGCGGTGAGAATCCCGTCTCCGAAGCGGACATTCCCTTCATTGATCCAATAGGAGAACCCGATGAACATTGCCATGCTGGCTTACGATGGCTTCACCGACGTCGATCTGTTCCTGCCCTGGGACCTGTTCAACCGGGTCCAGGACCCAGCCTATGTCGGCTACGCCAAGCCTTGGTCGGTGCGGATCTGCGCAGACACGCCGCAGGTGACCTCCAACACCGGCATCACCATCACGCCGCATGGCGGCTTGAGCGAGCTTGCCAAGGCCGATGCTGTGTTCATTGTCAGCGGCCCCGGGTCGCGGGCCAAGCTCAACGATCAAGGCTTCATGGGGCAGCTCAAGCTGGATCCGGCCAGGCAGGTGATTGGCGCGATCGACTCGGGTGTACTGTTTCTCGCCCGCCTGGGGCTGCTCGATGGCCTGAGCGCGACCACCTACCCGGGCGTGTTCGAAGAGCTCGAGGCCATGGGCGTGAAGACCGAGCATCGTCCGCTCGTGGTGCACGGCCAGATCGCCACGGCAGGTGGATGCCTGGCGACGCAGGATCTGGCGGGCTGGATGGTCTCGCGGCTGCTTGGCCAGGATATTGCTGACAGCATGCTGGAGATGATCGCCAAGGTCGAGTGACGAACCGAGGCCGCGGGGCTTAGCGCTGGCTTAGCGCTTGATCACGGACGGGCTGGATGGGCTGAAGAAATACGGCGCCACGGCAAGCGCCACAACCACGGCAGCCGTGAGGAAGATCGTCGAATAGGTCTTCGCCACCGGCCAGTGCCGGGCATCGCCCATGCTGGCGATCATGCCGAATCCCCACGACGTCAGCGCCGAGCCCAGGAACACAAAGGTGTTGAGCACCCCAAGCCCGCGCCCGCGCGAAGACGGCGGCACCAGGCCGCGCCCCTGCGCCATGACCAGCGGGTGCAGCATGCCGATGGTCGACAGCAAGGCCATCAGCCCCACGCCGGAGACGATGCCATGCGTGGGCCAGAGGCTCAGCAGGATGGCGCCCGACATCGCAAAGCAGGACCATCCCGCGATGGTGGTCTTGAGCGAGCTGCGCCGGACCAGCACGGGCAGGAAGAACGCCGT
Organism: Cupriavidus sp. GW822-FHT03E04; assembly: GCF_058801495.1. Taxonomy (NCBI): domain Bacteria; kingdom Pseudomonadati; phylum Pseudomonadota; class Betaproteobacteria; order Burkholderiales; family Burkholderiaceae; genus Cupriavidus; species Cupriavidus sp. GW822-FHT03E04. The sequence goes on from NZ_JBXANI010000022.1 coordinate 124,994, forward strand.
CAGGAACCCGCTCACGCTCAGCAGCGTCAGCGCGATGCCCCGCGAGCCGGAATCCAAGCCGTACACGCTGGCCAGGTAAGGGCCGCTCCATGCGTTGCGGAACGCCGTGCCTGCCGCCATGGCCACGCACATCGGGATCAGGGTCCACAAGGGGACGATGGCCAGCAGCTTCGCGCTTTGCGAGAGCATGGCGCCCAGCGGCACACCACGCGCCTGGGCATGGCCATCATCCCGCACGAAGCGCCAGACACCGTAGCAGGCCACCACCATGCACAACGCCGCGGCGGACATCGCCACGCGCCAGCCGAGCAGATGCATGGCCCATCCGAGCGGCGCCGTGGCGCACAGCGCGCCGATCATGCCGGTGGCATTGGACTGGCTGACGACCCGCGTGTAGTTTTTCTCGGAAAGTTGCTCGGAAGCAAAATGCAGCAGCCCCATGAAGACCGGCGCGCAAGCCAGCCCCAGCCCGGCCTGCGCCAGCATGGCGACGGTACCGTTCGGCGCCAGCGAGAACATCACGGCGGACACCGCGCCAATGGCCAGCAGCAACGACGTCGGCTTGCCCACGCCATACCGGTCGAACGCGATCCCCACGGGAATCTGCGCAACCGCGAATGCCAGGAAGAAGGAGGAAGACAAGGTGCCGAAGCCCGCCGCCGACAGGCCGAAGTCGTGCTGGAGCTCCGGCGCCATCACCGCCAGGCAGCTGCGATAGAACTGGCTCAGCGCGAACGCGAAGGTCAGCAGGAAGATGCCCCTGCGCGCGCGCCGCGCCAGAGTCGCGGCGTCAGCCACGGAGGTGAGCTCGCGATCATGCGCAGCGCTGGCCGGATTGTTCAACTTGATGTCTCTTCTCGTAGTAGGGCTGCCTTTTACCAGGCTTGTCCCGCAACTTGCCGGAGCATTCGGGATGCAGGACCGGTATTTTACGCCCGCTCCCGCTGGCCTGCTCCGGCCGGCCTCTCGCCCGCGTTATGCCCCGGCGGTGAACAGCGCAAATGAGGCAATGATCGCGATCAGAAGGATCGGGAACGCCCAATACTGCATGGGAATCCAGAACAGCGTATGGCGCTTGCGCAGTTCCACGGATTCCTGCGTGTTGGGATCGACCAGGATGCGGCCCGGACGCGAATTGAGGCGTTTGCCAAGATAGAAGACTGCCGCGGCCGACAGGATCAGCGATAGCACGATGGTCGCGATGTTGGAGAGATTCACCAGCGCGCCTAGCAGGCTCATGACAAGCAGGACGGCAAGGGGCAAGATGACAACGAGAAAACCTAAACCTTGCCAGATCAGAAACATGGAACACTCCCGGGTATGGATATCAAGCGGATATAAAAAAAACGAATGCCCCGGATCCGGGGCATTGACGACGAATTATATCCATGCGCCGGATTAATCACAAACCAGAATCCGGGGCCGCCTCGTTATGTCGGGGGCCTGGTCACAACAAGAGCCATCAACAAGCGCGGCTTAGCGCGCCAGCAACTGCTTGGTCTGGTCCGTCAGCGCCTTGAGCCCTTTCTCCACGATCTCGCGCCAGTCGTCCCCGGTCACCATCTGCTTGGACTCGGACACCTCGGTCTTCAGCACCTGCTTGTCCTTGATGCCACCCACATTGCCCTGAAGCTCGACTTCCGATTTCTGGTTGGTCGTGATCGCCCAGAACCCCGGCTTGATCCACGCCCAGCCAGCGTCAGTTGGAAAGAAAAGATCCAAGCCTGGCCGCAATGAGGAAGATGGCAAAGGCGCGGCACGCCGCGCCATTTCCCCTGTATCAGCAACGCAGGCTCAAGTAATGTATCGACAACTTTTTCTGAACCTTTAGCGGTGCGTGACGCCTCCCCTCTTCAAAACCCAACGTTGTCACGCCCCTTCAGCTTCAGCAAATTCCGCGCCTCTTCCGGCGTGGCAACCTCAAGCGACAAGGCTTCGATGATGCTGCGCACCCGCAGCACCTGCGCGGCATTGCTGTTGGCGAGCTTTCCCGGGCCATCCCATAGCGAATCCTCAAGGCCAACGCGCACATGGCCGCCGACCGATGCGCTGATCGCCGCCGCCGGCATCTGGCTGCGCCCTGCCCCCAGCACCGACCAGACATAGTCCTTGCCGAACAGCCGGTCCGCCGTGCGGCGCATATGCATGAGGTCTTCCACATGCGCGCCGATGCCGCCGCGCAGCCCGAGCACCGACTGAATCAGCAGCGGTGGCGTCAAGAGCGCGCGATCCAGGAAATGGGCTGCCGTGTACAAGTGGCCGATGTCATAGCACTCGATCTCGAAGCGGGTCTGGTTTGCGCTGCAGGACTGCAGGATATAGGCGATGTCCTTGAACGTATTCCTGAAGATGCCGTCGTAGCTGCGCTCCAGGTAGGGGCGCTCCCAATCGTGCTTGAGGTCTTTAAAGCGGTCCAGCAGTTCATAAAGGCCGAAGTTCATCGTGCCCATGTTCAGCGATGCCACTTCGGGGCTTAGCTGCAGCGCGGGCTGCAGGCGCTCCTCCACGCTCATGGTGGGCGCGCCGCCCGTGGTCAGGTTGATCACCACGTCGCACGCCCCCTTGATGGCGGGCACGAACCGGCGAAACAGCGCCGGGTCCTGCGAAGGGCGTCCATCCCCGGAGTCGCGCGCGTGGAGATGCACGATGGCGGCGCCGGCCTGCGCGGCGCCGATCGCGCTCGCGGCGATCTCATCAGGCGTGAGCGGCAGATAGGGCGACATGGACGGGGTGTGGATCGACCCGGTGATGGCACAGGTAATGATGACTTTGTTCATGGCGACGTCTTTGTCTGGGTAGGTGGTGCTGCGGCATGCATTGCATGCCGCAGCCCGTCAGTGTTCCGGGCGCGAGCCGGCCGGCGCATCCCGGGCCGTGGCGCGCCTTGCGAATCCGGCGCGCGCCTGGCGCTCGCGGACATGCCCGTAGCCACGCACACTGGCGGGCCACGAGAGCAGTTCCCGCAGGCGTGCCTCGGGCCATTGCGCTGCCCCGTGCCCGATGTCATCCAGATCCTCTTCGTAGGCATCGCGCACACGGCGATTGAGCTGCGCTTCCACGCCACGGGCAAAGGGATCGAGCCAGCTGCCGCGCAGGAAGCGCACGCCAGCCAGCAGGCGCATGGCAGGCCGGATCCAGCTGCCAACCGCCGTCTTGCTGATCCTGCCGGTGACGTTGTCGAGCTTGCCGAACGGGCCGCCCGCCAGATGGAACCTGACCTGGAACTCGCCTTCGAACGCCTCGTTCAGGGACTGCAGGAAGGCCGGGCGCGAATACAAGCGCGCCACCTCGAACTCGTCCTTGACCGCCAGCACGCGGAAATACTGCGTCGCCACCTGCCGGACCAGGGCGTCGGCATCGCTTCGGCCTGCCAGCATGCGCCGCACCGATTCCATCCGCTGGCGGTAGCGATCCGCCAGCGCGGCGTTTTGATAATCGACAAGGCGCCGTGCCCGGTCATCGATCAGCGCCGCCAGGGATCCCCCGGCGTTCATCGTCAGCTGAACGACCTGCGCGGGCGCCATCAGGCGGCGCACCGCCGCGTTGTCATGCGCGAGCCAGCGGCCCAGCGCGAACGCCTTCAGGTTGGTGTCGGTCGATACGCCATTGAGCTGTATCGCCTTTTCCATCGCTGCCCGCCGCACGGGAATCGCACCTTGCTGCCAGGCATAGCCCAGCAGCAACATGTTCGACAGGATCGCGTCGCCCAGCAGATGCCGCGCAAGCACCGTCACGTCGATGCACTCGGCGCGCCCGCCCAGCGCTTCGTTCAGGCGGTGCTTGAGCCCGGCCTCATCGGCGGCCCAGTCGGGCTGGCTGGTGAAGTCGCTGGTGGGAACCACCTCCGTGTTGACAAAGGCGCGCGCCAGCCCGGGACGCAGCTTGGACAGCGCGTCCGCGCCGGCCGCGACGATCAGGTCGCAGCCCAGCAGCACGTCGGCTTCGCCGGTGCCGATGCGCGCGGCGTGCAGCATGGCGGCGCTCGGGGCAATGCGGATATGAGAGCCCACCGCGCCGTACTTCTGGGACAGCCCGGTGACATCCAGCGAGCTCCCGGCCCTGCCGTCCAGGTGCGCCGCCATGGTCAGTACGCCGCCAATCGTCACCACGCCGGTGCCGCCGATGCCCGCGACGAGGATCGCCATGGGCTCGAAATCGCCCGGGATAATGGCGTCGGGCAACGCGGGAATCTTGAAGCCCGCCGCCGCCGCGCCTTGCGGCCGGCGCGGCTTTGCTCCCTGCAACGTGACAAAGCTCGGGCAGAAGCCGCGCACGCACGACATGTCCTTGTTGCAGGACGACTGGTTGATCTTGCGCTTGCGGCCCAGCGCCGTCTCAAGCGGCTCGATGGCGAGGCAGCCGGACTGATCGCCGCAATCGCCGCACCCCTCGCACACCTCGGGATCGATATAGGTACGCACCTGCGGGTCGGGCAGCTTGCCGCGCTTGCGCAAACGGCGTGCCTCGGTGGCGCAGGCCTGGTCGTAGATCAGCACCGACAGCCCGGGATACGCGCGCAGCTCGATCTGCACTGTCTCCAGCGCCGCCCGGTCGTACACCGGCACGCCCAGCGTGGCCCGGCGCGGCGCATCGTATGCCGTCACGTCGTCGGTGACCACGACCAGCTTCTTGATCCCCTCCGCCCGCAGCTGGGCCACGGCCTTGTCGACGCTAAGCTCGCCATCCACGGGCTGGCCGCCGGTCATGGAGACAAAGCCGTTGAACAACAGCTTGTAGGTCATCCGCAGATTGGCCGCAAGCGCCTGGCGGATGGCCAGGTAGCCGGAATGGAAATAGGTCCCGTCGCCCATGTTGGCAAAGACATGGGGCTCGCTGGTAAACGGCGACTGCCCCATCCACATCATCCCCTCGCCACCCATGTGCGAGACGGTGTGTGTCTTCTTCGGGTCATTGAGCATGGCGATCGTATGGCAGCCGATGCCCGCCAGCGCCCGGCTGCCATCCGGCAAGCGGGTCGATGTATTGTGCGGGCAGCCCGCGCAAAAGCTCGGGCGGCGCAGCGGCACGGCTTGTCCCGGCTGGTCCACCGCAACGGCATCCGGGGCCGCGGTCTCAAGCCCCAGCAAGCGCTGGATGGCCTCGGCGATCTGCAGCACGCTCAGCTCATTGCAGATAGGCAGCACCGGCGCGCCACGGGTGGCCGACCATTCCGGGGCGCCTTCGAACTTGCCGCGCACCACCGGCGGCTGCGCCATGCGCGCATCGAAGAGGATGGACTTAAGTTGCGACTCGAGCAGCGGGCGCTTTTCCTCGATCACCAGGATGGTGTCGAGCCCTTGCGCGAAGGCGCGCACGATCTCGTCCTCCAGCGGCCACACCATGCCGATCTTCAGCACCCGCAGCGCGGCGCCGCGCGCATCGCTGGCGTCGATGCCAAGGCGTTGCAACGCCTGCATGGTGTCGGCGTAGGACTTGCCGGCGGTGACGATCCCGACCCTGGCGCTCGTGCCAGGCCACACCAGGCGGTTGAGCCCGGCCGCCCGCGCGAACTGCACCGCCGCCGGCAGCTTGTGCACGTACAAGCGTTCCTCCGCGGCCGGCGCCATTTCGAAGGCGCGGATATGCAAGGGCCCGTTGGCGTCAGGCAACGCCCCCAACGGCTCGTGCTGCCCCACGTCGACTTCGCCGGCGGACTCCACCACGTCGGTCACCAGCTTCATGCCAACCCAGCATCCGGTGCGCCGCGACATCTCGATGCCACGCAAGCCAAAGTCGATGATGTCCTGCACGTTAGCCGGATACAGCACCGGTATGCCCGCCGCGATCAGCGAGAAATCCGACTGGTGGGCGGTGGTCGACGACTTGGCGCTATGGTCGTCTCCCGCCAGCACCAGCACGCCGCCGGCTGCGCTGGTGCCGGCCAGGTTGCCGTGCTTGAGCGGGTCGCCGCTGCGATCCACGCCCGGCCCCTTGCCGTACCAGATGCCAAACACGCCATCCACCGTGGCGCCGGCAAAGGTACCGACGTACTGCGTGCCCCACACCGCGGTGGCGGCCAGGTCCTCGTTGACGCCGGGCTGGAAGCGCACGTTCGCGGCCTGCAACAACGGCTGGATGCGCCACAGCTCCATGTCCAGCCGGCCCAGCGGCGAGCCACGGTAGCCGGAGATAAAGCCTCCGGTGTTCTTGCCGAACCGGGCATCGATGCGGCGCTGGTCCAGCGCGATGCGCAGGATCGCCTGGTTGCCGGTGAGGAACACCTTGCCGGCCGGCTGCTCGAACCGGTCGTCCAGGCGGGGCGGCTGCAATGCCGCTGGCTCCGTCCGCGTGTTCATGCCGTACCGCCGCTATGTACGATTGCAGGGGCGGTTGCTAGCCGGTTGCCGCGAGAGCGCGGAAGAAGACAAGCCGTCATCGAAACAAACTCCGTGATGAATGAACAGAAAAAGCGCCGGGGGCAATCAGAAGCGCTGCGAGTACTGCACGCCAATGCTTTGCTGCCGCGTTGCCAGGGTCTCCTGGCCCGAGACCGTGGCGTTGCCCGAGAGCTGCGTGGCCACGGCCGACCCCAGCGCCGAGCTGCCCGAGGTGGTGTGGCCCGGCGACAGGGAGTAGAAGACCGACCAGGTGGCATTGGCGGCGGTCGCATAGCCCAGCCCGAGCGTGTAGTGCCGGCGGAACGTGGCCGGCGAGGTGACGTTGTTGGCCGTATCCACATCCGCGTAGGCCGCGCTGTTCAAGGAGACGCCGCCCGACACGTGCCAGGCCGGCGTTACCTGGTAGCGCACGCCGAGCTTGAAGACATTCATGTCCTTCCAGCCGTTGCCCGGGCCACCGCTGCTGCCGCGCAAGGCGGTGCCATCGAACGCGCGATTGCCAAGGCCCGACGTGCCCGAGTAGTTGATGCGCTGGTAGTCGAACAGGAAGGAGAGATCCTGCCTCGGCGACCATTGCATGCCGAGCAGCAGGTTCTCCGGGATATCCAGGCGGCCCTGATCCGCCAGCAAGCCCTCGTACTCCTTGAGCCGCCCCATGCGGATGCGGGGCGAGTACGCCGCGCCAAAGCTCAGCGCATCGCTGGCGCGCCAATAGGACCCAACCCGCATGCCGATGCCAAACGACGACGCCGTGCCCTGGTTGGTCAGGTGGTTCGGCGCCGCCGACTGCGGCGCAAGTGCCTGCAGGCCCTCCGCGCTGAAGAGCTGCCCCGCGATCAGCAGCGAGAAGCCCACCGAGAACGACTCGGAGACCTTGGCGGAGACCGTCGGCGCCATCGTCAGCTGCTTGATCGTGGTGGCAGCCCTGCCGCTGCCGCATAGCAAGTTGCCGCGATAGGTGGTGCCGGCCGGTGCCGGCGACGGCGCCAGGCAGGTGGTGGTGTTGCCCTCGAAGTACGTGCCGGCGCCATTGCTGTAGCCGACAAGGCTCAGCGACAGGTCCGGATTGATCATGCGGCTGTACGCGATATCGGCCAGCGGCACCCAGCGGCTCTCGCTGTCCGTGCCCGTGTCGAGCACCCCGCCCACTGGCGCCGGCAGGCCCGCTGCGCGACTCATGCTGGTCCTGCCGTTGATCGCGATCAGGTTGCCGTCGAAGCGGTTGCCGGCCCAGACGGTGGTGGCGGGGTTGCTCGCGCCGCCGAACGCATCCCGCGTCGACGCCGCCGCGGCGCCGGCCACGCCGCGCGCTTCGGCGCCGTAGCCGATCTGGAAGTAGCCGTTGTCGGCCAACGCAAGCGCGGGGCACAGTGCTGCCGCGGATGTGACGATCCACTGTCTTGAATTCACTGCTGTCTCCATTGTCGTTGTGATCAAAGCGGGATCGTCTTTGCGCTCCTCGCAGTAAATTTTTGGGAGGATTGCTACGGTTGATGCCCGGTGATCGAGTTCGTCAGCACGCCAAGCCCGGCGATTTCCACGTCGACCCGGTCGCCGTCGTCCAGGAAGCGCCATTGCTCGATGCCGGCGCAGTTCGGCACGCAGCCGGTGGCCAGCAGCTCGCCGCCGTGCAGCGTCTCGTTGGCCGACGCATAGCTGACGATGCGGTCGATGCGATGGGTCATGCCAGCCGTGCTGCCTTCGCCGCGCACCTCGCCGTTGACGCGCACGGTCACGCCCAGCGCGTGGGGATCGCGGATCTCGTCCGCGGTGACGATCCAGGGGCCGAGGCTGTTGCTGCCGTCGAAGTCCTTTCCCTTGGCCGGGCCCGCGCTGGGCCGGGCGCGCATCTCCCGCATAAGCTGTGCGCGTTCGGAGAAGTCGTTGAAGATCACGTAGCCAAAGACATGCGACATCGCCACCGAGGCGTCGATGTTCTTGCCGGGACGCCCGACAACGACGCCCAGTTCGGCCTCGTAGTCCAGCCTGGCGCCGGGATCCGGCCGCAGCACCTTGCTGCCATGGCCGGACAGGTTGAGGCGCACGCCTTTGTAGTAGATCGGCGCCTCAAAGAAGGCCTTGGGTACCTTGCCGGCACCGAGCGCGCGCATCAGCATGCCCGTCGCCGGGCTCACGCCATGCGCCATGACCTGTTGGAACGCATTCTTCAGATGCTGCTCGTACACGCTGAAGCAGCGGATCTGCGGGGGACGGTATGGCACCTCGAAGCGGACTTGCCGCAGCGCATGCGCCGGGTGCGCGCGGCCCGGCTTCGTGCCTTGCGCTTCCAGCTTGCGCAAGGCGGGCAGCGTTTCGTCCTGGTGCTCGATCAGCGCCAGCAAGGTGGCAAAGCACGGATCCCCGGCAAAGGATGCGGTCACATCCAGCACGCGGTCGCCCGCTAGCGCCAGGCCGACGTGGCTCGCCACATCCGCGGTGGAAAACGTACACAGTCTCACGGTGGGCGGCCTCTCAACGCATCGTCAGGAACTGGCGGCTGGTCACCTCGCCGGGACGCATCAACAGCGCTGCGGGCTCGCCCGCCTGGTAGCGCTCCAGCAGATGCTCCGGATCGAACTCGACGCCGATAGAATTCTCGGCGAACGCGCCGGAGTGGAACCAGGTCTCCAGTTCCTCCGGTGTGGCGAAGTTGTCGACCTGAAGCTCGGCCTGGATGCCGTCGGGATCGCGGTAGTACAACGACGTGGTCGGCCCGTGGTTGATGCACCATTGCGGGTGCAGGCCGTGGCCCTTCAGGCGCTCGTAGGTATGCAGCAGGTCGCCGAGCGAGCCGAAGGTGAATGCCACATGGTCCAGGCCTGTGCTCTCGCGACGCTTCGGCTCGAAGTTGGCGGCATTGATCAGGGCCAGGCGGTGGTGCTCGTCGTCGTAGGAGAGGAAGCAGAGCAAGGCGTTGCGGTACATCACCCGCGCGCCCAGCACCACGCTCCACCAGTGGATCGTCTCGTCGAAGCGCCGCGTGGTGAGCACGATGTGCGCAAGCTTCTGCGGCGCACGGGCCTCCGGGTCCGGGCAGGGGATAGGAAACTGGTCCATGCTGTCGCTCATTGCATCTCCTTGGTGAGGCTGATGGGGCTGATGGGGCTGGGGGGACTGGTAGGGCGTGCCGGCGGTGCTGCGGGGATGGCGGACTGGGACACCAGGCGCGAAATCACATCCGGTAATGTCGCGCACGGATCGGCGCACTGACGCCGGCTGCGCCAGGCCACGATGCCGTCGCCGCGCAGCAGCACCGCGCCGGACTCATCGATCTCCATCGCAGTGGCGAAGGCCGAGGGGCGGATGCGAAACTGCGCGCCGTCTTCGGTCCCGATGCGCGGACACGCCACGTCGATGCCCCAGTCGGCACGCAACTGCGTCAAGGCCGCCTGCCAGCGCACCCGCTCCTGGTCGCCCACCAGCAGCGTCAGCGGCGCGCGGCGCGCGAGGTCCCGCGTCGACAGCGACTCGCCAGCGGCCTCGCTCCAGAGATGCGGGATCAGCGAGCCCGGGCTGGTGGTCGGCCAGTACTCAGTGCCGCTGTGCGGGGACTGCGGATGCGGATGCGGCTCGCGGCAGACGAACCCACTCGATAGCGCATAGCCAAGATCGGTGCCGAGCGTGACAAAGACTTCGCGTTGCTTGTCGATCGCCCTTCTGACCTTGGCGCGCACGGCAACTCCCGCGGGCGCGGTGCTCGCCAGATGGCGCAGGGGTTTCAGGCCGGCCCCCGCCACGGTGCGCAACAGTGTGCGCGCGGCGCGCCTGGGCAGCAGGCGGACCACCGTGGAGCGGGAGAGTGCGGCCAGCGTCTTGAGGCCGGCGGGGTCCGCACCGGCGGCACGCAATACTTCGTCGGACAGGTCGCTGAGCTGCTGCGTGCGGTGCGCGTGGGCGGCGGCGCTCTGCGCGCGCTCGGTGGCATAGCTGGACAACAACCCGTGCGCAAGGCCTTCTGGCACATACCCGCCCAGCAGCAATGGCAGCCGCCACGCCAGGCTCGCGGCGTCTTCGATCCCATGGTTCATGCCAAAGCCGCCGATGGCGGAGAAGCCGGCAGCGGCATCTCCCAGCAACACCACCCGGCCCACCCTGCTGGTCTCGGCGCGGCGCAGCGCCATCGTCCAGGGACGGATCGAGACAATGCTGGCATCGACGCGTTCATCGCCAATCGCCGCACGCACCAGTGCCAGCGCCCGCGCTTTGGGCATTTCGCCGGCGGGCTCGATCTCGGGCAGCACCACCGTCGACAGGACCCAGTCTTCGTCGTCGGCGGTGTGGGCCGTGAGCGTGCCCACGACGTCGGGGTTGAGAATCCAGTACAACGGGCTGGGCCGCGACGTGGTCAGCCTGCCCAGCTTGGCGCGGAAGTGGATCTGCGCGACCGCTTGCAATGGGGTTGTGGTGGAGCGCACGCCAAGCAGATGCCGCACGGTGCTGTGCGCGCCATCGGCGCCCGCAACGAAGCGCGCGGTGCGCCGGACGACCCGCCCGCTGCGCAGCTCGCGCAGCGTCAACGTGCAGGCGTCATCGTCCTGCGACAGCGCCTCCAGCTCATGCCCTGCCAGCAATTCGATCAGCGGGCTGTCGGCCACGCGCTGCCGCAGGATGGGATCGGCCACGTTCTGGGACAAGTGCAGCGGGCGGCAAGGGCCGCTGCCCAGGAGGCGGGCGGTATGCACCGGGTCGTTGCCGATCGGCACGCAGCGCCCGAGATCCACCCCTGCCAGTGCCGTGCACCACGTGATGTAGCGCAGCTTGAGCGGCGGCGAGCTGATCTCGCGCAGCGCCTCGGCCAGTTCCGGATCGATCGAGCGGATCACCTCCATGGCGCGGGCCGACCAGACATGTCCGCGCGGATGCGTATCCGTGCCAGGCTGGCGGTCGACCAGCAGGCAGCGAATGCCGCGGCTGGCCAGCAAGAGCGCCAGCACGGAGCCGGCGATGCCGGCACCGATGATCGCCACGGGGCTGGGCTGCCCGGCCTGTCGGAGAGGCACGGCTTCGGGATCGATGTTCACGGGTGGACCTTTCTCTTGAGCTTTGGTGATGTCAGGCACGGTCATGCACTGACAGGCACGGGGACTTGCAGCACTTCGCACAGGGCGGCCAGGACGTCGCCGGGCGCTACGTCCGCCTGCAATGCGTAGCGCCATGCAACGTGCCCATCGGGGCGCACCAGGATGGCGGCGTCGGGAAGGCCACCATTCCACGCGGCAAGTTGCGGGTGGTCGTCGCGATGCGCGATGGCATCGAGGTCCAGACCGCGCACCGGCACGCCTAGCGCCTGGCTCACGCCATGGCCGAGCGCGGCGCACGGCTTGCCATGGCGGCCAAAGCCGGCGAGCAGGAAGTGCGCATTGCCAACGAGATCGTGCGAAGTGGCCGGCGCCCCCGGGGCGCCTTGCAACCGGAAGTGCGGCAGGCGTGCGCCCGGCGTGAACGACTGCGCCACCTCCAGTACGGGATGTACGGGATGTACGGGATGCGATGCGATGGGCACAACCGGCGTTGCGGCGCCGCTCGCACAGATTGCCGCGCTCCGGTAGACGTAGCCCAGGTCCAGCCCCAGTGTATTGAAGTGTTCCATCTGCGCTTCGGCGGCCCGCTGCACGTCTTGCCGGATGCGGGCGAACTTTGGCGAGGACGCTTGCTGCACGTTCCGGGTCCGCGCTTCCACGCTCGCCACCAGCAGGCGCTTGACCGCCGAGCGCAGGGCGCCGGGCAGCACGCGGGCCGGGGCGCTGGCGCGCAGCCGCGCGAGCGTCGGCAAGCCCGCTTCGTCCAGGCCCAGCGCCGCGGTCACCTGCCCCATCTTTTGATGGTTGGCCACGCTGACGCGGCTGTTGGTCTCGGCAACCGGCTTGCGCTCGGCGCCATACGTGTCGAGCAGCCCGGGCGCCGCTTTGCCCTGCATGACAAGGGCCAGCTTCCACGCCAGGTTGTGCGCATCGGCTGCGCCTGTGTTCAGCCCCAGCCCACCCGTGGGCGGAAAGCGGTGGGCGGCATCGCCGATCAGGAAGGTGCGCCCTTTGCTGTAGGGCTCGGCAATGTGCGCCTGCATCGTCCAGTTCGACAGCGACGTGATGCGCAAGGGCAGATGGCGCTCGCCAAGCGCTGCCCGCAACATGCGCTCGCACCTGGCCACCGGGAAATCGGCCGGCGATTCGTACGCCGGGAAATACGGCGTCATGAACACGGCGTAGCGCGCCGCATCGTGCACGATGAAGGTGCCCGGGGCCTGCGCCGAGAGAATCCAGAACAGGATCGACGGACTGTCCTTGACCAGATGCCGGATGTCGGCCTCGAAGTTGATGGTGATGAGATGCGCCAGGTTGGTCTCCCCCACCATCGGCAATCCCAGCCCACGGCGCACGGCGCTGCCCGCGCCGTCGGCCGCGATCAGCCAGTCGCTGCGCACCCGATACGCTTGGCCGGTGACGGCATCGCGCACCTCTGAGGCCGCGCCGTGCGCGTTATGCTCCGCGCTTTGCCAGACGTGGCCGAAGCGCGCCTCGCAGCGGGCGCGGCGCGATACCTGCGCAAACAGCAGGCGCTCAAGATGGTGCTGGGGAATATTCGCGGTCCGCTTGCTGCTGGCCGCCGCCAGATTGGCAAGGTAAGTGTCGCTGGCGATATCGATGCGCGCCAGGTCTGCCTCGGCCAGGTTGCGCCGCCAGGTCACGAAGCGCGCCCCGGCCGCATGCGTGGTGATGCCGGCCAGGTCCTCGTGCGTGACGCCGATGCCGGCCAGGATCTCCTGCGTTCTCGCGTTGATGACATGCGCCTGCGGGGCGAGATGCAGGTCATCGCGCTGCTCGATCAGCATCGACTCGATCCCCTGGTCCGCCAGCAGCGCCGCCATGAGCATGCCAACCGGGCCCGCGCCCACGATCAAAACCGGAACTTCCAACTCCCGCATACCTGCCCCCAATGTTGCCAGCCACCTCACGGCCGCCATGGGACGTGAATTTATACAAGTATAAGTCAGCGGCACACTGGTACTTATACTTATATCAGGATGACTAGCAAAGGACTGGCAAGGAACTGGCGTTACCGGTTACCGGCGTTCGGCCGCCCGGATTCAAGCCCGGGGCATGTGGGAGAATGACGGGATCGTTACCGTGTGCGAAACGCGTCGCTAGCCAACATGACCCCTGTCGAGACCCGACGCCCCAAGACTTCCGCCCGCAAGCCAGCCGCGCAGACACCTGTGGCCACGGCGAGCGCATCCCGCGCCGCCGAAGCATCGGGGCGGCAACGGCTGATCGAAGCCGCCGAGCTCGAGTTCACGCAAAAGGGGTACGACGGCGCCTCGGTGCTGTCGATCGCCAACCGCGCGGGCGTGAAGCAGCCCCTGCTGAACTACCACTTCGGCAGCAAGGAGGGCCTGTGGCGCGCGGTGGTGGAGAACGCGTACACGGGATCGCTCACAACATCCCGGCAGGCAGCGGATGCGCCCGAACCCGCCGATCCGCTCGCGCGGCTGCAAGCCGCGCTAAGGGCTTTCGCGGTCAGCAATATCCTGCATCCGGCGGCGCACTCGCTTGTGCTGATGGAAGTCGCGCAGGATGGCCCCAGGCTGGACTGGCTGGTGGACAACTACATGAAGCCGTTTCATGACAAGCTCGATGCGCTGATCGCGCAGTGCCACGCGGCGCAATTGCTCAAGCCCTACCCGCCCGAACACGCCAGCGTGACAATGACCGCCACGCTCACGGCGGTTCAGTCGGCCACGCATCTGATCCAGCGCCTTTACGGCGTCGGCCCCATGACGGCCGAACAGGCGGAGCAGCACGCGGAACAGGTCATCGACGTGCTGCTTAACGGCATGCTTGCGCGCCCCGCCAGCCGCCGGCGGACGGCCGGCGCCAGGTAGCGTTCAGCGCGCGGCGACGCCTTTTTCGATGTAGCGCGCCAGCTCATCGGCGCTCACGCCGATATACGGCCTGGCGCGCGCCTTCATGCTCATGTCGCAGTTGCCAGCCTTGGCGGCGCCTTGCATGACATGGCTGATCGCGCCCGCCATTTCCGGGCTGATGGCCTTGCCGGCATTGCCCAGCTGCCATGACAGCACATCCGCCACGGCCATGCCGCAGCGTTGCGGGTCGCGGTATAGCGCGGCGTCGTGCTCCAGCAGCATCTTCACCTTGGCTTGCTGGCCCAACTGCATCATGATCACCAGCGGCAGCGCGTCGTTCTGGTCCACGCCGTTGATGCGCATGCCACCGTCGCTGCGGTCGGTCTGGTCGGCCCCTGCCTTCAGCCACGCCAGGTACAGGTCATCCGGCAGCCATGGCGCGCTCAGCGGCGCGATCGCGTTGTCCTTCATGCCCTGCACGCTGTTCTGGTATTTGAGGCTGACGCCGGCCGCGACCATCCGCTCGGCCGTGGCACGCGCGCTGGCGCGCAGGCCGTCCCATGCGGGGCTGTCCTTGCTGGCTTGCGCACGTGCCTCCAGGTAGCTCCACGCGCGCAGCAGGGCCGACAGGGGCTCGCTGGTCAGCGGCGCCGCCGGCTTGCGTGAGGCCTGCACCAGCCGGTCTACCAGCGCGGGCTGCAAATAGGAGGCCGAGACGCTCAGCGCCTCGTCCAGGCCGTTGCGCGCCACGGCGTCCTTGCCGCCATAGCCGCCCACCGAAGCGTCCGCGCCACGATCGAGCACAAAGGCCACGCGCTCCGGGATGGCGAGGGCCGCGCCCGGCTTGAGCTCGCCACTCGACTCGCGCAGCGCTTCCAGCAAGGGCGTTTCCCACATGAAGCTACTGCCGTAAACCATGCGGATGTAGGCCGCGTTGATGTCGGCGCCCTTGGCCAGCAGTTGATCCGCAAACCAGCGCGTGCGGAAGTTGCTGATGGCGGCGTGCAGCACGGTGCGGCCTTTTTTTTCATGCGTGTTCGGATCGGCGCCGTGGGACAGCAGGTATTCCAGCGTGGCGCGATCATCCCCATAGTAGGACGTGCGCGTGATCAGCAAAGGCGTGCCGTTGATGTCGGGCGCCTCCAGCGAGGCGCCCGCCGCCAGCAGGATGTCCGCGATGGCATAGCGCTGCGCCAGGGGCCGCTGGTCGCGCCCGTCCGGCATGGCTGAAGCCATCAAGGCCGAGCCCCGGTTCGGCCCGTCCACCCTGGCGCCACCGGCCAGCAAGGCGCGCACGATCTCCTCCTGCTGGTAGTACACCGCCACGCTCAGCGCGGAGACGCCATGCTCGTTGACCCCGTTCGGATCCTGGCCGCGCGCCAGTTGCAGGCGCACCGCCTGCAGGTCGCCGGCCTTGATCGCCGGGAAGATCTCCAGGCGCGGCCGGCAGGTGGCCGCGGTCAGTTGCTTCTCGTCCAGCGCGGTGCTGATGCGGGCCGCCACGTTGGACGGGATGGCATTGTTGGACACCAGCCGCAGGCTGCAGTACTGGCGGTAGTCCTCGCGCGCCAGCGCCAGGTAATAGTCGCGCTTTTCCGGGTTGCGCTCGCGCTCGCGCTGCTGCCAGCGCGCGTCCGCGCGGTTCAGGTAGGCCGCGATGCGCGACGGGTCCCGGCGCAGCACCTCGCCCAGGATCAGGTCGGCCTGGGCCGCATCGCCGGCCTCGGCCAGCCAGAATCCATAGTCGTTCAGGGCGACCAGTGTGTCGGGGTAATCGCCCTTGGGATCGATCTCGCGATAGTCCTGCTCCATGACGAAGGTGCGCAACTGCGCCAGCGCGCGGGCGAATTCCGCGGTCTTCGAACGGGGGATGACGCGCGCTGCCTGGTGCAGCGCCCGGAAGGCAGCCAGCGTGTCGACCGGCGGGCGCTGCACGAAGCGCAAGTCGGCCGGCATGGCCGTCAGGCGGCTGGGATAGCTCACCAAGGCTTTGCGCAGCGTGGCCATGGCCTGCGCCTGGCGCGCCGCGTCCCAGGGCCGCGTGCTGGTCACCGTTGCGGTGCTGGCGTCGGCGCGCACCGTGATGGCTTCGCCGGCTGTGTCCACCAGGTAGCCGTTCACCTGCTTGCCGTCGACATCGTTGTAGGTGTAGGCCACCCAGTAAAAGGTCTCGTCGCCCCTGGGCGTGGTGACGGACACGTTTTCCTCGTGCGCAGGCCGCCAGGTGTCCGGGTCGATCACCAGCGGTGGCGAGCGGAACGCCAGCCTGGAGGTGCCGCCTTCGCGCACATAGCGGTAGAAGAACAAGCGGTTTTCGACCTGGCCGACCAGCAGCGCATCGCGCGCGTTTTCGGTGCCCCACACGCGCCGTTCAGGCGCGTTCAGGGCATAGCGGCTAAGGCGCATGGCGTCGATCACCGCGCCGATATCGTATGCCAGCGCGGGGCGCGGCGTGCCGGCGAGGCAGGCCAGTGCCAGCGCCGCGGCGCCGAGCAAGCGGGAGATGCCGGGGAAGCGTGGAACGAAGGAAACGTGGAGAGCTTGAGATTGAGCCGTGGCAGGAATGCGCAACATCCGGGACCGGGAAGAGTGACAGGCGGCCCGATGATACTCCGCTCACCCGTCAATGCCACGATTCGTTCACTTTTAACGCGGCATTCCGTATCGGCAGGCTAAGCCACATCCTTCTGCATGAACACGCTCAGCGGATCGTGCGCATAGTCGCCGAACGGGTCGCACCGCAGGTAGCCGGCCCGGGCGTACAGCGCCAGCGCCTCGGGCTGGCTGACGCCCGTCTCAAGCACAAAGCGCGGACAGGCCCTGGCCACGGCCTCTTTCTCAAGCGTGGCCAACAGCCGCATCGCAATGCCGCCGCCCCGGTTCGCCGGGCGCACGAACATGCGCTTGATCTCGCCGAACTCCGGCTGCAAGACCACCGCCCCGCAACCAACGGCAATGCCCTGCTGGTCTCGCACGACGGCAAAGAGAACGTTGGGTTGGGCCAGCGCGTCAATGTCGATGCCGTGGTGGCTCTGCGGCGGGTACAGCGGCTTCTGGTAGGCGTCCAGTTCGTCGATCAGGCGGATTACTTCTGCCTGCCTGGGGCTTTCAAACGCAATGCGCATGTTTCGTAGCGTTGGTGCGAAAGCATGAGATTTTATTCCCGCATTGGATCGTACGGCAAAACCTGCTCGTGCTCGTCCGGCTGGTTGCGCGCAACGATGGCTTTAGCGGGCATCGTCGCACTCAGGTTGAACGGCTGGTGCGGCACGCCCGGCGGTATGAACAGGAAGTCGCCGGCTTCGGAGATGACCGACTGGCGCAGCCCCGGCCCGTAGCGGGTCTCGACACGCCCTTCGAGTACGTAGATGCCCGTCTCGTGGCCGCAGTGCACGTGCGGCTCGGCGTGCCCGCCTGGCGGCACGACCACGAGGTACATCGACAGGCCCTTGGCACCCGCGCTAAGCGCGGAAATGCCGACGAAGTAGGGCAAACGCTGGCTGGTTGCAATTTCCCGGTCGGGGCGCACCGTGACCAGGCTCGCTTCCACACTGGATGAAGGGTCCGGCATGTGCGCTCCTCTCGGTATCCCGACGAGGAATTCTACGCCGGAAAACCGGCAGGGAGGCCACCAGCGGCCCACACCCTGCCCGTTCCGCCAGCGGCAAGAGGCCGCTCAGAGATGGCGCGCGGGCGTGTCCACCTTCTGGTGCGCGTCCGCGTCGAGCGACTTTTCCGCATCGTCCCCCGAGAGCCCCTTGTAGTACAGGTGCACCCCGATCGCCAGCGAGTCGTGGCGGATTTCCTGGAACGCTTTCCATGCCTTCGCGGGGTCCTTGAAGACCAGGTAGTGCGCTTCCTGCGAGACCAGCGTCGCCACCTCGTGCAGGCCGTGGCCGTGCAGCGTGCTGACCAGCGTGTCAAGGCTTTGGTGCGTGCGCGCGTCGGTGCGCGGGTACAGCATGTGCAGCACGGCCACGCGCTGGTCGGCTACCAGCGCCGACAAGGCGACGACGATCTCCTGGTGGTTGAGCGCGGTAACGACGCTGCCGGCGGCGCCTTGTTGCTTCGGGAACAGTGCTTCGATCGTGGAGCTCATGGGTTCACTTCCTTTCCTGCAGACTTGGGTGAAGGCGCACCGGGGTGCGCCCGGGCACGAGGCTGCGCCAACGACATGAAATCCTGCTTGCCGCTGGCAGAGCGCGACATGATCACTGGACACCCTCGGGTTAACGCTGCGCCCGGGGTTTTCGCCGACATCCAGTGCGGCATGCCGATGCGTGAATTTACTCCTGTCCGGGGACTAGGGGAAACCCTGAGATAGACCGATACACTTTCCTGCACGCCAGACAATGCCGCCCGGCCCGCGCCAGCACTGGATGAGGCACCTGCGTTTCTTCTGGTGCAATGCGTCAATCCGGATTCCGCAACGCCCGGCGATCACGCCGTGGCGTCGAATGCCTCGTGATTGCGCGCGGCGCCCGCGGCCCGGCCACCCGGTCAAGTGCCCCTATCGCCGAGGACTGTTGAATCGCGGTCAGATAGACGAGTCCTTCCGTATTCACCCAAAGGCGGACTTCCACCAGGACGGGCTCGGGCAGACGCTCTCATTTCATGCCGGCGCTGCCCGCGGTGGCCGCCCTGCCAACGTCTCGCAGATCAGATCCGCCGCCTGCTCCGGCCCGACGATTTCGGTATCGATCTCCAGGTCTGGCGTAAAAGGGGCTTCGTACGGGGCGCTCAGGCCGGTGAACTGGCTGATCTGCCCGGCCGACGCCTTGGCATAGAGCCCCTTGGCATCGCGCCGCGCGCAAACCGCGAAGCTGGCGCTGAGAAACACTTCAAGGAACGCATCGCTGCCGATGATCTCGCGCGCCTGCTGGCGCTGGCTGCGCAGCGGCGAGATGAATGCCGCCACCACCCACAGGCCGCTGCGATTGGCGAGCCTGGCCACTTCAGCGGCGCGGCGGATGTTCTCCGTGCGGTCCGCGTCCGAAAAGCCCAGATCGCGGTTGAGGCCAGCGCGCATTTCATCGCCATCGAGCAGCAGCACCGGATGGCCGGCGGCCAGCATGCGCTTGCGCAGGGCGTGGCTGAGCGTGGTCTTGCCCGCCCCTGATAGCCCGGTGATCCAGACCGTTCCCGGCCGGCGCCCGGTGTCGTGCGATGAATTTGGCGTGAGGTGCGTGAGGTGCATGCTGTGCGTGATCCGGTATTTGGCGTCGGGCTGCGGGATCAAAGGCCGCGTTCGCGCTGCATCAGACCCAGCAGCGCGGTCCAGGCATCGCCCGCCAGGCTATGGCGCTGGCGTGCCAGCAGCACGGTACCGGGCAATTCGCGAGACAGAGGGAGCGAGTCGCAATGCGACAAGCGCACGCGGAAGATGGCTGTGGTTGGTGCCAGCCCGTTGTGCTGGCTGCGCGTGACCGCGATGGGGCCGCCATAGAGGCTGGCCAGCGTGCGCTGCTCCAGGCCGGCGACATTGACCTGGTCCGTCTGCGCGGCGGCGCAGCGCACCGAGCCGAATTCCGGGAGATTGGCGACAAAGACGCCACTGCTGCCGGCGGTGAGCGCGGCATGGTCCTGCTCGCCGATGAAGGCCTCCGCCTTGAGCTCGCTACCCTGGCCGACGATATGGTAAAGCGGTTCGCCGCGCGCCAGCCACGCGCCATCGGCGAGGAACAGGTTGGCATCCACCACGCGCCCGGCGAACGGCGCGCGCACTTCCATGCGCTTGCGTTCTTCGGCAAGGCCCGTCACCTCCGCCTGGGCGGCGGCCCAGCGGCGGCGCAGCACATCGCCCTCATCGCGCAGTTTGGTGGCAAACGGCTGCTGCTCCATTTGCCAGCGCAGCTGCTGCGCCTGCGCCTGTGCGGCGGCCAGGCGGAAGTCCAGTTCCGGCGAGACCAACTGCGCCAGCAACTGGCCGGCGGCGACAGTCTGCCCCGCTTGCACCGCGCCGCCGCTCACATAGCCGGGCTGGGCCGCATAGAGCGACTGGCTCTGGCTGGCGCTGAGCACGGCCGGTGCGCGAATGGTGCCGCCCCAGGGGATCACGACCACGGCCAGCAGCACGCCGAGCAAGACCATGGCGCGCCGGGTCTGCGCGTTCCAGTGGATATCCGCACGGCGGTGGCGCCACACCAGTACTTCGCGAACGACTGGCATGACGATGAACACGCCTAGCTCGATGGCCAGCAGGGCCAGCCCCAGCGTCTTGAAGAACAGGTGATAGACGGTCAGCGCGATGCCGAAGAACAAGCCGAGCCGGTAAAGCCAGGTCAGGATGGCGAAGACAATGAGGAAGCGGCGCCGCGAGGCGGAAAAGGATTCGGGCGCCGGATCCGCGAAGCCGAACAGCCGCTCCCGCAGCCACCAGCGCGCCATCGCGAATGCCCGGTCGTGCAGGTTGGGCATGTTGAGCCAGTCCGCCAGCAGGAAGTAGCCGTCGAAGCGCATGAACGGGCTGGCATTGACGGCGAGGGTCAGCAGCCACGTGCTGGTTGCCAGCATGAACGCGCCCGCACGCAGCGGCCCGTCCGGCAGGAAGCTCCACGCCACCGTGGCAAAAGCCGCCAGCGCCAGCTCCGAGAGCATGCCGGCGGCGCCGATCTTGAGCCGGTCCTCGCGCCGCATCAGCTTCCAGGCTTCGTTGGTGTCCGTATAGAGTACCGGCCACATCACCAGGAAGGCGACCCCCATGGTGGGTACGCGGCAGCCGTAGCGGTAGGCGGTAAACGCGTGGCCCAGCTCATGCAGCACCTTGGCCAGCGACAGCGCCAGCCCGATGCCCAGCAATCCCTGCAGGCCCGCATAGGAGGCAAAGGTATGGGTAAATTCATCCCAGCGGCGCGAGACCAGGTAAAGGCCAAGCAGGGCCACCAGCCCCACGCCCCACCAGAAACGCGGCTTGAATGCCCATTCGACCCACGGCGCGCAACGCTGCAGCATGGGCATGGGCCGCACCAGCGGCACGCGGAAGAACAAGTAATGCTTGAGCAGCCACATGGCCTTGCTCACGCGGTGCGCGCCCGCGATGCGGCCCAGCCGCGCGCTGTCTTCTGCCCGCCACGCAAGCAGCAGGTTGTGCCGGTGGAGCAACTGCACCACCGCTTCGAGTTCGTCCTCGCCCACGGTCAGCGTGGTCTCGCGGTTCACCGCATCCAGCAGCGCGCGCGCGTCTCCAAGCGGCCAGCGCGAGAGGATCTCGAATGCCGGCCAGGATAGTTGATAGAACTTGTTGGCGGCCGGGTCGTGCAAGGTCCACGTGGGTGCACCGCTGGTGTCGGCCGGACCGGGGTGCAGCGTCAGGTCCTGACGTAATGGGGGCAGCACGTTAGAGGCCTATCCACTGGCGCGCCACCGTCAACGGACGGCGCAGCGCATGATAGAGAAAAGGAACCCAGCCGGCCGACAGCCGCGCGGTGCCGCGCAGGCCTAGCCGCGGCAGGTCCTTGGCGGCAAAGCTCGCGCGCACGCGGTAGGCCAGCACGCCGCCATCGGTTTCGGCCGCGGCGTAGGACACGCTGATGATGCGGGCATCGAACGCCTGGGTCGGGTTGGCGTCCGGGTAAAAAGTGATTGTGTCGCCGGCCTGGATGCTGACCTGCTCCGCCACCGGCATCTGCGCGGTGAGTTCCACCTTGGCCGGATCGGCCAGCAGCAAAACCTTCTCGCCAATGGTGACGGCCTTGCCCTGCCAGTCGTTCACATCGCCGAAAACGGCCACGCCCTCGCGCTCGGCCTTGACCTGCACGCGCGCCAGCTGCCTGGCGGTGTAGTCGAGTTCCAGCGCCTTCTGGTCCAGCTCACCACGGGTCTGGGCCATCTTGAGGCGGCTCTCGTCGTCGGTCACCGCCATCTGCGCCGACTGGCGGTACGTCTCCTGCGCCGTATCGTAAGCGCGCTCGGCCACGGCGCGGCGGGTCTGCAGCGCCACTGTATCCAGGCTGAACAGCGGCGCGCCTTGCGGCACCGGCTGGTTCGGCTGGACGTACACGCGTTCGATCACGCCATCGAGCGGCGCGCGCACCAGGAACGGATCCCGCGCGGACACCTCGGCCGGCGCCAGCACGGTGAGCCGCATGGGAATCAGGCAGACCACCAGCAGGCCGAGCAGGACCCGGCGGCGGGTTCTCCCCGGCCGCAGCATGGCCTTGAGCCGCTGGCCCAGCGGCTGCGCGGGCCGGAACGCCGCCAGCGCGTGGCCATAGGCATGCGTGACTTCGGCCAGCACCGCCAGCTCGTGCTCGGTAAACGGCGCTTCGCGCGCGAGCAGCAGCGCGCCGTCGCGCCGGCCGAGCTGGTCTTTGAGCGGCAGCCACAGGGCGTGCGCCGGCAGCCAGTCCGCCCAATCCGCGCTGGCTTTAGCTGGCGCGGCACCGGCATCAACGGACGTGGTATCGGCGTGCGCATGAGCCAGCCCGCGGCAGAGCTGGGTCAGCCATTGCAGATAAGGCGCGTTGGGGTCGACCTGCGGCAAGCCGGATACGGCCGAGACCTGGCCCAGGCCGCTCTCCAGCCAGACCGCCGCCTGCCGGTAGGGCACGAGGCTGAGCGTCTCGTTGGCCATCACAAACCCGAGCGCCTCCACGCTTTGCGCTTCCCGCGCGCGGCGCTCCAACTGCAGCAGTGCAAGCAGCGGGGCAACCGCCGTTGGTGCATCGGCGCCTTGCGTCATTTGTCCGGGAAACTCGCCCAGCCGCTCATGCCCGGCAGCAAGGAGACCTGGCTGCCGTCGATCTTGCCGGTGATGGAAATCGCCTGGCTCACCGGGTCGATCCTGGCGCCGATGCGGCTGACCTTGGCCGGGAACGACTGGTTGAGTTCATCGACCAGGACCGTGAACGGCGTGCCGGGCTTGATGCGCGCCAGCCACCTGGACGGCACGATCATCTGCAGCTCGAGATCGCTGGAATCGACAATCTCAAGCAGCGGCTTGCCCGGCGTGACAAACTCGTGCGCCATCGCCAGGCGCTTTGTCACGCGGCCCGAGAAAGGCGCCGCGATACTGCACTTGCTGACAGTGGAGCGCATATAGGCAGCCTCCGCGGCCGATTCCTTGGCCTTGGCTTGCGCCTGCTCGATCTCCAGCTTGCCGACCGAGTTCAGTTCCGCCAGGCGCTTGTTGACGGCAAGCACCTGCTGCGCGGCCTCGGCGGAGGCTTCGGCCTTGCGCAGCTGCGCGCTGAACAGCGCGCAGTCAAACGAGACCAGCGTCTGGCCGGCGCGGAAGCTGTCGCCGTCCCGCAACGGCAGGCGGTCGATCTTGGCGTTGATCTCGCTGGAGATAGTGGCGAATTCGCGCGCTGCCAGCTGGGTCCGGATACGGCCATCCTTGTCGGCGCCGGCAAACGTGGTGGGCGTGGCCACGGGTGCGGCATCGGCCGCTGCTGCCGCCAGCAGCAGCGGCAGCAAGGCAGCGGCGTTTAATGCAAAGCGTTTCATTACGGAGTGACGGTAAAACTGGATTACGGGATGAATGGCTTGCTCGATTGCTCGATTGCCTGGTTACTGCGCCTGCTTGGGCGGCTCGACCAGGGTTTTCTCGTGCTCGGCGATGGCCGCGCGCAAGGTCGGCAGGTCATAGCCGCCAACCGCGGTCGGCAACGGGTCCAGGCCCAGGGTGGCCATCATCTGGCCAGAGGCATTCTGCAGCGCGCCGTAGGCTTGATACAGCCGCAGCTCGGACATCACCGCGCTGGCGCCCGCACGAATCTCGGCCAGCTTGCCGGTCGCATCGGAACGGGTGGCATTCTGCGTATGCGTCAGGATGCGCTGATCGACGTCGTTCATCTTGCCGGACAACTCGAAGGCGCGCTTGTAGCCAATGTAACCACGATATGCCACGTGCACCTGCGTGAGCACCGCCATGTTCAGCGCCAGGCGCTGCTGCTTGGCGACTTCATACTGCGCATCGGCGGCGGCACGGATGTTGCCGGCGTTGAGCAGGTTGAGCAGGTTCCAGCTCATGCGCAGGCCGATGTTGTTCCAGGCATTGTTCACCAGGAAGTTGTCGGTGTCGAAGTTCGCGCCCAGCTGGAAGGTCACGCCCGGCAGCAGCTTGGCGAGGGCCTTCTTGGTTTCATCCAGGCCAATGCGCTCGTTGTAGCCCGCCTCGACCAGTTCCGGCCGGTTGACGAGGGCGGTTTCTTCCATCTTGTCGGCGGCCACCGGTAGCTTGGGCAGGCTGAAGCCCGTTGGCGCGGCCAGCGTGTAGTCATCGCCCGGCGGCACGTTCATGATCGAGGCCAGGCGCGGCTTGGCTTGCGCAAGCTCGTCGCGCACGGCTTCGAGCTGGCGCAGGATGTCGAGCAGCTGACGCTGGTAGTTCAGCGTTTCCAGCGGCGACTGCAGCCTCTCCTTCTCGATGCGCTGGGAGTCGTCCAGCGCCGCTTGCGTCAGCTTGAGGATGGGTTCCACCTTGGCTTCGAGCTGCTGCGCGCCCACGGCTTGCCAGTAGGCTTGCCTGACCTGCTGCATCATCAGGTGAACCACCTTGCGGCGGCGCTCGCTCATTACCAGCACGCGGTCGGCCTGCTGGCGCGCGGTGTAGTAGCTGACGCCGAAGTCCAGCACGTTCCACGACAGGTTCAGGTCGCCGTTATAGTGCGAACGCTCGGACGAGGTCGACGGCACCAGGGACTGCTGCCCGGTGACCACGTCCCTGGAGGAAGAGGCGAGTTCGTTGCTGCGCCAGGCGTAACCGGCGTCGGCCGTCAGGCGGGGCAGCATGTCCCAGCGCGACAGGTCGAGCTGGCGCTGCGCCATGGCTTCTTCCATCAGTTTGAGCCTGCCGTCGAGGTTGTACTTCAGCGCGCGCGCCATGGCCTCCTCGAGCGTAACCGGGCCGGCCAGCGCCTCCTGGTTCTGGAACATCGCCTGGCGTTGGTCAGGCAGTTCGGCCTGGCGCTCGGCCAGGGTGGTGGCGACGGGCTGAATGGCACAGCCACCCAGCATCGCGGTGGCGGCCAACACGGAAACCAGCCGTTTGGGTCCAGGTTGGACAAGGCGAGAGATAGCGTTCGACAACGGATTTTCCTCTTTCCGGGGTTGCTGCGTTTTATATGGATTCATGGCGTGATTCGCTATCGGCCTAGGCCCGCTCCGGTTGTGCTGGTGCTGGTGCTGGCGCTTGCGGCTGCCGGCTCATTTGCAGGTGGCGCAGCAACGCCGCATTGGCGGCCTGTTGCGCGGGCCGGCCAAACTGATCGAACTGCACCGCCAGCGCCGGCTTGCCGGCTGGCTGCGCCGTGGCGGCTTGCAGGAGGCCGGCCAACGGATCGGCATGGCTGCCGTCGCCCTGTGCGAGCGTGTCGGCGTGCTCCAGGCCCGCACGCGAGTCGGCCGACGCTTTCACGTTCAGGTCCAGGTGGCTGCTGGCGCGATTGCCCTTGCTGTCCCGTGCGGTGACTTCGATCTGGAGTTGCTGGTTCATGCCTTGCGGCGGCTTGCCGGCCAGCGTGCCGGTCACCGGATCGAACTTGAGCCACGGCGGCAGCGGGCGCCCGTTGGCCAGGCGCACTTCCACCGTCACCGTGGCTTCGCGGTCGCTCGCGCGGAACAGGGACGCCGGCAGCGCGATGCTGACCGCCTCGCCCGCCCGTGCCGAGAAACTGCCGATCTCCGGCATGGCTTGCAGGCCAATGCTGCCGGCGCCACCAACGTCGACCAGATTCATGCGCCCTTCCGGCGCCTGCAGCGCATAGCTCAGGCTGCCCGCTGAAAGCGGATCCGCATTGAACGGGTTCCGGCCAACGGCGTCGGCACTGAAGCCGGTGCCGTTGCCGGCCGGGTTGAGCGTCGGCGCGTCGACGCCAGGCGCCGAGTCAAGCGCGGTCAGCGTGATCAGAGGCGCCGACGGGGCTGGCGCCAGCGGTGCCGGCCCCGGCACGGGCGCCGGAGCTGGCGCGGGTTGCGTCGTCAGATGGACCGTCGAGCGCACCTCGTACGGATCGCCGCTCGCGCCTGCAGCGAGCGCATTGCCCGCGCCATCGGCAATGCCCGTGACGCTTGCATTGAGCGTCAGGCCAATCTGCCCCGAGCCGCCGAGACCGGTGACAAGCACGGTATAGGTCCGCGCGTCGACCTGGGTGACGCTGCTGATGGCGCCCGTTGCGGAGCCGGTCCGGGTCAGCACGAAGTCGGCCGCATCCACGCCGGTGACGCCTTCGGCGAACGTCACGGTATAGCTCACTGCCCGGCCCGAGGTGGGCGATGCATCCACGCGCGTAATGCCCACAGCCGTGGGCGGCGTGGTGTCCACCGTCACGGCACGCGTATCCGCCACGCCGTGCAGGGACACATCGATCGCATTGCCCGCGCTGTCGCGCATCGTGCCACCGTTGGCCTGCAAGGCGGTCACGGTGATGCCATTGGCGTCGTTCTGGCCAGCCGCAACGATGTAGCGGAAGGTCAGCGCGGTGGTCCCGCTCCCGGACACGTAATCGGCGTAGACCGTCTGGCCACCGACATCGAGCGCCAGGCGCGGCGTGCCCCTGGTGGTATCGATCACCGTGTTCTCGGACAGGCTCACCGTGAAATCAAGCACCTTGCCAGCGTTGTAGTCGCCACCGGCCGGCGCGCTCACGCCGAGCACCACCGGGGCGGTGTGGTCGACCACGTAGCGCTGGCCGGCCAGGCCGCCGGCAATGGCGTTGCCTGCCACATCGGCAATGCCGGTGCCGCTGGCCTTCAGGTCCAGGCCCAGCTGGCCGTCGCCGGTCACGTTGTTCACCACCACGCTATAGGTATGCCCATCGACCTGCGTCACCGAGGCAACCTGGCCAGTGGCCGTGCCGGTGCCCGACAAGACGAAATCGCTCACATCCACGCCGGTGACGTTCTCGCTGAAGGTCACCGTGAAGTGGACGGCGTTGCCCGCGGTCGGCGTGGGGTCCGCGGCGATGACCGCTACCGCCGACGGCGCCACCGCATCGACCAGTACCCCGGTGGTGGAAGCCACACTGTTCAGCGCGGTCACCGCATCGTTGCCCGCGACATCGCGCACCGTGCCGCCGTGGAGATCCAGCGCGGAGGCAACGGCCACGCCATTGCTGTCGAGCTGGCCGCTCGCCACGGTCAGGCGGAATGTCAGGGCGCTGGTGCCGGAGCCGGACACGTAGCTGGCGTAGACCGTGCCGCCAGTGTCCAGCGTCACGGCGATGCGCGGTGTGCCGCCGGTGGTGTCGACCACCACGGCCTCGCTGTAGTTGACGGTGAAATCGAGGCTCTGGCCGGTAGCATAGGTGCCGTTGGCCGGCACGCTGACGGTGGCCACGGTCGGTGCAATGCCATCGACCACGATGTCATGCTGGCCACCCATCGAATGGGCGCCGCCCACGGCGGGCAGGGTCAGTACCGCGGCATCGCTGCTGGTGTTGGTAATCACGCCGCCGTTCAACGCCAGCGCGGCTGACGATGCCACATCGAGATCGGCGCTGCTGTCGCCGGCCTGCACGGTATAGCGGAACGTGAGCGTATTGGTGCCGGAGCCCGAGATGTAGGTGGCATTGCGGTCCACCGCGCCGGTTTCCAGCAGCAGGGTCGGCGTGCCGCCCGTGGTGTCGACGGTCACCGCCTGGTCGAACGTCACCACCACGCTGACCGTATCGCCAACCTTGTAAGTGCCATTGGCGGTGAGGGCATCGACGTTGGTGACGACGGGATTGATGCTGTTGACGGTGATCGCGATCGTATCGGTAGCCGTCTTGGCGCCGCCGGAACCCGTCAGCCCTTGGTCGTTCGTGGTGATCTGGATGCTGCCTGCGCCGTGATAACCAGGCGTAGGCGTATAGACAAGGCCATTTAGCGCGGCGTTGATGTCCGCCAGTGTCCCCGTGAATGTCATGGTGGCGTCACCCACACCGGAGCCGGTCAGAAAGCTCAGGCCCGACGTGCCGGAGAGCGTGACCACGCCGTGGGCTGCCGTCAGTGTCACTTGTTCGACGCCGCCGCCGGAATCGAGATCGCTGACCGAGATCAGGTTGCCGTTGCCGGCGCTGAATGTCAGCGCGCTGTTCTGATCGACACTCTGGGCCGCTGGAACGGCGTTGACCGGGGTGTCATTGACGGCATCCACGCTGACAAGCTTGGTGGCGGCGGCACTGTCGGTCGTGCCATCGTTGACCGTGAAGCTGATGGTGCGGTTGCTGGCATTCGGCAGGTCCGACGTATCCGTGTACGTGACGGATCGCAGCGCCGCTTGCCACTGTGCCGTCGTGGCGCTCGCGCCGGACGACGTCAAGGTCATCACCCCGGTCCCCAGGTTGTAGCTCGCCGTGATATTGCCCATGGTGGCGCCGTCGTTGGTGAACGCCAGCACATCCTCGGCGGCATGGAAATTGCCGGTAATCGACACGGTGGCGCTGGCGAGCGTGGTGTTGTCCAGGTCGCTGAGCGTCAATCCGCTGTCGATGGCAACCGGCGTGCTCGCGACGTTGTTGCCCTCGGTGAACGCGGTGGTGCCACCGCTGGTGGTAGCCACCGGCGTATCGTCGACCGCGGTAACGCTGACCGTCTTGGTGACCGTATTGCTATCGGCCGTGCCGTCGTTGACGGTGAAGCTGATGGTGCGGTTGCTGGTGTTCGGCGTGTCCGAGCTATCGGTATAGGTGACCGAGCGCAGCGCCGCTTGCCACTGCGCCGTCGTGGCGCTCGCGCCCGACGAGGTCAGGGTCATCACCCCGGTCGCACTGTTGTAGCTCGCCGAGATATTGCCCATGGTGGCGGGGTTGTTGGTGAAGGCCAGCACGTCTTCACCGCCGTGGAAGTTGCCGGTAATGGCAACGGTAGCGCTGGCGAGCGTGGTGTTGTCCACATCGCTGACCGTGAAGCCGCCATCGATGGCAACCGGCGTGCTGGTGACGTTGTTGCCCTCGGTGAACGCGGTGGTGCCGCCGCTGGCCGTTGCAATGGGCGTGTCGTCAACCGCGGTCACGCTGACCGTCTTGGTGACCGTATTGCTATCCGCCGTGCCGTCATTGACGGTGAAGCTGATGGTGCGGCTGCTGGTGTTCGGCGTGTCCGAGGCATCGACGTAGGTCACGGCGCTCAGCGCCGATTGCCATTGAGCAAGCGTGGCGGTCGCACCGGACGAGGTCAGGGTCATCACCCCGGTCGCGCTGTTGTAGCTCGCCGTGATATTGCCGTAGGTGCTCGCGCTGGTATTGATAAACGCCAGTACATCTTCGCCGATGTGGAAGTTGCCGGTAATCGCCACCCTGCCGCTGGCGAGCGTGGTGTTGTCCAGGTCGCTCAGCGTCATGCCGCTATCGATCACAACCGGCGTGCTGGCAACGTTGTTGCCTTCGGTGAACGCGGTGGTACCGCCGGAACCAGTGGCAATGGGCGAGTCGTCGACAGCCGCGACGGTAACGACCTTGGTCGCCGTATTGCCATTGGCCGTGCCGTCATTGACGGTAAAGCTGATCGTGCGGTTGCTGGTATTCGGCAGGTCCGACGTATCCGTGTACGTGACGGATCGTAGCGCCGCTTGCCACTGTGCCGTCGTGGCGCTCGCGCCGGACGACGTCAAGGTCATCACCCCGGTCCCGAGGTTATAGCTCGCCGTGATATTGCCCATGGTGGCGCCGTCGTTGGTGAACGCCAGCACATCCTCGGCGGCATGGAAATTGCCGGTAATCGACACGGTGGCGCTGGCGAGCGTGGTGTTGTCCAGGTCGCTGAGCGTCAATCCGCTGTCGATGGCAACCGGCGTGCTCGCGACGTTGTTGCCCTCGGTGAACGCGGTGGTGCCACCGCTGGTGGTCGCCACCGGCGTATCGTCGACCGCGGCAACGCTGACCGTCTTGGTGACCGTATTGCTATCGGCCGTGCCGTCGTTGACGGTGAAGCTGATGGTGCGGTTGCTGGTGTTCGGCGTGTCCGAGCTATCGGTGTACGTGACCGAGCGCAGCGCCGCTTGCCACTGGGCCGTCGTGGCGGTCGCACCGAACGAGGTCAGGGTCATCACCCCGGTCGCGCTGTTGTAGCTCGCCGAGATATTGCCCATGGTGGCGGGGTTGTTGGTGAAGGCCAGCACGTCTTCACCGCCGTGGAAGTTGCCGGTAATGGCAACGGTAGCGCTGGCGAGCGTGGTGTTGTCCGCATCGCTGACCGTGAAGCCGCCATCGATGGCAACCGGCGTGCTGGTGACGTTGTTGCCCTCGGTGAACGCGGTGGTGCCGCCGCTGGCCGTTGCAATGGGCGTGTCGTCGACCGCGGCAACACTGACCGTCTTGGCCGCGGCATTGCTATCGGACGTGCCGTCATTGACGGTAAAGGTGATGGTGCGGTTGCTGGTGTTCGGCGTGTCCGAGCTATCGGTGTACGTGACCGAGCGCAGCGCCGCTTGCCACTGGGCCGTCGTGGCGGTCGCACCGGACGAGGTCAGGGTCATCACCCCGGTCGCGCTGTTGTAGCTCGCCGAGATATTGCCCATGGTGGCGGGGTTGCTGGTAAAGGCCAGCACGTCTTCGCCGCTGTGGAAATTGCCGGTAATCGCCACCTTGCCGCTGGCGAACGTGGTGTTGTCCACATCGCTGAACGTGACGCCGCCATCGACCACCACCGGCGTGCCGGCAACGTTGTTGCCTTCGGTGAATGCGGTCGTGCCGCCGCTCGTGGTGGCGATGGGTGCGGCGTTCGGGATGTAGGTCTTGTCGAGAATACCGCCGGTGTCGTTGTAGATCTTGCCAACGGCCGTTGGGCTGATACCGGTAAGCCCTCCGCCGAGTGCCGGGCCACCCGCCCCGCTTCCGCCCGCGTTGCCGGTTATCGCCGCATAGGCCGAAGCCGTGACGTGCACGGTGCCCTGGTTCCATATGGCGCCCACGCCCAGGCCACCGGCACCGCCGTTTGAGGCGCTCCCGCCCAAGCCGCCCCCGCCGCCACCGCCGCCGCCTGCGCCCAGGTTGTTGCTGATGATCGAGTTGCCAACCACGTTGAGGGTTGCGCCCGTCGCGTTGAAGATGCCGCCCGCCGCGCCGCCACCGGCGGCGCCGGTGGCATCCCAGCCGCTGCCGCCGCCGCCGCCGCCGATCGAGATGGTGCCATTGTTGGCAGTCCCGCCGTTGCCGCCGCTCGAATAGTTTGCAGCGCCGATGCCCCCCGCACCGCCAGTGGTAGCGCCGCCATGGCCTCCCATGTAGCTCGGGTTGTAACCGCCGCCGTTCCCGCCAACGCCGGTATGGCCTGACGTACCGGCATAGACACCTGTTCCGAAGCCAGCCGCGCCCCCCGCTCCACCGCCAACGCCGGACATGCCGCCACCGCCGCCGCCGCCGCCACCAACAGCGCCGCCGACATAGGGGGCGGCCACACCACCGCCAC
The DNA here is from genome assembly GCF_058801495.1 of Cupriavidus sp. GW822-FHT03E04. NCBI lineage: Bacteria > Pseudomonadati > Pseudomonadota > Betaproteobacteria > Burkholderiales > Burkholderiaceae > Cupriavidus > Cupriavidus sp. GW822-FHT03E04. Next base: position 156,524 of record NZ_JBXANI010000022.1, read on the forward strand.
CGCCGCCACCGGCAGCCGCATTGGCCGTGACGGTGACATCCGTCAGAGTCAGCGTCCCGGCGTTGTAGATGCCACCACCTTTCGCGGCGGTTGCGGCCACCCCGCCGGCCCCGCCCGTCCCAGAAACCAGACCATGCTCGATTACCAGCCCCTCCAGCCCGACGGTTGAGCCGGAGGTGATTTCCAGCACACGGCCGTTGTAGTGCCCATCGAGCGTGACATCGGCAACGCCATCGTGATTGATGTCGCCATCGATGGTGAGGTTCTTGTTGATCACCAGCAGCGAATTGCCCGACGTGATGGTCGACAGGTTGATCGTCATGCTGGTGCTGAAGGTGATGGTGTCACCCGCCTGCGCCGAGGCGATCGCGCTGCGCAAAGTACCGGCACCGGCATCTGCGGTGCTCGTCACGGTGATCAGCGCCAGGTCGTGCGCATAGGCGGATTCCGCGCTGGCCGACAGCACCGAGGTGGCTTCGATCTGGCCGGTGGTGATTTCCAGGTTCCAGTCGCTGCCCGCGCCGGTGCGGTTGTCCGAGGCGGCAATATCGCGGCCCGTCAGCGCCGCCAGCGAGTCGACGAACGACAGGCCGGCCGCGCCTTGCGCGGTACTGCAGGCATAGATCAGGATGTCGCCACCGCTCTGGATGCCGCTGCCGATCCTGGCCAGGCTGCTGGCGTAGTTGCCAACGTTGTCGCCGGACAGGTAGGTATTGCCAAGCCACAGGTCGCCAGCCTCGCCGTGCGCGATGATCTGGACGGACTTGGCGCCAGGGTGGGCCGACAGGTAATCGGCCATCTGGGCCAGGCCGTCCGCGTTGCGGTTCAGGTAGACGATTTCCGTGCCGGGCGCGACACCGGCCAGCAGGCTCGCGCTGTCCTCCACCCGGCTATCCACGAACAGCACGTTGTGCCCGGACGGCGCCGGAGCCGGCGAGGACGGGGCACCGGCTTCGGCCGGCGCGGGAGCATGGCCGGCGGCGTCCGCAGGCTGGGCAGTGGCTGGCGCTGCGGCCGGTGCCACATGGCTATCCGTGGGGTGGCTATCCGCTGCGTGGCTGTCCGCCGGCGTGCCATGGCTATCCGCTGCCGGGTGGGCCGCCGCGGCCGCCGTGGCGACAGCGGCGCCGTCGAACATGATGCGGGGCTCCAGCGCCATGATCAGCGACGAGGAGAGCGGGCTGGACCGCTTTGCGGGCCGGGCCGGGATTGCAACCGCGCCCTCTACCTTCTGCTTCCGGGTCCACCACATATCGCTCTCCTCGCGCATCCGCGCCGGGCACGGCTCAGGAGGCGCGCGGCGGGCTGCAATTTTCTGGTCGGTTTTCTGCAATCGGCCAGCGAGTGCCAGCCCTTGTTCGTCGAACTAAACGCGCCAATCGTGCTAGTTGCGCTATTCGAGCTTTGCGCGGATGACATTGGCCGCGCTTTTGCTGCCGTCCTCCCAGAACGACAGCGCAGCGTACTTCTCGAACAGGTCCGGCGGCAGGATGCTGCGCCGTGCTTGCTTTGCCACCTTGGATTTCACCTGGTGCAAGCCGGACACGCCCAACGCCTGATCGAACTCTGGCGCGTCGTATTGCACGTTATTGAAATCGTGCGCAAACCACGGCTCGCCGATAAAGTCATAAACCAGGCGCATTACCTTGTCGGGCGCCTGGCTGAGCAAGTCGTAGTCGACCAGCAGCAGGGAACCGGCGTTCTCGCCGTAATAGGCTTCCTTGAGCGCGGCCCACGCAAAGCCAACCAGGCGATTGCGCTGCGCCAGGGTATCGACCCGGCTATAGACGGTACTGCGTTCGGCGTCATCGGAAAACAGCTTGGTGTTTTCATACGGATTGGCGCGATACAAACGCTCAAGGCTGTCCATGACCCAGGCGACATTGCGCACGCAGGCAATCACCTTGGCATTGGGAAACAGATCCTGCAGCGCGGGCATGCGTGCGCACCAGTTGCGATTGGTGTCGAACACCACGCCTTTGCCGGCCTTGTCCGCGTAATAGCTATCGAACAGGCCACGCAGCAGCCGGCGGCGCTGGTCCTGGGCGATCACGGGCCCGAATTCGCTGCCGGCACTGCATTGCGCCAGCACGGCATTGAACAGCGTCCCCACCGGACTCGTCATCCCGGCGTGGAACCGGGGATTCTGCAGCAGTAGCGCGGACAGTAAGGTTGACCCTGACCGGGGTAAGCCTGAGATGAAGTGGAATTGGTTGGAAGACACCCGATTCACCGCTGTTTTTATGTTTTAAGCCGGTAGTCTATGCGATGGACATGGCGCTCGTACATATGACAGACGGGCAAGATTGGGGCCGCCGCAGGGATTTTCAGCGGACTTGTATTACAGAATATTGGCGCGCGGCAAGGCGCTTTCCCGCAAATCGGGCACCCGCGCGGGCCGGAGAATTAACACCCCTCTAACGAGGGGATCTGACACAATCTCCATATCTGCTATCCGGTACTCCCACGCAATCGCCGGAGTGTCGACGGCAAACAACGCCCGACAGCTTCGTGGCCGACAAATGCTTAAAAAAATAGCGGGATGGCGTCGCCGCCCTCCCGCTATGCTGCTATGCCGCCGGCGGCCTGGTCAGAAAACCAAGGTGCCGGCCAACGTGCCTGGGCCCGCTATGAGCCCGCTATCAAACCACGCCCTGCGCCAACATCGCGTCCGCAACCTTCACAAACCCGGCCACGTTCGCACCCTCGACGTAGTTGATGAACCCGTCGGCCTTCTGGCCGTAGTGGATGCAGTTGCCGTGGATGTCCTTCATGATCGCGTGCAGCTTCTCGTCGACCTCGGCATGGTGCCAGGACATGCGCATGGCGTTCTGCGACATTTCCAGCCCCGAGGTGGCGACACCGCCGGCATTGCTGGCCTTGCCCGGCGCGTAGAGGATGCGCGCGGCCAGGAAGCGGTCCACGGCGTCCAGCGTGGAAGGCATGTTGGCGCCTTCGGCCACGCAGAACACGCCGTTGGCCAGCAAGCGTTCGGCGTCATCGCCGTCCAGCTCGTTTTGCGTGGCGCACGGCAGCGCCACGTCCGCCGGCACGTGCCAGGGCGTGCGGCCGGCTTCGAAGTGCAGGTCCTGCTCGGCGGCGAAATCCCCCAGGCGGCCGCGCGCCTCGTTCTTGAAAGCCATCAAGGCCGTCAATTGTTCGCTGTTCATGCCCTTGGGGTAATGCAGCACGCCACCGGAGTCAGAGACCGTGAGCACCTTGGCGCCCAGTTCGATCGCTTTCTCGGCGGCATACTGGGCCACGTTGCCCGAGCCGGACAGCAGCACGCGCAGGCCGCTGAAATCGCGCCCCCGGCGGTGCAGCATCTCCTGCGCGAAATACACCGTGCCGTAGCCGGTGGCTTCGGGCCGCATCAGGCTGCCCCCGAAGGCCATGCCCTTGCCGGTGAAGACGCTGGCGGAGCTGTTGGACAGCTTTTTCATCATGCCGGCCATGAAACCGACTTCCCGCGCGCCCACGCCGATGTCGCCGGCGGGCACGTCGGTGTCCGGGCCGAGGTGGCGGTAGAGCTCGGTCATCAGGGCCTGGCAAAAGCGCATCACCTCGCCGTCGGACTTGCCCTTGGGATCGAAGTCCGAGCCGCCCTTGCCGCCGCCCATGGGCAGCGTGGTCAGCGCATTCTTCAGCGTCTGCTCGAAGCCCAGGAACTTCAATACCGAGAGATTGACCGTGGGATGCAGGCGCATACCGCCCTTGTAGGGGCCGATGGCGGAGCTGTGCTGCACGCGGAAGCCCCGGTTGACCTGCACCTGGCCGCGGTCGTCGGTCCATGCCACGCGGAACTGGATCACGCGCTCGGGTTCCACCAGCCGCTCCAGCAAGGCCTGTTCGCCGTAGCGCGGATGCTGCTCGACGAAGGGCCAGAGCGTCATCATGACTTCCTTCACGGCCTGGAGGAATTCGGGCTGGTCGGGGTCGCGCCGGGCAACGCCGGCCAGGAATGTTTCAAGGGAGGCAGATGTCACAAGTGTCTCTTTGTTTCGATGTGCTGGTGCTTGGCAGAAGACGGCCGCCGCGGATACCTGTCCGGCAGGCGTGCCGAGGGATGCCACGGCGCTGCCCGGATGGTCCGGGGCGGCGCAACTGCGGCGAGCCCGGCGGCAATGCGGCAACGGCCGCCGGGTCATGTCAATACATTCAAGATTGGGGTTGAATGTATCGCCAAGGGCGAAGCTTAGCATTTGAGGTGGGCGGCAAGACAGGCACAACCCCTTTGACCAGCAGACATATAAAGGCCGCCTGCTTGTATTTCTGTGCGATCAGCGACCACCAAGCAGAGGCTGGCGGCCTCGAAGGCAGACCCGAGCACGCCGTACAATGCTCGGATCGCGCACAGACAAGGGGGCAAAGAACGTGGAAGTCCCGATCGATCAAGTTGTCAGCCTGCTCCACGAAGCGGCCTACGGCACCCTGGCCACGCACGCTTGCGCCCTGCCCGGCTACCCCTACGCCACCGTGGTGCCGTTCGTGACCGACGCGGCCAGCGCGCCCGTGATCTGCGTCAGCACACTGGCCGAGCACACGCGAAACCTCCTTGCCGATGCGAGAGTGAGCCTGTCGGTGCTGCAGCCCGGCGCCGCGGACGTGCAGAACGCCCCGCGCCTGACGCTGGCGGGCGATGCGGCCTGCATCGAGCCGAATGCCGACGAGCTGGCGCGTTACCTGCGCTATGCGCCGGCTACCGAGCCATTGCTGGCGCTGGATTTCCAGTTCTTCCGCATCCGCCCGAGCGCTATACGATTTATCGCCGGCGTCGGCCGGATGGGCTGGATCGGGCAATCGGCGTGGGATGCCTTGCCGCAGGTGCCGCCAGGCATTGAGGCCGGGATCGTGCAAGCGCTGTCTCTCGCCGCGCCGGACGGCGTACGCGTGCTTGGCGTGGATGGCCATGGCATTGACTATGACATCGCGGGGCGCCGCCGCCGCAGGTGCTTTCCCCATGCCCCTATCGCGCTGGACGCGTTGAAAACGACAGCCCTGGCTTTTGCGCCCAGCCTCGGCTGAACCCGCCTTTGCCGCCCTCAGGCGATGCGCAACACCGGCCCGCGCTCCTTGAGCGCAGCGGCCAGCTCGGGCTCAGGCGCCATATCGGAAATCACGTAAGACGCCTTCTCGAAATGCTTCACCAGCACCCCGGCATTACGGCCAAACTTGGTGTGGTCCGCCACCACGCAGGCCACGCTCGCCGCTTGCAGCATGCAGCTGCGCAACTCGGCGGCAGCACGCGAGAAATCGCTCATCTGACCGTCGGCGGTAATGCCGCCGGTGCCGATAAAGGCAAAGTCCGTGTGGTAGCGCGACAGTTGCTCGATGGTGTCCCAGCCGTGGGTGGCGTCCTCGTTGTCCTGCAGCTCGCCACCGAGCATCACCACCCGATTGCCGTTGCGCCGCCCCAGCAGCAGCGCGATGGCGAAGTCATTGGTATAGACCAGCAGGTTGTGATGGCCATGCAGCGCCTGCGCCACGGTGTGGGTGGTAGTGCCGTAGTCGATGATCAGCGAGGCGCCATCGGGCACCAGCTCCGCCGCGCGCATGCCGATGGCGCGCTTGCCCTCGGCATTGACCGCAGCGCGGATCTGGGTGTCCGGCTCGGCCCGCTCGGGCGTGAGCGCGCCACCGTGCGTGAGAATCAGCAGGCCGCGCGCCGCCAACGCGTTGAGGTCGCGCCGGATGGTCTCGCGCGAGACATCCAGCTCGGTGACCAGCTCGCTGATGGCCAGCGCGCCGCTGGCGGCGAGCTGGTCGAGGATGAATTTTTGCCGCTGTTCAGCCAGCACGTGGACTCCGCTGCGTAGGAAAAACAAAGTGGGATTCTAACGTGTCGATCGTGATCGACTTCCTGAACTCCGTCCTTCTCGCCAAGCCACGAAGGACTCCTGCCGCATCAACAGCGTCAGGTGGATCCGGTGGCAAGGGACTGCGATTGCACAAATCGGCGCGCGGAGCAACGGCTGCGGGAGGTCACTGGGTGCCCCCGGAGATGTAAGGCGCCGCCACGCCCGAAGCCTTGCCAATTTCGCTCCCGCCTTCGAGATTGCAGACAGGACCTTTGCGCTGGACAACTCCGCTCTGCGTTCGCGCCTGATTCTGTCCTGGGAAAACGACCGCATGCGCCAGCGCTCTTCCAGGCTGCCGCAATGGGCCTCGGATGCATTTCCTGGCCGGCTCTTGCCCCAGTTCGCTGGGCCACCGTATTAGAGGCCATTTCAAAAAGACTCCGGCGTCGTCGCGCGGCCTTGGCCGATCCACTTGTGCTGTCTGCGGCCGCGCGCCTAGCCAGTAGCCAGAACCGCTTCGCTTCATTTTGAAACAGTCACTTGAGAACCCATCGATCGAGCGCGCCTTGCCCGACCGCGGCATCGATCTGCCCTCGATACGCCAACGACGAAGCGTATCCTCGTCGACGGCACGCATTTTAGTACTCGTCCTATTCTAAACGACCTGCAATCTCGATATCCTAGTTGCTTCAGAACGCCTTGTCGCCGACATTTGCACCATTCCGCTTCAGGCTGTGGCCGTCGTAAGGCCGCGGGATGCAGACGGTAAGCGGCGCACCGGAAATAGCATCCATCTTTCAGTCCCAGGGACGATCAAGGTAACGACGCGTGGATGCAAGGTGACATCCGGAGCGACCAATGCCATCGTGTTGCCCACCTTGCTATCACATAGCCTGAAGGCGGTCGGCGCGGTGTCGGATGCATCGGCACCCTTCTCCATTGGAGTGAATTGCGATGGCAATGTGGGGCTATACGCGACACTCACGGACGCCTCGAATCCGGCCAATACCAGCAATGCACTGACGTTGGCCGGCAATTCCACCGCTGCCGGCGTGGGCATTCAAATGTTCCGCTCGGGCGAAACGACGCCGCTGGGGCTCGGTTCGGATTCGGCGGCGAAGGGAAACACCAACCCATGGCATGTCGGCCGCTCGTCGGCGTCGGCGGGGCAACCTCAACATTCCCCTGGCTGCAAAATATGTGAAGACCGAACCGACCATCAAGCCAGGCACGGTTAGCCCGCGGAGCAGGATTACGTTCTCGTATCCGTAGCGTCAACCGGTTTCGGTTCGGTCTGCCCTGCCGCCCCCGCTGACAACGACTTGAAGACATAAGGACTCTCAAATGAAGATGAAGATGAATTCCCCAAGAAAATGGCAGTTGTGGCAGCTTGCCTCGAAGGGCAGCGGATACTGTGCGCTGGCCACCGCATCCCTGGCAAGCCTGCCGCCGCAAAAGCAGGACATCGCCCAGAACATTGCAGCCAGGCTCTTGCCACGCGACCGTTACTCCGACGTCAAGGCAGCGCTATTGGTCCTTGTCACGCTGGAGTTGGGCGATAAGGTGCGCGATGAGGGCCGCCCGCAAGCCGCTTGCACAGCCGTGGGGCGAGCGCTGCACTACGTTTACGCGCCCTGGAGTCTGCAATTTGCCTATCGCCAGCTCAATCACACCGGCCCGGTACCTTGCTGATGGTCCATGGCGCATGGGATCGGCTGGCCAGCTCGGCTGGTGCATCCGTGAGAAGCGTCAAGAGGTTATTTCGTCGGCCAGTTCAGCAACGACGCGGTGACGCTGCCCCTATCGCTCACCATGCCTTGATGACCACTTAGCCCCCTTTCAAGGTGACGAAAATTAGGGCACCCTCCGTGCTCTCGAACAGAAACCGGAGTCAATGTGGAGACTCTGCTCGCATCGGCCAAGCCGGCCGAAGATCCCCCTGCGGGGTTGGTCGTTGTTTCTTTTAGCGGCGTTGGTTTTTGGACCCAAGGGCCATACGACATCCCCCTGCGGGGGCTGCCGGTCACTCTTCTTTGCGTCGGC
>NZ_JBXANI010000023.1:0-159512 GCF_058801495.1 Cupriavidus sp. GW822-FHT03E04
GCATTGCCCAGCGCCGCATCGGCCCGCCTCGCGCGGGACACCCAGTTGATCCTGCAGCACGAGATGGGCCTGTGCGACGTGGCCGACCCATGGGCGGGCTCCTACATGATGGAAGCGCTCACGGCGCAAATGGCGGACAAGGTGCGTGCGCTGATGGCGGAGATTGCCGCTGCCGGTGGCGTGCTGGCGGCGATCGGCTCGGGCTGGGTCCATGAGCGGATTCATCGCGCCGCCGTGGCCACACAGGCCGATATCGACGAAGGGCGGCGCGTGATAGTCGGCGTCAACCGTTACCAGGCCCCCGTGGACGAGGAACCGGCCTGCCTGGAGATCGATGGCCGGCAGGTCCGGGCGCAGCAGGGCGAGCGGCTGTCCCGCCTGAAGGCAAGCCGCGATGGCGCGGCCGTGGCACAGGCGTTGCGTGCGCTAACGGCCGCCGCACGCAGCGGCGAGCAAAACCTGCTGTCCCTGACCATGAACGCCATCCGCTGCCGCGCGACCCTCGGCGAGTGCACGCAGGCGCTGGAACGGGTGTGGCCGCGCCATGCGATGGCGCCTCGCTACGCCCGCCAAGCCTATGGCGAGGCATTGCACGACAGCCCGGCCTGGGACGCGGCCTGCGAGCAGGTCCGCGTGCTGGCCGCGCGCCTGGGCAGGGCGCCGCGCATCCTCATTGCCAAGCTGGGGCAGGATGGGCATGACCGCGGCGCCAAGGCCGTGGCCGCGGCGCTCTCCGATGCCGGGTTTGCGGTCACGTTGGGGCCGCTGTTCCAGTCGCCCCAAGACGCCGTGGCGATGGCCCTGCACGGGCAGGTCGACGCGGTGGGCGCATCTTCCCTGGCGGGCGCGCACCTGGCGTTGCTGCCTTGCCTGATCGATGGACTGCGCGATGGACTGTGCGATGGCCGGCTAGGCGCGCTGGTCTTCGCGGGCGGCGTGATTCCCGCCAGCCACGCCCGGCGGCTGCGCGCCCAGGGCGTGAGCGCGATCTTCGGGCCGGGTGCGACCATGGCGGCCATCGTCATGGGGATCTCGGACGCATTGCTGCGGCACGCGGGCAAGGCACGCTTGCCAGATGCTTCGCTGGATCAAGCCGGATAGCGCCCAGTACGCTGGGTGTTGTGGCGTTGAGCCTGGGAACCATGAACAACTTCACGTTTGCGTACTACGAGACCATCTCCAGCGGGAGTGGCGCAGGCGATGGCTACCATGGTACCGATACGGTCTAGACGCATATGACCAATTCGCGGCTGACGGATCCGGAGATTCTCGCGTGGCGCTATCCGGTCAGGCTCGACAGCCACGTGATCCGCCACGGCTCGGGCGGCGGCGGGCGCTGGCGGCGCGGCAACGGCGCGATCCGGCGCGTGCGCTTCCTGACGCCAATGATCGCCCCGATCCTGTCGAAAAAACGGGTACTCGCGCCTTCTTGGCGCGGCGAGCGGTGGCGCCGGTGCACTCGGCTGGGCGCACATCGGGCGAATGTTGGGGTGCGTCTATCAAGCGGTACCGGAGCCGGCGTTTATCAGGAAAGTGCTAACCCAGATTGCCCTGGCAAAGATACTTCGTCTGCGTGTAGTCATCCAACCCGTACTTTGATCCTTCCCGCCCATAGCCCGATTCCTTGACGCCGCCAAAGGGCGCGGCTTCCGCTGCAATGGCGCCCTCGTTGATGCCGACGATGCCAGTCTCCAGCGCCTGCGCCACGCGCCAGATGCGGCGCACGTCGTTGGAGTAGAAGTAAGCGGCCAGGCCGAACGGCGTGTCGTTGGCTTGCGCGATGACGTCCTGCTCGGTATGGAAGCGGAACACCGGCGCTACCGGGCCAAAGGTTTCCTCGCACGACAGCGCCATTTCAGGGGTAGCTTGCGTGAGCACGGTCGGCAGGTAGTAGTTGGGACCGTCGGCCACCGCATTGCGCACGCGCTCGCCGCCCGCCATCACGCGCGCGCCGAGGCGGACGGCGTCCTTCACGTGGCGCTCGATCTTTTCCACCGCGCGGGCGTTGATCATGGGACCGATCTGCGAGTCCGGATGCGTGGCCGGGCCGATCGCCAGGGCGGCCACCTTTTTCGAGAGCCGGGCGACAAAGTCGTCATGGACTCCGTCCTGCACATAGATCCGGTTGGGGCAGACGCAGGTCTGGCCGCCATTGCGGAACTTGGATGCCATCAAGCCTTCCACCGCGGCGTCGAGGTCGGCATCGTCGAACACGATGAACGGTGCATTGCCGCCGAGTTCCAGCGACAGCCGCTTGAGGGTGCCGGCGGATTCGCGCGCCAGGTGCTTGCCAACCGGCGTTGAGCCGGTGAACGTGATCTTGCGCACGCGGGAGTCGGCCAGCCAGACATCGACCACCTCGGGCGCGCGCTCGCGCGATGCCGTGACGATATTCAGCACGCCTTCCGGGAATCCGGCCTGTTCGGCCAGCCAGACCAGCGCCAGCGCGGTGAGCGGCGTGTCTTCCGCCGGCTTGGCGATCACCGTGCAGCCGGCGGCGAGCGCCGGCGCGATCTTGCGCGCGATCATGGCCAGCGGGAAGTTCCACGGCGTGATGGCGGCCACCACGCCGACTGGTTCTTTCAGTACCATCATCTTCCTGCCGGGCACAGCTTCGGGGATGATGTCGCCGTATCCACGGGTCGCTTCGGCCGCGAACCAGTCCACATAGGCGGCGCCGTACAGCACCTCGCCAATGCCTTCCTTGAGCGGTTTTCCCTGTTCCAGGGAGATCAGGCTGCCCAGTGCCTCCTGGTTCGACAGGATCAAGGCGTGCCAGCGCTTGAGCAGGCGTGCGCGCTCCGCTGCCGGGCGTGCGGCCCAGGCGGGGAAGGCGCCCTGCGCGACATCCACTGCCGCCAGCGCGTCGGCGGCGCCGCTGTCCGGCACGCTGCCGATGGTCTCGCCGTTTGCCGGGTCGCTCACGTCCATACGGCGGCCGTCGCGTGCGTCGCACCAGGTGTGCTGGATAAAGTTCTTGTCGCGCAGCAGCGCGGCGCAGGTCTGTTTCAGGGCGGTCATGGCTTAGGGTCCGGAAATGCTTGGCGGTTGCCTGGCGCCGCGCTTCCTGCGCGGCCCAGGCGGGGGCGCATCAGGCAGGCAATGCGGCGGCGGCCACCCGTTCGGCAATCGCCTTGCCGAGATCGGTGGTGCTGGCGCTGCCGCCCAGGTCGGGTGTGTGCGGGCCTTCGGCCAGCACGATTTCGATCGCCCGCAGGATGGCATCGTGCGCGGCGCGGAACGTTGGTTTGCCGTTGCCCAGGAAGTCCAGCATCAACGCGCCGGACCATATCATCGCCACGGGGTTGGCGATGTTCTTACCATGGATGTCGGGCGCGGAGCCGTGCACGGGCTCGAACAGCGAGGGGAAGGCGCGCTCCGGGTTGAGGTTGGCCGAGGGCGCAAGCCCGATGGTGCCGGTGGTTGCGGGGCCTAGGTCCGACAGGATATCGCCGAACAGGTTGGAGGCGACCACCACATCGAAGCGGTTGGGCTGCAGTACGAAGCGCGCCGAGAGGATGTCGATGTGCTGCTTGTCGACCGTTATCTCGGGGTAGTCGCGTGCCATGGCTTCCGCGCGCGAGTCCCACCATGGCATGCTGACGGCGATCCCGTTGGATTTCGTGGCCACCGTCAGATGCTTGCGCTCGCGGCTCTGTGCTAGCTCAAAGGCGAACTTCAGCACGCGGTCGGCGCCCAGCCGGGAGAACACTGACTGCTGCAATACCACCTCGCGATCGGTGCCTTCGTACATGACCCCGCCGATCGCGGTGTATTCCCCTTCCGTGTTCTCGCGCACCACGTAGTAATCGATGTCGCCACGGCGGCGATTGGCCAGGGGGCAGGGCACGCCTTCGAACAGACGTACCGGGCGCAGGTTGATGTACTGGTCGAACTCGCGGCGGAACTTCAGCAGCGAGCCCCACAGCGAGACATGGTCCGGCACGGTGGCAGGCCAGCCGACTGCGCCAAAGTAGATTGCGTCGCAGGACTGCAGCTGGGCCTTCCAGTCGTCCGGCATCATCTTTCCGGTCTTCTCGAAGTAGGCACAGTTGGCCCAGTCGAAGGTCACGAAGCGCAGCGGCAAGCCGAAGCGCTCTGCCGCTGCCTTCAGTACCCGCAGGCCCTCGGGCATGACTTCATTGCCGATGCCGTCTCCGGCGATCACGGCAATGGTGTAGGGGTGGCTCATGGCAATTCTTGGTCGGGTTGGGCGGAGGGCATATCGTTCGCGCTCAGGCGGCGGACTGCTGCGCGGCGGCGTCCACGGCGTCGGCCAACTCTGCCAGCGTGGCGAAGTGATAGTCGGGCTTGGTCAGCTGGGGCACTGCCAGCGTGCCGCCAAAGCCAGGCATGCCCTTGCGGCGCTCGATCCAGCAGGTGGTGTAGCCAAGCTGGCGCGCCACGCCGATGTCGTGATACTGGCTTTGCGCCACGTGCAGCGTCTCGGCCTGGGTATAGCCGCGCGCGCTGAGCCGTCCGCGGGTGAAGGCGAAGAACACCGGATCGGGCTTCTCGGTTTGTGCGTCGTCCACGGTGACACTGTCGTCGAACGGCATGTCCAGCGTGCGCTCGAAATGGCGCAGGGCCCAGCGTTGCGCATTGGTCATGGCCACCAGCTTGAAGCGGGCCTTGAGGCGTTTCAGTGCCGCCACCGAGTCCGGGAAGGCCGGCCAGTTGGCCACCGAGTCGCGATATCCGTTGGCCAGTTCCGGCGTATCGGGCAGACCGGCCTCGCGGGCGATTTCGCTCCAGACCCGGACCAGGTCGTCGGGGAAGCGCAGGGCGTTGTTGTTGCCGCGCGCGCGCCGGTAGGCATCGAGAAACGCCTCGTCGGAGATGCCTGCATCGGGCACGGCCTGATGGAGGTAGTTCAGCATGCCGCGCTCGAAATCAATCAGCGTGCCGACGACGTCGAAGCTCAGGACCTTGAATGCATTGAGGGACACGGGATACTCCTTTAGGGTGGGTGGAATCAGGCGACTAGCGTGGTGGAAGTCCGGAGCGCTTGTACATACTGCCCGGGGGTCATGCCGCAGACGCGCTTGAAGTGGCGCTGCAAATGGCTTTGGTCGCAAAAGCCGGCTTCGCTGGCGACGCTCGCTGCGGGAAGGCCGGCGCGCAGGAGTTGCTGGGCATGTCGTATCCGGAGCTTGCAGATGTACTGGTGAGGCGGCAGCCCGACGCGGCTGCGAAACGCCGTGGCAAAGCGGAACAGGCTGAGCCCGGCAACGGTGGCGAGATCCTGCAGCGACAGCCGCTCCGCAAGGTGGCAATGAATATGGTGCAGCGCACGCTCGATGCACAAGGCCGAGCGGCGCGAGGCCGCATGGGCATGCATGGCGGGCGGTGGCAGGAGGGTGGCAAGCGTGTCGGGCATGGCTCAAGGATAGGAGCAGAGCGCCAATCGATGGCACCGTACACCCCCCCTGGCTCAGCAGCGAATTGCGTTATCCGCGCGCTTTCAGCAGTTCCTGCGCCGGGGTGCGAGCGCCGACGCGCTGCACTCGCCTGGGGCCGCGCGGGGCGTTGGCGCAGGCGCAAAAGCGGCAAGATTGTGCAATCCACGCGCGGCTGCCGTCGCTAAGCTGGCGCTTCGACTATGCGATTGACAGGAGTGCGAAACACCATGGCTATACAAGTGATCAGACAGAGCGCGCAGTACGAGGGCCTGGGCGAGCCGGGGGTGGTTCCCGTGCCGCTGAGCGAGCCGGCCTGCCAGGTCCGCACGCGGGCAGTGCGCATCTCGGGGAGCGAGGACAGGGATACCGGGATCTGGGAGTGCAGCGTGGGCAGCTTTGCGCGGCAGGTGGAGAAGGCCGAGGTTATGCACATTCTTGCCGGCAGCGGCGTGTTCAAGCCCGAGGCGGGTGAAGTGGTGCGGTTCAGCGCCGGCGATACCTTGTTCTTCCCGGCCAACACGCGTGGTGCGTGGGAGATCCGGGAGACGGTCCGGAAGGTATACGTGCTGATGTAAGGGCGGTAAGGCCAACGCCCCGGCGGCCGTCAGGCGGCCGGGGTGATCAGCTTCTCGATGGGATAGTGGTGCTTGATGAACGGCGACTTAATAACGATGTAGCTGAAGTACTTCTCGATGCCGATGCTACGGTCCAGCAGTTCGTCGATGATGGACTGGTAGTGATTGACCCCGCGCGTGATGAACTTGAGCAGGTAGTCGTAGCCGCCGCTGACCAGGTGGCACTCCATGATCTCGTCGATGCTGCGGATGCTGGTCTCGAACCGCACGAAGTCATCCCGGCGATGGTTCGACAGCGTGATTTCCGTGAACACGGTAAGCGTGTCGCCGAGCTTCTCCAGCTGGACCTGCGCACCGTAGCCAACGACATAGCCCGCCTGCTCCAGGCGCTTGACCCGGATCAGGCAGGGGCTGGGAGACAGCCCCACGGCTTCGGCCAGGTCCACATTGGTGATGCGGCCGTTCTTCTGCAGGTGCGAGAGGATCCGGAGGTCCAGCCGATCGAGCTTTTTAGAGTCGTTCATGGATGTCTATGCGCCAGGTTGCACGGCTCTATTCTGCTGGATTGCGGCGGCCTCCGGCCATTTTTTCTGCGCTCGCTCAGGCCAGCGCCTTGCGCACGTCGGGGGCTTCCAGGACTTCGTCTAGTGCCTTCTTCAGTCTGGAGAACATCAGCTCGAAGTCCTCTGCCGTGAAGCACAGCGCCGGGGCAAAGCCGAGGATGTTGTCGCCGAACGCCCGGTAGATCAGTCCGTTGCGATAGCCCGCGGCAAACAGCCGGTCCGACAGCCCGAGAGCTGGATCGAAGCCGCGCTTGCTGGACTTGTCGCTGACAAGTTCCAGTGCGCCGAGCAAGCCCAGGTGCCGGGCGTCGCCGACCAGCGGATGCGCCATCAAGGCCTGCAGGCCCTCGGCGAAATGCCGCTCCACCGCCTGGCCGTTGGCCAGCAGCCCGCCCTCCTGGTAAAGGCGGAGTACCTCAAGCGCCACAGCGGCGCTGACCGGATGCGCGGAGTAGGTCATGCCGTGACCCACCGGCACGCCACGCGGCGTGCCGTCGGCAATGCCAGCGTAGATGGCGTCGGACATCAGTACCGCGCCCATGGGTGCGTAGCCGGCGGTCAGCCCCTTGGCCACCGTCATCAGGTCCGGCTCAACGCCTTCGTGCTCGCACGCGAACATGGGGCCGGTGCGCCCGAAGCCGGTGATGACCTCATCGGCCACGAACAGGATATCGAGCTCGCGGCATGCCTCGCGCATGGCCTTGAGCCAGCCTTTCGGCGGCACGATCACGCCGCCGGAACCCTGCACGGGCTCGCAGAAGAAGGCCGCCACGTTCTCGGCGCCGAGCGCCGCGACCTTGGCGCGCAGGGCGGCGACCGAGGCAGCAATGACCGCAGCGCCATCGTCGCCCACCGGGCTGCGATACGGGTAAGGCGACGGGATGTAGTGCTGTTCCTGGCGCGGCAGGTCGAAGCCGCGGTGAAAGGCCGGCAGCGCCGTCAGCCCCGCGCCGAACGACGACGAGCCGTGGTAGCCGCGCTCCAGCGAAATGAATTGCTTCTTGGACGGGCGGCCCGTGGCGTTGTAGTAGCACGTGATGAAGCGCACGGCCGAGTCCACGGCGTCGGAGCCGCCAAGGGAGAAGTAGACGTGGCGCAGCGACGCGGGGGCCAGTTGCACTAGCTTGGCGGCGAGTTCGATGGCGGGCTCGCTGCTGAAATGGAAGTAGCCGGTGGCGTAGGGCAGGCGGCTCATCTGCCGGGCCGCGGCCTCCACCACGCTCTGCTGGCCGTAGCCGATATTGACGCACCACAGCCCCGCGAACGCGTCCAGCAGCTCGTTGCCGTTGGCGTCGGTCACGTAGGCGCCACGGCCAGAGCTGAGGATGGTGGGGCCGCGTTCTTCGTGGGTGCGCCACGGCGATACCGGGTGGATCAGGTGGGCACGGTCAAGGGCGATGAGCTGGTCGGATTGCATGTTCGGGTTCCGGGCAGTGGACGATGGACGATGGGCTGTGGGCAATGGATGGTTGCTGTCAGCTTATTCCCGGAGGGCAGGCGGGTGCTGCTGGAAAGCGGGCCCGGCGCGGAAGGCCGTGGGGTTATGCGCGCGCATTCAGCAGGAAATGCTGCACGGCAGCCTCAATAGCCGCGCCCGCGGTCGACCAGCCCGACGAGCGGTTCGCCCGCACGGTGGCGGCGGATATTGTCCAGCACGACGTCGACGGCGGTCTCCGGCTGCGTCATGCTGGCAACGTGCGGCGTCAGCCAGATGCGGGGATGGCGCCACAGCGCGTGCCCGTGCGGCAGCGGTTCCTCGGCGCACACGTCGAGCACGGCTGCGGACAAGTGCCCGGCATCCAGGGCCGCGATCAGGTCGGATTCGATCAGGTGCCCGCCGCGCCCTACGTTGACGATGGAGGCGCCGCGCGGCAGGCGGGAGAACAGCTCGCTGTTCAGGATGCCCTGGGTGGCGCGGGTCAGTGGCAGCAGGCAGACCAGGATATCCGTCTCGGACAGGAAGGCCGTGAGCTCGCCGTCGCCGGCATGGCATCGCACGCCATCCAGTGCGTGCCGTGAGCGGCTCCAGCCCAGCCGCTCGAAGCCAAAAGCGCCAAGCGCGTGCAGGCATGCCTTGCCCAGTTCGCCCAGCCCCATGACGCCCACGCGCCGCCGCGCCGCTGGCACGATGCGCCGCACGCGCCATTGCTCGCGCTGCTGCTGCTCGCGATAATCGGTGAGCTGGCGGTGCAGGGCGAGCACCGCCATTGTGACGTACTCCACCATGCCTGCCGCCAGCCCGGGCTCCACCATCCGCACGACAGGCAGTGATGGCGGCAGCGCGGAAAAATCGAACTGGTCGATGCCGGCGCCGACCGAAAAGACCAGTTCCAGGTTGGGGAAGGTGCGGGCGATGTCGGGCGGTGGTTCCCAGGCGGCAAGAAAGCGCACGTCCGCCGGATCGCCCACGTCCGGCCAGAGCCGGAATGCCTGTTCGGGTGCGCGCTCGGCAATCAGGCAGGCCCATTCGGCGCCGCGCTCGGGGTCGGCTTTATATAACAGTGTCAAGGCTTGCTCCGGCTAACCCAGGGATTGCGCTGTCAGCGCCCACAACAGCGGCGACTCGGCCCGCGCCAGCGGTGCGCCGCGCACCATGGCCGTGATCGTGTCGACTTTTTGCAGGCCAAGCGCCTCAAGCCATACGCTCAGCCCACTTTCGGCCGGTACATCGATGCGAACGAAGCGGCGCACGCCATGGTTCACCCAGTGCGCAATCAGTGCCTGCGCGCCGGGCTGGTCGGGCGCCACCACGGGGCCGATCAGTTGTCCCTTGCCGAAGTCGCGCCGGAACGAGAAGCCCAGTGCGGTGCCGTCGCGGTCCAGCACGACGCCGTCGCCGCGCTCGATCAGCCGTTCCAGCAGCGCGTCGCGCGGCATGCCGGTGGCCAGTTGATCGAGCGCCTGAAGCGCCGTGGCATCCGAGCGGCCGAGTGGACGCAGCCGCGCGCCTGGCGCCAGGCCGATGATCGGCGCCGACTGCGCGATACCTTGATGCTGGTGGATCTCGCCGACCGCCTGGAAGCCAAGCGACGCATAGAGCTTGCGCGCGCCGGCGGCGGTGTGCAGCAGCACGGAGCGCTCACCAAGATCCTCGAGCAGCAGACTCACCATGCGCCGCCCAATGCCTTTGCGCTGGAAGGCGGGGGCAACGAGCACCATGCCCAGCGTTGCCCAGGCCGGGCCGAATCGCCACGCCAGGGCCGTACCCACCAGCTTGCCCTGATGCTCCACGGCGATGCCGTCGCCAAGCATCAGCAAGCGCCGCCAGTCGTCCATGCGGTGCGGCCAGCGCGAACTGCGCGAGAGTTCCACCGCGGCTTCAAGGTCCGCCGGGCCAAAGGGCCGGAACGCAAAACCGTCGATCTCCTCGGTCATGAAGTACGCCTCCCGTGATCCCGTGATTCGATTCGAACCCGCATTGTGAGCGTGGATGGCGCATCCGCGCTAGAACGAACTTGCTGGATTGCGGCGATGCGGCAAGCGCGCTGGCGGCGGGCACGCAAAACGGGATGCGCTGCACCCGATCCGGGAAATCCCTAGCGAAAAGTACCGTTAAGCGTGCAATGAACCAGCCTGGCGCACGCCTGAGCACGCCATGCCGAAACAGGCCACTCAAACCATAGTTTCATTCTTCGTGGGGAAGGAAGACGCTACAACCTTGTGTGTCGAGCATGCTCCAATGCATTCATGACGAACGCATGACGAGGCAGCCAGCCTGCCGCGTTCGCATGGTGCAGTTGCACAGAGCCCCTGTTATCGATGCGGGTGTCCTGGCAGATGGCCCGTCAGAATCCACGGAGAGCACGTTCATGAAGCTTGAGTCCTACTGGCTCGATTCCGCGCCGCGCTTCCAGCCGCAAGCACAGGAATTGCCCGCCAGGGCCGATGTGGTGGTCATTGGCGGCGGCTTCACCGGCCTGTCCGCCGCGCTGGCCCTGGCACGCAAGGGCGCCTCGGTGGTCGTGCTGGAAGCGGGCAACGTGGCCAGCGAAGCCTCCGGCCGCAACGGCGGGCATGTGAACAATGGCCTGGCGGTGGACTACGCCGGCCTGGCCGCGAAGCTGGGCGCCGATCGTGCCCGCGCGATGTATCGCAGCTACGATGCGGCCGTCGACACGGTGGAACGCATCATTGGCCAGGAAGGCATCGCTTGCGACTTCAAGCGCAATGGCAAGCTGAAGCTGGCCAGCAAGCCGGAGCACTATGAAGCGCTTGCCCGCACCTATGAGCAATTGCGCGCCAACGTGGATCCCGACGTCGAACTGTTCGACGCCAGCCAGGTGCGCGACGAGGCGCGCAGCGACAGCTTCCATGGCGGGCTGCTCCAGCGCAAGAGCGGGCAGATGCACATGGGGCGCTTTGCCGCCGGCCTGGCCGAGGCCGCCGAGCGCCATGGCGCGCGGATCTTCCAGCAGGCTGCGGTCAGCGGCTGGGAGCGCGGCGGCAGCGGCTTTCGCGTGCACAGCGCGCGGGGTAGCGTGAGCGCCAGTCAGGTGCTGGTAGCCACCGGCACCACGCGCCACGGCCCCTTCAGCACGTTCAGCTACTGGCGCCGGCGCATCGTGCCGATCGGCAGCTTTATCGTCGTCACCGAGCCGCTGGCGCAAGAGATCGCCGCCACGCTGCTGCCGGGACGGCGCACCTATGTCACCACCGCCAACCTGCACAACTACTTCCGCCTTACCGCCGACAACCGGATCATTTTTGGCGGACGCGCGCGCTTTGCCATGTCGGGGATCAAGTCGGACCAGGCGAGCGGGGATATCCTGCGCGCCGCGCTGACGCAGATCTTCCCGGTCATCAAGGAGGTTGGCATCGACTACTGCTGGGGCGGCCTGGTCGACATGACGCGCGACCGCCTGCCGCGGGCAGGCGAGCGCCGCGGCGTCTACTACGCCATGGGCTACAGCGGGCACGGCACGCAGATGTCCGTGCACATGGGCCAGTGCATGGCCGAATTGATGAACGGCACCATGGGCGCCAATCCTTGGCAGGGGTTGCCGTGGCCCGCCATTCCCGCCTATTTCGGGCAGCCCTGGTTCCTGCCCGTGGTCGGGATCTACTACAAGCTGAAAGACCGCCTGCGATGACCGCCTGCCGGTAACAGCCAGACACGTTGTTGATGACTTGAAACCAAGGCCGCGAGGCGGCTATGTCTTCCATCCCCCCTGGAGCGCCTATCATGACTACAGATGCCAAGAAACTGCGGGACCTGCTTGGTGGCGAAAACAACTCGCTGATTTTACGTGCGCTGCAGCAGGGTGCGTCGCGCCGTGACGTGCTGCGGATCCTCACGGCCTGCGGCATGCAGGCCACGCTGGCCGGCGGGCTGGCTTCGACGGCCACTTCCGTCTTCGCGCAGACCCCCAAGCGCGGCGGCAAGATCCGCGTGGCGGGTAATACCGCCTCGGTCTCCGACACGCTGGACCCCGCCAAGCAGTCGAACCAGACGGACTACGTGCGTGGCACCATGTTCTACAACGGCCTCACATCGCTGGACTCGCGGCTGGCGCCGCAGCCCGCGCTTGCCGAGGAATTCCATAGCAGCGACGCGACCGTCTGGACCTTCAAGCTGCGCAAGGGCGTGATGTTCCACGACGGCAAGCCGCTCACGCCGGCCGACGTCGTGTATTCGCTGATGCGCCATAAGGACCCGGCCACCGGCTCCAAGGCCAAGGCGCTGGCCGACCAGATCGAGGAAGTGAAGGCCACCGGCCCGAACGAAATCCGGGTCAAGCTGACTTCGCCCAATGCCGACTTCCCCGTGGTGGTGGGCACCTTCCACTTCCATATCGTCAAGGACGGCACCAAGGACTTCAGCAAGGGCATCGGCACTGGCCCTTACAAATGCAAGGAGTTCAATCCCGGCGTGCGCTCGATTGGCGTGCGCAACGAGGCGTACTGGAAGCCCGGCAAGCCCTACCTGGACGAAATCGAATACGTGGGCATCGGCGACGATGCGGCACGGGTCAACGCGCTGCTCTCCGGCGACCTGCAACTGATCGGCTCGGTCAATCCGCGCTCGGTGCAACGCATCGCGCAGACACCGGGCTTTGGCATCTTCGAGACGCCGTCCGGGCAGTACACCGATCTCGTCATGCGGCGCGACGCGGCCCCGGGCAACAATCCCGATTTCGTGCTGGCCATGAAGTACATGTTCGACCGCGAGCAGATGCGGCGCGCGGTGCTGCTCGGCCATGGCGTGATCGGCAACGACCAGCCGATCGACCCGACCAACCGCTTCTATTTCCCCGGCTTGCCGCAACGGCCTTACGACCTGGACAAAGCCAAGTTCCATCTGAAGAAGTCGGGGCTCGCCGGTGCCAACCTGCCCCTGGTCGCGTCCACGGCCGCGCTCTACTCCGTGGATATCGCGCTGGTACTGCAGCAGACTGCGCAGAAGGCGGGTTTGAACCTGGACGTCAAGCGCATGCCGCCGGACGGTTACTGGTCCAACTACTGGATGAAGAGCCCGCTCGGCTTCGGCACGGTGAACCCGCGCCCCAGCGCCGATACCCTGTTCACGCTGTTCTTCAAATCCGATGCCACCTGGAACGAAGCCGGCTGGAAGAACGAGAAGTTCGACCAGATGCTGCTGGCGGCGCGCGCCGAGATCGACGAGGCCAAGCGCCGCAAGCTGTACGCCGACATGCAGGTGATGGTCAGCGAGCAGGGCGGCATCGGCATCCCGATGTTCCTCAACAGCCTCGATGGCCATACCTCCAAGCTTAAGGGCCTGGCCCCGATGGGGCTCGGCGGCCTGATGGGCTACTCCTTTGCTGAACATGTCTGGCTAGACGCCTGATCACCGGCAGACGCTCATGAATCTACTCATTCTCAGACTTCTCGCGACGCGCCTGGGCGCGGCCGTGGTGTCGCTGGCAGCCGTGTCTGTGCTCGTGTTTGCGATTACCGCCTTGCTGCCGGGCGACGCCGCGCAAGAGCAGCTTGGCCAGGCCGCCACGCCCGAGGCCGTCGCCGCGCTGCGTCAGCAGATGGGACTGGACAGCCCCGCGCCGGTACGCTACTTCAGGTGGCTTGGCGGCGTGGTGGCCGGGCAGCCGGGGGATTCGCTGGTGAGCAAGATGCCGGTGGCCACGCTGATCGGCCGCCGCCTGCCGAACTCGCTGATGCTGGCGGCGGCCACCGCGCTCATCTCGGTGCCCGTGGCGCTGCTGCTCGGCATCGCGGCGGCGGTATGGCGCGGTACATGGTTCGATCGCGCGATCAGCGTCGGCTCGGTCGCCGTGGTCTCGGTGCCGGAGTTCCTGGTGGCCACGCTCGCGGTGCTGGTGTTCGCCGTGAAGCTGCACTGGCTGCCGGCGCTTTCCAGCATGAGCGACGTCTATTCATTCGGGCAGATGCTGCGCGCGTTTGCGATGCCGGTGCTATGCCTGTGCCTGGTCATCATTGCCCAGATGGTGCGCATGACCCGCGCGGCGGTGATCGACCAGCTACGCATGCCGTATATCGAGATGGTGCGCCTCAAGGGCGCTTCCCCGGCGCGCACGGTATTGCTGCACGCCCTGCCCAACGCGGTGGGCCCTATCGCCAACGCGGTTGCGCTGAGCCTGTCCTACCTGCTCGGCGGTGTGATCATCATCGAGACGATTTTCAACTACCCCGGCATTGCCAAGCTGATGGTCGACGGCGTTTCCCAGCGCGACATTCCGTTGGTGCAATCCTGCGCCATGATCTTCTGCGCCGCGTACCTGATGCTGGTCACCGTCGCCGACGTGTTCAGCATTGTCTCCAACCCTAAACTGCGCCACCAATGAACCACGCTCTCACTCCCGCAGCGAAGGATGCCGAGGCCGTCCTTCGTCCGCGCCGTTTTCCGCGCCTGTCGGCCACAGCCTGGATCGGTGCGGCGATCGTGGCGTTCTGGCTGGCCATGATCGTGTTCGGCCCCGTGCTCGCGCCATATGACCCCGGCGAGATGCTCAACGGCGTCGACGTGTTCGCGCCGACGAGTCTGGCGCACTGGTTCGGCACCGATTATCTCGGTCGCGACATGCTCAGCCGGGTGCTGATGGGCGTGCGCTACACGGTTGGTGTGGCGCTGATCGCCACGCTGGTTGCCAGCGGCCTGGGCGTGACGCTGGGCTTGCTGGCAGCCGTGAGTAACCGCTGGATTGACGGGGCGCTGAGCCGCAGCCTGGATGTGCTGGTGGCGATTCCCAGCAAGATGTTCGCGCTGGTGGTGGTGGCAGCGTTCGGCTCGTCGATCCCGACGCTGATCCTCACCGCGGCCCTCGCCTATACACCCGGCGCGTTCCGCATCTCGCGCTCGCTCGCGGTCAATATCAACACGATGGACTATGTGCTGGTGGCGCGCACCCGAGGCGAGGGGCTTGCCTACATCATGCGCCGCGAGATCCTGCCCAACATCATGGGCCCGGTGCTGGCCGACTTCGGCTTGCGCTTTGTCTACGTGGTGCTGCTGCTGGCCGGCATGAGCTTCCTGGGGCTGGGTGTGCAGCCGCCGTTTGCGGACTGGGGCTCGCTGGTGCGGGAGAACATCGGCGGCCTGGACCAGGGCGCCGTGGCCGTGATCGCCCCGGCCATTGCCATTGCCACGCTGACCATCGGCGTGAACCTCCTGATCGACAATCTTCCCGGGCACGCACGGCGTGACGAGCAAGGACACTGAGATGAGCGCGAACCAGTCCAATCCGTCTGGCCTGTCCAGCGCTTCCAGCGATCTGGTTGAAGTCAGGGACCTGCATATCGTCGCGAAGGCGGCGGACGGGTCCGAGCAGACCATCGTCAACAAGGTTGGTTTCTCGATCGGCAAGGGCGAAGTCCTGGCGCTGATCGGGGAGTCCGGCTCCGGCAAGACCACCACGGCGCTGGCGTTGATGGGCTATGCCCGGCAGGGCTGCCGCATCGCCGGCGGCCATATCCGCATCGGGCAGACCGACGTACTCGCACTGTCCCCACGTCAGTTTTCGGCATTGCGCGGCCGTACGGTGGCCTACATCGCGCAGAGCGCGGCGGCATCGTTCAACCCGTCCAGGACGATTCTCGACCAGGTGGTCGAGGCTGCGCTGATCCACAAGGTCATGCCGCGCAGCGAGGCCCAGAAGAAAGCTATCGCACTGTTCCGCGATCTTGCGCTGCCCGATCCGGACCATATTGGCGAGCGCTATCCCCACCAGGTGTCCGGCGGGCAATTGCAGCGCCTGATGGCCGCCATGGCATTGATCACCGATCCGGCGCTGGTCATCATGGACGAGCCGACCACCGCGCTGGACGTCACCACGCAGATTGAAGTGCTGCGCGCGTTTCGCAGCGTGGTGCGGGACCGCGGCACCACGGCGGTCTATGTCACGCACGATCTCGCCGTAGTCGCGCAGATCGCGGACCGCATCATGGTGCTGCGCCGCGGCGACCATCAGGAAACCGGCTCCACGCAGCAGATCATCGAGGCGCCCACGCACGAATACACGCGCAGCCTGCTGGCGGCCGCCAGGCCGCTGCCGCATCCGGCCACGTCCGCCGCGGAGCCGGCGGCACAGCCACTGCTGCGGATCGCCGCGCTGGAGGCCGGGTACGGCCGGCCCGGTGCCGACGGCTTGCCGGCCAAGCGCGTGCTCTACGACATCAACCTGAGCGTGGGGCGCGGCCAGACCATCGGCGTGATCGGCGAGTCCGGATCGGGCAAGACCACGCTGGCCCGCGTGATCGCCGGCCTGATGCCGCCGGCGCGTGGCGAGATCACGTTCGACGGCAAGCCATTGCCACCGGAACTCGCACATCGCAGTCGCGAGCAGCTGCGCCGCATCCAGATCGTGTTCCAGAATGCGGATACCGCGCTCAACCCGGCCCAGACGGTCGAAGACATCTTGTCGCGGCCGTTGCAGCTCTACCACGGGTTGCGTGGCGACGCGCTGCGCCAGCGCGTCGCGAAGCTGCTAGGGCTGGTCCAGCTACCGTCCAGTGTGGCGCAACGCTCGCCGCAAGGCCTCTCGGGCGGGCAGAAGCAGCGCGTGAACCTGGCGCGTGCCCTGGCGGCTGAGCCGGACCTCATCCTGTGCGACGAAGTCACGTCGGCGCTGGATACCGTGGTGGGCGCCGCTATCCTGGAGCTGATGGCGGAACTCCGGCGCGAGCTGGGCGTGTCGTACCTGTTCATCAGCCATGACCTGAACACCGTGCGCTCGATCTGCGACGAGGTGGTCGTGATGTACGCCGGCCGGGTTGTGGAGGTGGCGCCGCGCGATGCGCTGGCTCATCCGCCGCATCATCCGTATGCCGAGCTGCTCAGCGCTTCCGTGCCCCAATTGCGGCTTGGCTGGCTCGATGCATTGGCCGTCAAAGCTACGGAGGCCGGCGCGGGTGCGCCCGCCGCGGGTTGTCCGTTCTTCGATCGCTGTCCGGTGCGTATCCAGGGTGTGTGCGATGCGCAGACGCCGCCACGCCGGCAGATCGGAGGCGAGGTGGAAGTCTTGTGTCATCACACGAGGGAAGATCTGTTGGCGCTGAGTAGGGCGGCCATAGCTGCGTCCGCATTGAATTGAAGGTTGTGAAGGTTGGGGTGAAGTGCATATGCCAGCGCGGACAGGCCATTGGGGATGCACTTGTGCAATGTGTATGGTTTTCAGCCCGCGTCGGCGGGCCACTATGACAAACCAAGATTGCGGCCGCATTCCATGACACGCCTTCCGCCGATGCAATTCTCGTCAAGCTCGGTAGATTTTGCGAGCGAATCAACGGAGCACGACACTAGCCACGGGTGACGCTTGTCTCAGGCCTATACAGCGAAGGACAATGGGGCCGCTCTTGAGGCTGGGCAGAATGGAATCTCCTTGGGTATTGGTATCGTTTGACTGCCGTCGAGATCAAACAACGGACCCGGCTGACGTCGCGAACAGCGGGTGGCGCTGTGTCATCTGATCATGTGCGGCCCTCATCCCCGGCTGAATAACCGGAGGCCGCACCTAGTCCCGTGCAGCCAAGACGCCAGAAGACGCGGTTGAGACTGGCCGTCGCATTCTCACCGCTCCTTGATATGCGTCGTTTTGTCCTGGGCCGCCGCCTCGGCACGCCAGCCGCCTCCCAATGTTCTGAACAAGGTCGCCAATGCGATCTGTCGCTGCGCGCCCACTTCGATCAGTGCGGTCTGGTTGAGGAAGTCGCTGCGTTGGGCGTCCAGGTAGCGCAGGTAGTCGTCGACTCCGGCACTGTAGCGTGCCTGGGCCAATCGCAGCGCTTCCTGGCTGCTTTGCACCAGCGCGCGCTGCGACGCTTCTTCGCGGCGCAGCGTGCCGGTGGCTGCCAGTGCGTCGGAGACTTCCTTGAAGGCAGTTTGGATGCTCTTCTCATACGCGGCAATGGCCATGTCCTTCCTGACCGTGGCCAGATCTAGATTGAAGCGGTTGCGGCCACCGTCGAAGATTGGCAAGATGATCTGCGGAGCGAAGGACCAAGCGCGCTGCCCCGCACTAAACAGGTCCACCAGGTCCGCGCTAGAGTTGCCGAACTGTCCCGTCAACGTGATGCGCGGGAAGAACGCTGCGCGCGCGGCACCGATGCTGGCGTTGCGTGAGCTTAGTTGATATTCCGCGGCCCGGATGTCGGGACGGTATATCAGAAGATCGGAGGGAGTTCCGGCGGCAATATCCTGTACCAGGAGAGAGCTGGTGGCCGGGTACTTCGACAGGTAGGCACTCAGGTCTCTCACACCCACCAGCAGGCCAAGTGCGTTGCTGGTTTGCCGGAATTCGCGATCGATGCGCTCCAGTTCGACCTTCGCTTGTTCTGTCAGCCCTAGCGCCTCTTGGTAGTCCAGCGCCGTCGCTGTTCCGGCTTGACGTCGACGCCTGATCAACCCTAGCGAGGCCTCCCTGGACTCCAGCGTCTGTACGGTCAGGACATATCGATGCTGCGTGCTGTCGCGCATTAGGTAGGTCTGGATCACTTCGGCTACCAGGGTGATTTGAACACCGCGGGCGGCTTCTTCGGTGGACAGGTATTCCTGCAGCGCCGCTTCCGACAGGTTGCGCACGCGGCCGAACAAGTCGAGCTCGAACGCTGTCAGCCCGACTCCCGCCTGGTAGCTTTCCTGGATCACCGTGCGTCCTGAGGCACCCAGGTCGGCGGGCACACGTTGCCGCGCGCCGCCGCCCTGCGCACTGAGTCCCGGTAGTTGGTCAGCGCGTTGCACGCCGTACTGGGCGCGTGCCGCCTCAATGTTGAGCAGGGATTGTCGGAGGTCGCGATTGTTGTCCAGCGCTAGCTCGATCAGTTTGCGCAACCGTTCATCGGTAACGAAGGTTTGCCAATCCATGGTGGCCGCGGAGGGGGCCTGCGTAGAGTTCTTTTCCGCGAAACTCCATTCCTCAGGAATGGGCGCTGCAGGACGTTGGTAGGTCGGTGCAAGCGAGCAGCCCGCAAGCACCAGGCTCGCGGCCAGCGCGCACAGCGGCAGATGTTTGGAGATGGTTTTGATGGGTTTCATTCCGCGCCCTCGTGGCTCGCTGGAAGCGCAGGCTCATTGGGTTGTTGCTTCTGCATCTTCTTGCGCGCGAACAGCGACAGCACGGAGACGAAAAAGATCGGGACGAAGATCACGCCTAGCAGGGTAGCGGTCAGCATGCCGCCAATCACGCCGGTGCCGATCGCCCGTTGGCTGGCCGCGCCGGCGCCGGTGGCGATTGCCAACGGTACCACACCGAGGATGAATGCCAGCGAGGTCATCACAATGGGACGAAAGCGCAGCCGCGCAGCCTCGATCGCCGCTTCGACCAGCGTATGGCCTTGCTCGCGCAGGTCCTTGGCGAACTCCACGATCAGGATGGCGTTCTTTGCGGCCAGACCGATGATGGTGATCAGTCCGACCTTGAAGTAGACATCGTTAGACATGCCCAGCACCGTCACGGCTAGCACCGAGCCCAATGCGCCGATCGGAACGATTAGCATCACCGAGACAGGGATGGCCCAGCTCTCGTACAGAGCCACCAATAGCAGGAACACCACCACAATGGCCAATCCGAACAGGAATGGTGCCTGGGCGCCGGCGAACTTCTCTTGGTAGGACAGGCCGGACCACTCGTAGCCGATACCCTCGGGAAGCTCGGAGACAATGCGCTCGATTTCGGCCATCGCTTCACCTGTGCTGTGGCCTGGGGCGACGTTGCCAGATATCTTGAAGGCGGGATATCCGTTGTAGCGCGAGATCTGGACCGGGCCGGTCTCCCAGGCAATGGTGGCAAAGGCGCTCAGCGGCACCTGTTCGTCGCTGGAGTTGGGCACGTTGAGCTTGAGGAGGCTCTCGGGTGTCATGCGGTCACTGACATCGGCCTGCACCACTACGCGCTGCAGGCGACCGGCATTGGCAAATTCGTTGACGGTAGCCGAGCCGTAGGCGCTGGAAATCGCATGATTGATGGTGTCGAAACCGACGCCCAGTGCCTTGGCCTTCTCCCGGTCAATGTTCAAGCGCAGTTGCGGCGCGTCTTCCAAACCTTCCATCATCGCGTAGAGGAAGACCGGCGATGTGTTGGCCTTGTACAGCAGCGTATCGCGGGCGGCCATCAGTGCCTTCCGGCCGAGTCCGCCCCGGTCTTGCAGGCGCAGGGAGAAACCACCGGAGTTACCCAGGCCTTCGATGGGCGGCGGGTCCACAGCCATCACCTTGCCATCCGATAGTCCAGCGAAATGCGTGTTGAAGGCCGCCACCTCGTCCGAGGCCGACTTCCCTTTTCCACCACGTAAGGACCAGTCCTTGAGTGTAGGGAAGCCCAATCCGGCATTCTGGCCGGTGCCGGAGAAGCTGAAGCCCATGAGCAGGGTGCTCGAGGCCGTGCCGTTACGTGCCATTATGTAGTCCTCCAGCTTCTTCACCACTGCCTCAGTGCGTGCATGGGCAGCACCGGGGGGCAACTGCACGTCAACGACGTAGTAGCCCTGGTCCTCGACTGGCACGAATGACTCAGGCAGTCGCGTATAGAAGAATCCCAGCACCACCACGATGCTCGCGTAGATCATCATGTAGCGCCCGGTGCGCCGCAGCAGGCGCGAGTTCATGCGCTCGAAGTGGCTGGTAAGCAGGGCGAACTTGCGGTTAAACCAGCCGAAGAAGCCTTTCTTCTCGTCGTGGTGGCCCCGGGGAATCGGCTTGAGCAGGGTGGCACACAGTGCGGGGGTCAGGGTCAGGGCGAGGAAGCCGGAGAGCAGGATCGAGACCGCCAGCGACAGCGAGAACTGCTGGTAGATCACACCCACTGACCCGCTCATGAAGGCCAGTGGCAAGAAAACCGCAGACAGTACCAGGGTGATGCCCACGATGGCGCCGGACACCTGCTGCATTGCCTTGACCGTGGCGTCGCGCGGCGACAGTCCTTCGTCAGCCATGAGCCGCTCGACGTTCTCCACCACCACGATGGCATCGTCGACCAGGATGCCAATGGCGAGCACCATGCCGAACATGGTCATCATATTGACCGAGAAGCCCAGCGCGTACATCACCGCCAGCGTGCCCAGCAGACACACCGGCACCACGACAGTGGGCACCAGGGTATAGCGGAAGTTCTGCAGGAACAGGAACATCACCAGGAACACCAGCACCACTGCCTCGACCAGGGTGTGGATCACCTTTTCGATGGCCACGTCGACGAAGCGCGAAGTGTCGTAAGGCACCGAGTACTCGATGTTGGCCGGGAACGTCTTCGACAGTTCCTGCAGGCGGGCCTTGACGGCCTTTGCGGTCTGCAGGGCATTAGCGCCAGGGCTCAGCTGCACGGCTGCCGCTACGCCATTCCTACCGTTCATGCGCGAGTCGAAGTTGTAGTTCTGGCGGCCAACCTCCATGCGTGCGACGTCCGCCAACGTCACCTTGGAGCCGTCGGCGTTTGCACGCAGCACGATCCGACCGAACTCGTCGGTGTTGTCCAGCGTGCCCTTGACGGCGATGGTGGCGGTCAGCTCCTGTTCGGCGCCGCCTGGGCGGCTGCCGAAGGCCCCAGCGGGCACCTGCGTGTTCTGAGCGGCAATTGCGGCATTGACGTCCGCCACCGACAGCCCGTAGCCCAGCAGCTTCTGCGGATCGATCCACACCCGCATGGCCGCCTCGGCCGCGAAGAACTGCAGCTTGCCAACGCCGGGCACGCGGCGGATCTCATTGTTGATGTTGCGCGCGGCGTAGTCCGCCAAGCCGACCACGTCTTTGCCGGCAGCGTCCCCTTTGTAAGTCAGGGAGTAGATCATCAGGAAGCCGGCGCTGGCCTGCTCCACCTGAATGCCCTGTTGGGTGACCGCGGTGGGCAGCCGGGCCTCTGCCTTCTTTAGACGGTTCTGCACGTCCACCTGGGCCAGTCTCGGGTCGGTGCCGGGCTGGAAGGTAACGACGATCTCGCCGATGCCGGAGGAACTGCTGGACGAATCGTAATACAGCAGGTCCTTGGCGCCGTTGAGCTCCTCCTCGATGACACTGATCACCGAGTCGACCACGGTGCTTGCCGAGGCACCGGGATAGGTCGCGCTGATCGTGATCTGGGGGGGCGCGACTGTCGGGAACTGGGCGACCGGCAGCGACGGGATCGCAAGCAGGCCGGCGAGAGAGATGAAGATTGCGACGACCCACGCGAAGTTGGGTCGATCAATGAAAAACTTGGGCATGCTCGATCCTCGCGAATGCGCGCGTTGGCGGCGTTTGGGTTCAGTTGCGCGCATCGCTGAGAGAGGGGGAGGCGGCTAACTTGCCTGCGGGAGCCGTCGCTGCGGCGACGCTGACCTTTGCGCCTGGACGGACCGCAGTGACACCACCGACGATTACCCGTTCGCCCGGCTTCAGGCCTTCGAGAACGTGCCAGTCCGAGCCACGCATCGCGCCGGTCCGAACTGGACGCGCTTGTACGACCTGGTCCTGGTCCACGACCAGCACCTGCGCCTTACCGTCTGCGCTACGCTGCAGGGCGCGCTGAGGCACTAGGATTGCCTCCGGATCGCTACCCTGACTGGTATGCACGCGTACGTACGCACCGGGCAATAGCAGGCCGTCTGGGTTGGCGAACTGACCGCGCAATGAGACTTGGCCAGTGCCACGGTCCACGGTGATGTCGGAGAACAGCAGTTGCCCGTCGCGTTTCTGATCCGTGCCTTCGAGGGTGATCGAGATGGGTGCGCCCTTACCGCCGTGGGCCGCACGACCGTCGGCCAAGGCGGCGCGCATGCGCACCACGTCGGCAACCGGCTGCTTGAAATCGGCGTAGATCGGATCGAGTTGCTGGATTGTCGCCAACGCAGTGGCCTCGTTGTGCCCAACCAGTGCGCCTTCAGTCACTAGAGCCCGGCCGATGCGCCCGGAAATGGGTGCTTTGACCGTGGCGTAGTCCAGATTCAACTGAGCCGTCTCGACATCAGCCTGGGCCGACTGCCGAGCGGCCTGCGTGCTTTTGAACTTGGCCTGCGCGGCATCGAAGTCCTGTTGGCTCACGGCGTCGATCTTCACAAGCGGCTCGTAGCGCTTGACCACGGCCTGGGCTTCGAACAACGCGGCCTCTGTTTTGGCCAGTTCGCCTTGCGCCCGCGACAGCGTTGTCTTGAACGGCGCCGGATCAATACGAAACAGCACATCACCAGCCTTTACATCGGCGCCCTCTACGAAATGGCGCTTCAGCAAGATCCCCGCCACGCGAGCACGCACCTCGGCTACACGGACCGGCTCGATACGCCCAGGCAGGTCGCTGGCCAGTTCGAATGGTTGCGGCTGCACTGTCACAACTTCGACGGAAGGCGTTGCGACGTTCCTAGCATGGTCCACCGCCTCCCCACAACCGCTTGCCAACACCGCCGCAGCGAGCGCAATCATGGGTCGCCACCCCCCTCTTTGTCGTTCGATGATCACTGGAATCCCTCAGACTGGAAATGAAAAATTATGCGTCAAATAGTACTTTAAAATTCCTAATGAATCAAAATAGATTCATTTGATCAAATAATGTTGACGTTTGACAAAAACCATGAACAAGATTCGTTACTGAGATGAGACTATGCGGACGGCGGCTCAGAATGAGTCAAAAGAGACTCATTTGATCTACTATCAAATCTTTGAGGAATGAATGACGGCTCCAAGCGCGCAAATGGAAGACAACAGGCTCCTGGCCTCCCTGGCACTTGCGATGGTCGAGCGACCGCGCGCCACCCTGCAAGAGCTGGCCAAAGCGATTGGCGTCAGCAAGGCGACGCTCTACCGTTTCTGTCGCAGCCGCGAGCAGTTGGTTGAGCGGCTGATGAGGCACAGCGCCACGCTTATCACCGAGGCTATCCAGACGGCGGACCTGAATGCGTCGCCCCCGCTGGAGGCGCTCAAGCGTCTGATCACCAACAACCTGGAACATCGGGAGCTGATGGCATTCCTGATGTATTACTGGAAAGATGCCTCGGCCGAACCGAGTGCGGAGGCCGATTGGGAGAACGCGCTGGACGCGTTCTTCCTCCGCGGGCAGCATGAGGGCGTGTTTCGCATTGACATCACAGCGCCCGCACTGACCGAAATCTGGGTCTCCATCCTTATCGGGCTGGTGGATGCCGAACGCCGCGGCCGCGTCGCCAGAGCTGGTATGGTGGCCTTGGTGGAGCGCGTGTTTCTCAATGGCGCGTCCGCCGCGTGATGTCTATTTCATCCTAGGTACGCATGGCCGCTGCGATAGGCAGCGGATGCGCCGAGAGTGGGCGAGCAATTCCGGATGGATGCCCAGATGGATGAACAAGCCACCCGTGAGGGCATCCAGGATGCTTCCACGGGAGCTGGCCATGCAGAGCAGCGACTGGCCAGAACGCGTGGCGACGCACAGCCGCTGTAGGAGTAACTGCATTTGGCTGCAAATCGAGCGCTGCCGAGGGCAGCGTCACGGCCAAAGGGCTGGATTACAGCCTCAAAAACCGAGCGGTGCTGACGCGCAACCTGCTTGTGCTGCATGACGGCCCATAACATGTAATAGCAGTCGCTCCAACCTCGTGCCGATAGGTTTGCAGCGTGGCGGAATCCCCGACACTGCCGGCCGAGACGCCGTGCTTCCGCATCGACCACTTCGCGCTGGACGTTCCCGCCGACCTGCCGGAGGCCGTGCGTGCCCCTGGTGTGCGGATTGCGCTTACACCCCATCTCCGGTACCGGCTCGTCGGCCAAGCCATCCGCGTGGGGACCTGAAAGGTTTTAGCATCACAGCTGACCAACGGCTTGTTGCCCTCTTCCATATCTTCCATAGCCAAGGGGAGAGGACAACCTGATCGCGCGTGCCAGTAAACCTCTACGCTGCCACCAGCGTTATAGGGGTTCTTCCTCTTGTGGGCCAACGCCTTTTGGAGTCATCGTGCAGTCTTCAAAGTCCACTCTCCGCCGATTCCCACGCTTCGCGACAATTGGCTGCGCGGTCCTTGTGACCTGCGTCCTTGTCGGTTCCAGCCCGAAAGCGCTGGCAAACGACGCCCGTCCATTTGTACATCCAGGGATGCTTCACACACAGCAGGATTTCGACCGGATGCGCGTCAAGGTCGCTAGCGGGAATCAGCCCTGGGCCGCCGGCTGGCAGAAGCTCGTCACCAATCGACATGCGTCGCTGGGTTGGAGACCGAACCCGGAGCCGATCGTATATCGGGGTGCGGACGGGCAACATGCGGAGAACTATGCGGCGCTCTTCAATGATGCCGCAGCTGTCTATGCCTTGGCATTGCGCTGGAGGATTTCAGGCGACGACACATATGCCGACAAGGCAGTCGGGATTCTGAACTCCTGGTCATCGACTTTAACCGCCATTGACGGCACGTCGGACAAGTTCCTGGCCTCGGGGATCTATGGCTACCAGCTAGCGAACGCGGCAGAGCTTCTGCGGGGCTATTCGAACTGGAACCCAGCCGACTTCCGCCGCTTCCAGGCCATGATGCTGGCCGTCTTCTATCCAATGAACCACGACTTCCTGGTTCGCCACAACGGCGCGAAGATCGACCACTACTGGGCGAACTGGGACCTCGCGAACATGAACTCGATGCTGGCCATTGGCGTGCTCGCGGATCGCCGCGACATATACGATGAGGCGATCGAGTATTTTAGGCATGGCGCTGGTAACGGTTCCGTTGGGCACGTCGTGTGGAAAGTCCACAATGACGAAATCGGGCAGGTGCAGGAGAGCGGACGTGACCAGGGACACACCATGCTCGACATAGCGCTGCTTGGTACGTTCTGCCAGATGGCATGGAGCCAGGGAGACGATCTGTTCGGTTATGACGGCAGTCGCGTCCTGCTTGGCGCTGAATACGTAGCCCGTTACAACCTTGGCCACGACGTGCCCTACACGCCGTTTGCTAACAGCGATGTCACGCAGGCGACGATCTCAAACAAGTCTCGTGGCGATACGCGCCCGATCTGGGAACTGCTGTACAACCACTATGTGGTACTCAAAGGCATGAACGCCCCCAATGTGAAAGCCTTCGCAGAGAAGGTGCGGGTGGAAGGTGGTGGCGGTGACTATGGTCCTAACAGCGGGGGTTTCGACCAGCTTGGATATGGAACGCTGACTTTTACCTTGAAATAGGGGGGTACTTCCCCATAAGCTGGCGTCAGGTAAATCCGCGGAGCGCCAGCGCCAAGACTGCAGGTATCGTCTGTACCAAGACGATACGGCGGCTGATGGTGATGCCGCCCCAAATGCCCGCCACTGCCACGCAGATTAGCCCGAACATGGAGAACGCCGTTGCCACAGTGGCATCGCGCGCCACCAGCCCCAGTACCAGAGCCGCCACCAGGAAGCCGTTGTACAGGCCCTGGTTGGACGCCATCGCAGCAGTTTCGGCGGCTTTCGCGGGTGTCATGTGAAATACCTTCGGCCCGCGCGTCTTCCACAGCGCCATTTCCAGAACCATGATATAGGCGTGGATCAGCAGCACCAGCAGGTAGGCGATTAAGGCGAAGGTTCGGAGCATGGCATTGGTCGGCAGATTGGATGGGCCAATGATAGCGGCACCTCGCGTGCATGGCCATGGTTTCGAGGAGCGGCGGCGGCTGATGCAGGCCAACCTAAGCGCGGCAGGGCATGTGCCTACCCGGGGGCACGATGTAGATGCTGCTGGCGGTCAAGCAGGTCTATTGGTTGCCACTGCGTGCGCTTCACGCCCGGAGCTTGTGCCTCCTGGCATCCCCGGCATTGTCGGTGCCCAATTACTCGAGAATGAGCTGTCGCGCACAAGACTGGTGCGGTCAGCCGACGGTGGATCGCAACGATGAGCTACTGCGCCTGGCGGTCGAGAGCAGGGGGCGCTGTTCGGTGAAGGCGAATGGAAGGTGTGCAAGCACCGCCAGTCGAAGCGGCGCAGTTGGCGCAAAGTGCATCTGGGATTGGCCGTCAAAACTGGGAATGTGCGCGCAGCCGTTATGACGCACGGGGATGTGGATGATGCCAGCAGCGTTGCTGCGGCTTGCAGGATCAGATTCCACCGACGAGAACATCGAAGTCCTCGGTGGTGATGGCGCTTACGACACGAAGGCAGGCCAAGTGGCGATCGCCGCGCGTGGTTCCGTGAGTGCCGTCGGCGCAGGAACTCCGCGCCGACCGCACTCCACCACAAATCAGTCGGGCTTAGACGCAGTCTAGGATTGAGAAAGCGCTTGCGCCGCATGATGGGCTTGCAGTTGCTGTGCCTGTTCTGCATCGGCCTTTAAAACATGTCCCGCCTCCTGACCCGTCAGGTCCACACGCGGGGCGCCATCCACCAGGCAAGTCCGATAGCGGGTGCCGCGGCACAAGTTCCGGATTGCGTCACGCACAACCGCCTTTGGCAGGCCAAGTTCCTGTGCGTGCTCGACAAGGTCGTTGAAGATGCAGATCTTGAACGCTACCTTGGGCGCAGCATTCCTTGGAGAGGTTTGTGGGAAGCGCTTTTGCAGCTTCATGATGGTTTGTGGCAGCGGTTCGATCAGCTCAAGATTGTCAAGGACTCGCTCCGAAAATCACTACGCTGGCCGGCTACGCGGCGTCGCACAGCGCGGTGCGCGAAATGAAGAGTTGCTACCTGAGAACACAACGTTACAACCGTCAACGTACTTGAACAGATTGATCTAGCAAGATCATAGCAACATGAGGTCTAGTGCTCTCTCCCGCAAGAAGCTACATTAATGACGCGAGGTCCGACTCAGCAACGGAGCTGCGTAACGCAGCCAGTCCGGCCGCCTTCACGACTTCTTGCGCTTCGTTGGCACCGCCCGACGCCGCTGCGCCGACGGCTTGATGGGGCGCGGCCAGTGTGCGGGGAGAATGCCACGCGGCCGCGTGCAGAGTACTTACGCGGCCTGTCAGGAAAACGACGTGACGCCGTTTGCATTATCGCATTCCCAATAGGGCTGCTCCGGCGCTATCGAGGCGGATGAGCCCGGCGGAAGGTACCGCCAGCTCAGATGCCGGAAGTTAGCGGCGGGAGCCAGTGAGTATTCAACTGCTTGAGCTACCGTATTCATGCACATTCCCGATCCGTAAGCGCTCATGAAGGCGTGTTGTGCACGAGATGGGTATCGTCGTCGCGACATATTGGCTGCACATAGTTCCTATGCCGTAAATGGAGTCGGCGGAGCGACGGATGGATTGTAGCTATGCCCGAGTCTAGTCAGGCACCACCAACGCAGTGCCAGTTTGCGGTAGTTGTGGGTGTGTTCCTAGTTACGCATCTTCCGTATGCGCGGCATAACGGACGCGTTCGAGGTCGAGTATGAGGATCGATATTCGTTCTTTTTCGTTTGCCGATGCGAAAAGACCGTTAGACTCGCCCCCAACCGAAAATATGGCTGATTTCCCGCCAACGCGGGGAACTGTCGATACCAATCCTGATATGACGCATAGATTCCGGGCGAATGTATCTTTTGCCATCATGTTTTCCGTCCTGAGTGCCGGCGCTTTGGCTCAGACATACCCATCTCGCCCCATCCATATGGTTGTGCCTTATCCGGCGGGTGGTGCTACGGACATCCTGGGTCGCTTGCTCGGCAAGAAGCTTGGCGAGTTGCTCGGGCAGCCGGTCGTGATTGAGAACCGAGCTGGTGCGGGCACGGTCGTCGGCGCAAACTATGTCGCCAAGTCCGCGCCCGACGGCTACACACTATTGATTACTGCTGGCACAACCACCCTTACCATCAACCCGGCCATCCAGTCAAAGCTTCAGTACGATCCGGTGAAGAGCTTCGAGCCCATCGGGTTTGCAACGCGCCTGCCGCTGATAGTGATTGCCAATCCTTCGTTCCCTGCGAAGACCCTGAAAGACGTCGTCCAGGCGAGTAAGACTACGCCTGGCAAGCTCAACTATGGTTCGTTCGGAGAGGGAAGTACGGCGCATTTCGCGGGCGAACTGTTGTGGTACGCAGTAGGCGAAAAGATCGTCCATGTGCCATACAAGGGTAGCGCTCCAGCCATGAATGATCTGATCGGCGGACAGATTCCGCTTGCTATCGACACGGTCACTGCAGCGGCGCCGCAGATCAAGGCGGGTACCGTGAAGGCGATTGCCGTCACCACAAAGCGCCGCTCGGCGCTGCTGCCGAATGTGCCCACCGTGGAAGAGCAGGGTTATCCCGGCGTCGATGTCGATGCCTGGTCTGTGCTTGTAGCACCGAGAGGCTTGCCGCCGACAGTCAAGGCACGGCTGGAGAAGGCGTTGTCCGACACGGTCAACGACCCCGCCATCCAGAGACAGCTGATCGCGAATGGTTTTGAACCCGCCTATGGCAATGCGGCATCGGCGTCGGCCCTTATTGAGCGGGAACTCCCGCAAATGCGGGCCATTGCGCAGCGGGCCGGCATCCGCATTGACTGACGTGGACATGCTATTCGAGATCGCGGAGAGATTGCTGAAATAGGCGTCTGGGGCTTGGGGCGCGAGCGCTTTTCCACACGGCATCGGAACGCAGCGCGTAGATGACGAGAATAGTGTGAGCGGTCTACCCGGGTACCTGAGAACCGCAAGTCCCAACTAGTTTTTCTCCCCGTTGCGGTTGACCGGTAGGACTATCGCGTTGCATTGTGCTAAGTGATGGCAAATCCTGAGGCTACGGAGTATCGCGCCGTCGAACTGGCCTAGTTGTTGCAGTAGAAACAATGTCCGCACATTGCGTTTCGGGTGCTGCCACGCTGGCGCTCCTATTTTGCCGCGACAGGTCGCGCTGCGGCATCGAAGAGCGGCCAAACAGCATCCAGGCCGAGATCCTTGATGGCCCGGTTCACGTAGCGGTCGTCAGTCCAGGCATTCACGTCAAAGCGGCTTCGGATCAGCCTGAAGCGATAGGCGTCTTCCATCGAGCGCTGGTTGGACGCACGCACATAGTCGTCAAAGCGCGGTGAATGCCGATGGGTAAGGGGAGTCCCTCGCAGTTCCTCGTCGTAGATCGCCGCGGGAATGCTCCCCGAAGAGGCCCAGAGTTTCAGCACTTCGCCACGATGCGCTTCCTGCGAGGCGTAGCTGGCGGCGCGGACCAGCGCGGCAACCACGCGCTGGGTTAGCTCTGGGTAGGTGCTCGAGAATTTGTCTGTCACCAGCACATGGCCGTTCCCACTCGCAACTGGATTGTTGCGTGTGCTGTAGATGATCCTGGCCTGTTCCCGGGACTCAAGCACCTTGAGGTTCAGCGTGCCGATGATCGCATCGAGGTCACCGGTCTGGAACGCCGCCAGCGAACTGGCGGGCTCCAGGTTGATCGCTTTGATATCGCGCTCGCTCATGCCATGTTGCTCCAGAATCCGATCCACGGCGAGCTGCGTGGCCGTGCCTTTGTGAAAGCCCACGCGCTTGCCGCGCAGTTCGGCAATCGTCTTGATGACGGAGTTCGGGCGCACTGCAACATAGCTGTAGCCGCGCGTGCTGGCCACCATGACCAGTTTGGCCTTGATGCCGACCGAACGCCCGATCACGGATGGCAGGTCGCCCAGCGTGGTGAAATCGAGCTGCTCGTTGGTCAAGGCCTCGTTGACCTGCGGACCTTGTCCCTTGAAGAAGATCCATTGCACCTTGATGTTGTCCTTCTTCAATTCCTCCTCGATAAAGCCCTTGGCTTGCGCTACCGCCAGCCAGCCCGTGCCGACGCGCGGCGGCGTACCTACGCCCGCGTTGGAAACCCCGAAGCGCACCTCGGCTGGCAGCTTCTCTGCAAATGCGGGAGCCAGAACCAGCATCAGTGCAAGCACGATAAGACGGTGGAGCAACACAGGCAGCCTAAGCGCGATCATGTTGTTTGATGGAGGACAGTGGTAAGGAAGGCCGCTGCAAAACGCATGCCTGCCGGCCAGCCGGAGATACGGCCTTTGCGCGCTGAAAGATGCTTCGATCCGGGCAGGGATCGTGCGCGCAAGTGTTGTCACCGCAGCAGCGCGGAGGCCCCGCGGACGGGCATGTGCTACCTGATGGATGAAATCGCGGATGGCATGAACTATGCAAACAGGTCCGCGGGCCGGCACCATCGTCCCTTTTCGACTGGGCTTGCCGTGCTATCCAATTTAAATCGGAGATCCCACATGAACGACCGTCTCAGCCGGTACAACGCATCGCCGTCGGTGGCAGTGAAGGCTGCCCTCGACTATCCCGTCATCGACACCGACGTCCATACCAACGACTACACCCCGGCGCTGGAGGACTATGTGGCGAATTACGGCGGCGTGAAGCTGGTCGACGCTTTGCGCAAGGCATCGGCGTCCCGGCGCCGCACGCAAGAAGGTGTCGGCAACGGCAAGAACTGGTACGAGCAGACGCCCGAGGAGCGCCAGTACTACCGTACCATCCGCTCGCCGTGGTGGGCACGCGTCACGCGCAACACGCTGGACGTGGCCACCTATCACTTGCCTGAACTGCTTTACGAACGGCAGGCCGAGCAGGGCTCGGACTACTCCGTGTTGTTTCCCAATAACGTGTTGGCGCCACTGGCAGAGAAGGACGCCGACATGCGTCAGGCGCTGCAGCGTGCGGTCAATCACTACCACGCTGACCTCTACCGCAAATACAGCGACCGCCTGACTCCGGTGGCCGGCATCGCGCTGAATACACCGCAGGAAGGGATTGAAGAGTTGGAGTTCGCCGTCAAGACGCTGGGCCTCAAGGTGATCAATATCAGCGGCGGTGTGCGCCGACCCATCAAGGCCATCGCCGACAAGTATCCGGCGGCGGAGCATCCGGAGGTGGCGAAGTATGCCTCGTACATCGACTTCTACGGTATCGACAGTGAGTATGACTACGACCCCTTCTGGGCAAAGGTGACCGAATTGGGCGTGCCCGTCACCACCCACTATGGCAGCCAGGGCTGGACCGGCCGCAGCTCGATCAGCAACTACATGAACAACCACATCGGCCATTTCGCCGATGCCTCGGAGGCGTTCGCCAAGGCGCTGTTCTTTGGTGGTGTGACGTGGCGTTTCCCGAGCCTGCGTGTGGCCTTGCTAGAAGGCGGTGCGGCTTGGGGCGCCAATGTGTTCATCCACCTGATCGACCGTTTCGAGAAACGCGGCCTGGAAGGGCTGAAGCAATACGATCCCGCCGCCACGGACCGTGCCTTGCTCACGGACTTGTTCCGCCAGTACGGCGCGGACCTGAGTAAAGGCCGCTCTATCGAGGGCGAGGACCTGATCCGCGATACGCTAGGCGCGGCTTACACCAGCGGCGCGCGCCAGCCCACCGGCACGGAACTGGAAGACTTTGCCGCTGCGGGCATCAACAAGCCGGAGGACATCCGTGACCGCTGGGTGGACAATTTCTTCTTCGGCTCGGAGTCCGACGACCGCACTATCGCAGCGGCATTCAACGACAAAGCGAACCCGCTAGGGGTCAAGATCAATGCGATCTATTCCTCCGACGTTGGCCACTGGGACGTACCTGATCTGCAGCATGCCTTGTCAAATAGCTGGGGGCTAGTCGAGCAAGGCATCCTCAGCGCGGAGGACTTCAAGGCCTACGTCTTCGGCAATCCCTACAAGTTCTACACGCAAGCGAATACCAGCTTCTTCGACGGTACGGTGGTGGCGCAGCAACTCGGAGCCGGCGCTGTATCGCGAGGTTGAGTCTTGCCGGGCGGTGCCTATGTATTGGAAACCGCCCCCGCGTCGCAGCACTGGAAGGGCCTGGTACCAGCCAGGTCGAACCTCTCGCGCGCCGGCGTGCGCATAGAGCACGGCCTGATTGTCCCACCAGATCAGGTCGCCTCACCGCCATCGGTGCGCATCGCGGAACGGCGGCTTGGCAATATGTGCGTGGTGCCGCCCGATCGGGGCGTGGCCAGCGTCTGCTTCGATGCCGTGCAAATCTGCACCCCCACCGCGAGGAAGGGAGGAGCAAAGGACTGCCTGGTTCCAGATCGGTTCGTGTCAGTCTCCGGATCGTTGTTGGCTCGCCCACGCAAATCCCCAGCCATCCGTGCTTGCTACCGCGTCCGGCATGCCCGGCCGCTTCGGTGCAAAGGGCCCACTGGCCGGAAATTGATGGTGGGGGAGGAGCCATTTCGCGTCCACGTAGGGGTCGGTGTCGATGCGTGTCAGGTCGAGCATCTGGCGAAATCCGGCAGTGCCGACTTGTCCAACGTCTGGCCTGGGAATATCGGCGTGCGATGCGCCTGCAACAGTTGCCGGATCTGCAGGATCGGTGCCGTATCCAGCGGCCGTTTGGCGTCCAGTCCGTGACGAAGGCGCGGAGCTCGCGCCCAGTGGTGCGGGTTCCGAGCTGCCCTGCTACACGGGCACATGATCATGGCTCGCTTACGTGGGAGCACTCGGTGCTCTCCGATAGATGGTCATCTTGGCAGATTTCGGTGGTTGGTGGGGAAGTCCGTTCCCTTGCTGGGCGTGGTGGCTACCGTACGTGTGAGCAAGGCGCGTTCCAGCAGTCAACTCCAGTGCCCAGCGCGCCCCGCCGAGAGACTAC
Organism: Cupriavidus sp. GW822-FHT03E04; assembly: GCF_058801495.1. Taxonomy (NCBI): domain Bacteria; kingdom Pseudomonadati; phylum Pseudomonadota; class Betaproteobacteria; order Burkholderiales; family Burkholderiaceae; genus Cupriavidus; species Cupriavidus sp. GW822-FHT03E04. The sequence continues at coordinate 33,415 of NZ_JBXANI010000023.1, forward strand.
TGCGCGCAGTACAGACGCGGCGACTGCTGCAGATGCGGTAGCAACGCGGCTCGAGACGGCGGGGCTCGCCGATGGGCCTACGGAACGTTCCTCGGTATAGCGCTTGCGGCTTCCTGACACTGCGCGAATATTCATATGTCAAATGGGTTGTGAAACTTTGCGACAAAACGACCACAATGGCGATGGACCGTTTCCAGGGAGCACTCCGATGCCCATGCCGCAACGTTGTCGATGACCGTCGTGTCGCGCAGCCAACATCCCTTTGGCCTACGCGGCTCGCATGGAGGATGCCGCGTGCACGTCATCACTGTTAACCGTCCGGACAGAATCAGAGGTAGGGCAGGAAAAGAATGAGCGAATATCATCCCGATCGGCATGGAACGGCGCGAGGCGTCGCCCAGAACAAATTGCTGAAGTTCGCCAAGCCGGAGGAAATGGCCCTGTCGATCCGAGCCAAGGCGCTGGTGTTCAACGATCCGGTATCCGAGCAACTGCTGGCGCACGTAGAGCGCGTTGGTGCCAGTGATGTCACCACGCTGATCGTTGGCGAGACCGGCACCGGCAAGGAACTTGTGGCTCGCCATATCCATGAGTGCAGCGGGCGCGCCGGGCCGTTCGTCGCCGTGAATTGCGGTGCCTTCAGCGAGGCGTTGGTCGACGCCGAACTGTTCGGGCATGAAAGCGGCGCCTTCACAGGCGCCACGCATGCGCGCCAGGGCTGGTTCGAGGCCGCCAATGGCGGCACGCTGTTCCTCGACGAAATCGGCGATATGCCGCTCGCGCTGCAGGTGAAGCTGCTCCGCGTGCTGCAGGAGCGGCAGGTGGTGCGCATCGGAGCGCGCGCGCCGGTTCCCGTCAATGTGCGGCTGATTGCCGCGACCAATGTCGATTTAATGAAGGCGGTGCAGGCGGGGAATTTCCGCATGGATCTGTTCTACCGGCTCAATGTGGCACCGGTGAAGTTGCCGCCGTTGCGCGAGCGGCGCGGCGACATCATGCCGCTGGCTCGCTATTTCGCGGAGACATACGGACGCAAGCTGAGCCTGCCGGAGGTGTCCATATCCGTGCCGGCAGAGCAATCGCTGTTGCGCTACGACTGGCCTGGGAATATTCGTGAACTGGAGAACGTCGTGCACTACGCGCTGATCATCAGCCGCACCGGGTGCATCGAAAGTGCAGACCTGCGCTTGCCGGAGCAGATCGCGCGGGAAGCGCTGGCGCCACGAATGCGCGATGTCGGGCCGGAGGTGCTGATGGAGTCGATGCAGGAGATTCTGCGGCAATTGCTGGAGCAGAAGCATCCGCGCTTGCATGAGGTCGTCGAACGGGCGCTAGTAACAGTTGCCTATGATCATTGCGGGGGAAATCAGGTGCGCGCAGCACGTAGTCTGGATATCTCACGCAATGTCCTGCGCGCGCAACTCAAGCGCTTCGGCCTGCTTGGAGAGTCTTTCATGGTTTCGGTGGACTAGGAGAAAATTGCTGACCATCGTCAGTCGCATGATGCACTACAACGAAGAACGGGCCCGCTTATGCGGGCCTTTGTTCTTTGCAAATTCAATGTTCTTCTCTATTGCTGCGTGGGCAACACCGAGAGCAAGGCCCTTGTTGTCTTGCTAACAGGTCAACAGGAAATCGCTGCGTTATCTCCTTGAAAAGTGGGTTTTCGGCATGGCATGGATTTCGCAATTAGAAATCGGAAAGTCTGCGACAGACCTCACTTAGGGCGCCATTCACGTCAACCACGCATTGCGGTGCACACGCTTTGCGAATAATTCATGGAACATGTCGTGCATCATTCCAAAACAAGACGAGCCAATTACCTGCTGGGGGCGGGCCTATTGGCGATAGCCGGGCATTGCGCTGCGGCGGCACCCAGTACGGAGCAGTTGCAAAAGGAAGTCGAAGAACTGAAAGCCGCGGTACAGAGCCTCAGGCAAGAACTGGCGGCATCCAGGCCAAAGCCCGTGGTGGCAGGCAATCCCGCGTTGACTGCCGAACACGTCACGGTAGCCCCGCAGACACCAACGGCTGCGTCGACGGCCCCTGAAGGCGACTACGCCACCAAGGCCGATATCGATGGCATTCGCGGTGATCTTGAAAACTACAAATACGAGCAGACCCGCAGCCGCGAAACCAGGACCGCGCTGACCACACGCGGCACTACCATCGGCGGCACGGTGGCCGTGCGCGGCAGCTACTTCAACCCGGGCGCTACCGGCTCTTCCACACCGGGCGCCAAGGCACGCAGTAGCAGCTTCGATATCGCCTCTGCGCAATTGAATCTCAGCGGCAGCCTGTACAGGGACTACGCGGAAGGGCGCAACCTGACTTATCGGCTGGCGCTGGCCTACGCGCAGAATGTCAGCTCGGGCCTGACCACCACCGCGCAGAGCAGCGGTAGCCAGTTCAACCTGACCGATGCCTACCTCGACTACAGCTTTCTGCCGACCACAACCGGGTTGGAGGAGGACAAGCTGACGGTGCGCTTCGGCCAGCAGCAGATCCCGTTCGGCCTGGAAGCGCAGACCAGCGAGGAACTGCGGCCCGTGATCAACAACGCGCAGTTCGTCAACGCGCTCGGCGTGGGTACACGGCAGATCGGCGTGGTCTTCCGTGGCGACTACAACTCCTATGTGGACTACGGCTTCAACTACCGAGCGCCGCTGGTCGAATACGCCTTTGGCGTGTTCAACGGCAATGGCCCCAACAAGGCGGATGACAACAGCGCGAAGGACTTTATCGGACGTCTCGCCTTTACGCTGCCGGTCGACTACAACAGCGTATTCCGTGAACTGAAACTCGGCGTTTCCTACCTCAAGGGCTCTGGCAACCTGACGCGCACCGTTGGCACCACGACCACCACGGTAGCGAGCAACAACTTCACCCGTCGCGGTCTCGATCTCTACTACAACCACAACCCGTACGGCATCACCTACGAATACGCCGATGGCGAAACCGAGTTGCTGGCGGGATCCACTGGTACCGGCAAATCCACTATCAAGTCGCGCGGCCAGTACGTGACGCTGTACTACCAGTGGGGCGAACAGTTTCTGCGTAGCTACCGCGGCCAGGCCAAGTACGACGATTGGTGGCCCAAGACATACCAGGCCTTCTTGCGCTACGACCTTTACGACCCCAATACGGCGGTGGGGAACGACCAGATCAAGGTGGCCACGCTGGGCCTGAACGTGTTCTTCGCCGAAACCACCAAGTTGCAGCTCAACCTGCTGAGGACTTTTTACCAGGACCCATCCATGAAGAATTCCACCGCCGTGCTGGCGCAGTTCCAGTATGGGTTCTGATTGTGCTTGCCCCTGTTTTCCGCGCCAACTGCATTTACCGTATCAACCTCCTTACCGCTATTCGAAGGACTCGATCATGAAACGACTCTTTGCCCTGCTGGGCCTCTTCATTGCCTTTTTCACGGTGCTGCCTGCCGTGCAGGCGCAAGAGAAGCCGTCCGTTATCCGCATTGCCGTGCCTGGTGCGGGAACCGGCGGCAGGCCGCTGACCACGGGCTTGCTGGCCACGCTGCACCAGACCGGCGCGTTCGAGGAGGAATTCAAGAAGGATGGCATCCAGGTGAAATGGGTGTTCTTTCCTTCCGCCGGTCCGGGAGTCAACGAAGCCTTCGCCAATGGCTTGGTCGATTTCTCTGGCCATGGTGACCTGCCCCTGATCGTGGGTCGCGCCACCGGCCTGAAGCACCACATCATCGCCAGCTATGGCCGTGGAGGCAACCAGTACCTGGTGGTGCCATCCGATTCGTCCGCCAAGTCGCTGGCGGACCTCAAGGGCAAGCGCCTGGCGGTCTTCAAGGGCACCGCCGGTCAGCTCACGCTGAACCGCGTGCTGGCTCGCGCCGGCTTTAGCGAGAAGGATTTCAAGGTGGTCAATATGGACAATGACACCACCAAGGCCGCGCTGGCGACCAAGGATATCGACGGCACCATCAGCGCCGCACCGTTTGACCTGGAAGCGCGGGGCGTGGCACGCATCCTAGAGACCTATGTGGATGATCCCACGCTGACTTCGCCGAGCACCTTCTGGGTGTCTGAGGAGTTCGAGAAGAAGTATCCGCAAATCGTGCAGCGCGTCGTCACCCGGCTGTACCGCACGGCGGCCTGGGCTGGCGACGAGAAGAACCGCGACGGGCAGTTCCAGATATGGGCCAAGGCAGGATCGACCCCGTACATCGATTTCAAGCGTAGCTGGGATGGCCAGTTGCTCAAGGACAGGCTTTCGCCGCTGCTCGACGAGTACTACGTGGCCGCCATCAGGAAGGCCATTGGCGAAGCCAAGGAATTCAAGCTGACGCGGCGCGAGGTGTCCATCGAAGGCTGGATCGAGCCTAAGTACCAGGAGGTCGCACTCAAGGAGCTTGGCCTGCAGACCTATTGGGCGGCCTGGCCTGCTGGCGGCAAGGCCAGCACCAGCACCGCGGCAAGATGATCGCGCGGCGCAACCGGGAGCATGCCGATGAGTGAGCTATTGCGTGAAGCGCATCCCGCCGCAATGGGCGGCTTGCGCGATCTGCGCGGCGCGCACCGTGCCCCCGCATTTTCCTGGCCCGGATTCCACCGTCTGGCAGTGCCGCTGCTGGCTAGGGTCGCCTATGGCGTGGCTGGGCTGGTCCTGCCGCTACTGCTGCTCGGCTTGTGGCAACTCGGCGTGACACGGCACTGGTTGCCTGAGCAGATTCTTCCTGCGCCTGCACTGGTGTGGCGGTCCGCCGTGGAACTCTGGCAGGGCGGCGAGTTGCAGAAACACCTACTGGTGAGCCTGTCGCGGGTGGGCTGGAGTTGCTTGATCGGCGGATTCGCAGGGCTGCTACTGGGGGGGGCCATGGGCCTTTCGCGGTCAGTGCGGGCCTATCTTTATCCCACCTTCGAGGTCGTGTCGCAGTTTCCGGTGATCGGCTGGATTCCATTGCTGATCATCTTCGTGGGCATCGACGAGGGTCTGAAGATCTCGGCGATCTCGCTGGCAGTGGTGGTGCCGGTGACTGTCAACACCTACAAGGGCATCGCCAATATCCCGCGCGCGTGGCTGGAAGTGGGGCAGGTGTGTCGCTTCAGCCGTGCCCAGGTGCTGCGGTTGGTGGTGCTGCCGGCGGCCGCGCCCAGTCTGTTCAACGGCATCCGTCAGGGCGTGATGCAGGCCTGGCTGTCGCTGGTGTTCGTCGAGTTGCTGGCATCCAGCGAGGGCATCGGGTACCTGATGGTGTGGGGCCGGCAATTGCTGCAACTGGATGTGGTGGTGGTCGGCATGCTGACGATCGGTATGGTCGGGGTGACGCTGGACTTGTCGCTGCGCGGGGTGGAAGCGCGGCTGCAGGGATGGCGGCGCGGAGCATTCTGAGGAGAGGACGATGACTTCATTCGATTCATTGTGGCGCGGGCTGGCAACACGCGACTGGCGCGGGATGGTGCTGCCGGCGCTGATACTGGGTGCCTGGTGGGCGACCACCACCTTCGGCTGGGTGGACACGCGCCTGATCGTGCCGCCGGACTACGTTGCGCGGGTTGCGTGGCACTCGTTGACGCAGGGCGCTTTCTATCGTGGTGTGGCCGCAAGTTTGCTGCGTGACCTTGGCGGTTTCGGCCTGGGCACGCTAGCGGGGGTGGGGCTAGGCGTTTTGCTGGGGGTGTCGCGCTGGGCCGAGCGGCTGATCGGGCCGAGCTTCCATACGCTCAAGCAGATATCGCTGTTTGCCTGGCTGCCGCTGCTGACCGCGTGGCTGGGCACCGGTGAACTCTCCAAGTTGACCTTCATTGCACTGTCTGCCTTCTACCCGGTGGTACTGGGTACCTTCGAAGGCGTACGCGCGGTCACGCGGGCTCAGGCAGAGGTGGCTCGGGTCTACCGCTTTACGCGCCTGCAACTGCTGCTGCGCCTGGTGCTGCCCGCCGCCGCGCCGCAAATCCTGGCAGGCATCCACCTGGGCCTGATCTACGCCTGGGTGGCCACCATTGGTGCCGAATTCCTGCTGGCGAATTTTGGCGAGGGGCTGGGCAATATCGTGATACGCGGCAGGGCAGCATTCAATGTCGAACTTGTGGTCTTCGGCATGCTGGCGATCGGCCTGGTCGGGACTGGCTTCAACCTGGCCGCGCGGCGGCTTGAGCGGCGCGTGCTGCGCTGGCGGGGGGGCCAGGGATGAATGCCGTGATCCGGTTGATTAGCGCGTGCGCGCGCGGGCTGTTGGCGTTGGCGTTCAGCACTGTGCCGCTTGGCACTGTCCGGGCCGAGGCGGTTCCCGCGGCAGTGCGCATTGGCGTGGCTGCGCCAGCGCCGGGCAACCCGCCGGTGTTTACCTCGGGCGCTGTGGGGCTGGCATACACCAAGGGTTGGGTCCAGGAAGCCTTTGCTGGCACGGGAACGCGCGTGGACTTCCATTTCTTCAAGGGTGCGGGCCCGGCCGTCAACGAAGCCTTGACCAACGGCCAGATCGACTTCGCCTTCCAGGGCGACCTGCCGTCCATCATCGGGCGCGCGGGCGGGCTGAAAACGCGCTTGCTGTTGGCCAGCGGCACGCTGGTCAACATCTACCTGGCCGTGCCGCCGGATTCGCCGGTGCGCTCGCTCGCGGATCTGCGCGGCAAGCGCGTGGCCCTATTCAAAGGCACCAACTCGCAATTGCCGATCAACCGGCTGCTCGAAGCCTACGGCTTGAGCGAGCGGGATATTCGCGCGGTCAACCTGGACAACGCATCGGCCAAGGCGGCGCTGGTGACGCGCGACATTGATGCCGTGTTCGGCAGCTATGACCTGCTGCAACTGCGCGATGCTGGCCAGGCACGGATCGTCTACAGCAGCCGCGGCGACTCGCCGGTCTTCACCCGGCAAAGTCATCTGTTGGTGACCGAGAGTTTCGCCGGCCGCTATCCCGACGCTACCCAACGCGTGGTGACGGCAGTGGTGCGGGCCGCGCATTGGGGCTCGGAGGATGCCCACCGCGACGAGACGCTGGCGCTGTGGGCCCGCATGGGCGTGCCGAAGGCGCACCTGTTGGAGGACCTTGGCGGGCGTCCGGTGCGCGAGTGCTTGAGTCCGCTGTTCGATCCCTTCCTGGTAACGCGTTACAAGGATGCCGTCGAGCAAGCGCCGCGCTACCGCCTGACCCGCACCCGTTTCGCGGTCGAACCCTGGATCGACCGGCGCTTCCTCGACCGGGCTCTGGCGGAGTTGAAGCTCGAGCACTACTGGACCGCCAACGACGCCCAAGGCAGGGCGCTGGCGGAAGCGCGCTGATCGCCCCGATCTCATTCCAAAGCAAAGAGGAAATCGCCCCATGTCATCCGTACCCATCCTTGAGCACATGCCGTCGCGGCCGCTTGCCGAGGCAGCCAAGCGGCGCCCGGCGCAAAGCGCGCCGTGGGGCTCGCGCACCTGGCCAAGTCGTGCTGCGCGTTGGTTCAACGGCGCCAGGTTCTGGCGCCTGCTGCTGGCCTGGCCCTTCCCGCTAGTGGTGCTGGCGCTATGGTGGGTCGCGGCGGCCAACGAGTGGGTGCCTTCGCAGATCCTGCCGGCGCCACCGGCAGTGGCCGAGACGTTCCGCGACCTGACGGCCAGCGGCGAGTTGCAGATGCACCTGGCCATCAGCCTGGAACGCGTGGTCTACGGCTTCCTGGTGGGCAGCGCGCTGGGCTTGCTGCTGGGGGTGGGCATGGGGTTGTCTACTGTGATCAAGGAGTACCTCTATCCCACCTTCCGCCTGTTCGCGCAGGTGCCATCGTTGGGCTGGCTGCCCTTGCTGATGATGCTGGTCGGCATCGATGAGGCGCTCAAGATCATCCTGATCGCCAAAGCTGCCTTTGTGCCGGTGACGATGAATACCTTCAAGGGCATCCAGGGCGTGTCGGCCCAGTTTGTCGAAGTGGCACGCGTGTTCCGCTTCAGCCGCTGGCAGCTATTGCGCAAGGTGGTTTTTCCTGCGGCCTTTCCGCCGATCTGGAACGGGGTGCGCTACGGACTCACGCATGCCTGGCTGGCGCTGGTGGCAGTCGAGTTGTTGGCCTCGTCCGAAGGGCTGGGTTTCCTGATGGTCTACGGGCGCCAGTTGTACCAGTTGGACGTGGTGCTGGCCGCGGTGGTGGTGGTCGGCGCGGTGGGGTTCATGCTGGACCGGCTGCTGGCGCTGGTCGAACGCCACCTGTTGCGCTGGCGCCGCGAGAGCTTCTGAGGGGAATGCCATGAAGACTTCGTATCAAGACACCCCGAGCGGCACCCGCGCCTGGCACCGGCAGGCGCGCCGGCAACGCCGCCGCGTGCAATGGCGGCAATTCCGGCGCGGCATCGCCGTGCCGGCTTTGGTCTTCGCCTTGTGGTGGGCGGCCTATGCCTTTCACTGGACTGATTCCAGGCTGTTCGTGCCGCTCGGCGAGGTCTGGGATACCGCGGTGCGCCTGGTGGGCAACGGCTATCTGCAGGCCTCGCTGGCAGCCAGCGTGAACCGGATGCTGCTTGGCTTTGCCATCGGTACCGCCGCCGGATTGGCGTTTGGCACCGCCCTTGCGCTTTCCCGCTTGTTTGAGAACCTGGTCGGCCCGACCCTGCACACCGTCAAGCAAGTTTCGCTGCTGGCGTGGATTCCGCTGATCTCGGTGTGGTTCGGGCTGGGCGATCCGGCCAAGGTGGTATTCCTGTCGCTGGCGGCGTTCTTCCCGATGTTCCTCAATACCTTCGAGGGCATCCGCAGCGTGCCGCGCGAGTTTCTGGAAGTGGCGCGCGTGCTGACCTTCAGCCGCTGGCAATTGTGGCGCCGCGTGGTGCTGCCGGCGGCCTTGCCGTCGATCTTCACCGGCATCTACCTGGCGCTGATCTATTCCTGGCTGGCTACGCTGGGCGCTGAATACCTGCTCAGCGCCGGTGCCGGTATCGGCAACCTGCTGACCGATGGGCGCGAGCATTTCTGGATGGACCAGGTGCTGCTTGGCGTGGTCGTGGTGGGCGCGGTGGGCTTTGCGCTGAACGGAATCGCCGCGCGCCTGGAGGCGCGCCTGCTGCGCTGGCGCGGCAAATCGATTGCGCAGTATTAAACCAGACTGAAAGTCTAAAAAGGCAATAAGGACGCATATGCCACAAGTCGCAACACTGGAGATCAAGGACCTCTCCAAGCAATACCAGGTCAAGGGCGAGCCATTACCCGTGCTTGAACACATCGACCTCACCATCCAGCCGGGTGAGTTCGTCAGCATCGTCGGTTCCAGCGGCTGCGGGAAATCCACGCTGCTGCGGCTGATTATCGGACTTGAGGAGGACTACCAGGGAGAGATCCTGCTGGACGGCAACCGCATCGTCGGCACCAGCCTGGACCGCGGCATCGTGTTCCAGGAGCACCGGCTGTTCCCGTGGCTGACTGTCGAGCAAAACATCAGCCTGGGCTTGCTCAACGCCCGGATTCCGGAATCCGGCAAGCGCAACTCGGTGCAGGAACATATCGAGCTGGTCGGGCTCAAGGGCTTCGAGACCGCCTATCCCTATCAGCTCTCGGGCGGCATGTCGCAGCGCGTGGCGATCGCGCGCGCGCTGGTCAACCGGCCTGAAGTGCTGCTGCTGGACGAGCCATTTGGCGCGCTCGATGCGTTGACCCGGGCCTACCTGCAACAGGAGCTGCAGCGCATCTGGGAGCTGGAGGGAATTACGGCGATCCTGGTGACGCACGACGTCGAGGAGGCTGTCTACCTGGGCGACAGGGTGGTGGTGATGCAGCCGCGCCCCGGGCGCATCAAGCGCATTGTCGACGTTCCGCTGCTGCGCCCGCGGGACCGGGGAAGCTATGCCTTCTCGGCGATCAAGGAAGACGTGATGAGCGAGTTTGCCGACTCGCCGGCGGAAAAGCTGCTGACGGCCGCATTGCCGGAGCCGGCGTTGTCCGACTGGAAATTCGCCTGGTAAGCCGAACGACGAAAAGGAAGAACCTCGCAATGTCGAAACTGTTGAAGCTGCTTGCCACCCGCTATGGCGAGCAAAAGGTGGACGGGGTGAGCAACATGCCTGCGATAGAGGCGCTCAACCCGGTGCTAGAGACCATATTGGCGCATCGCTCGGTGCGCGCCTTCCTGCCGGAGACGTTGCCTGCCGGCACGCTGGAGCTATTGATCGGCGCGGCCCAGTCCGCGCCCAGTTCGTCGAACCTGCAGACGTGGAGCGTGATTGCGATCGAGGACGAGGGCCGGCGCCGCCGCCTGTCCGCGCTGGCCGGAAACCAGGCCCAGGTCCGCGAGGCACCGTTGGTGCTGGCGTGGCTGGCTGACCTGTCGCGCCTGCGCGGTATCGCCGATCACCGGGATGAGCGGGCCGAGGGCTTGCGCTACCTGGATACCTTCCTGATGGCGGTGATCGATGCCGCGTTGGCCGCGCAGAACGTGGTGACCGCGGCCGAGTCGCTCGGTCTGGGCACGGTGTACATCGGCGCCTTTCGCAACCAGCCCGAAGCGGTGGCGCGGGAGCTGAACACAGGCAGCAGCGTGTTCCCCGTATTCGGACTTTGCATTGGCTTTCCCGACCTGGCCCGGCCCGCCGCGGTCAAGCCGCGGCTGTCGCAACGCACCGTGCTGTACCGCGAGCAATACGCGCCGGCGTCCGTGCGCGAGGAGGTTGCCGCCTACGACAAGATCATGAAAGCCTTCTATGGCTCGCAGAAACTGCCATCGGACGCTTGGAGTGTCCATTCGGTGGCCCGCCTGCGCGGCCCGGACAGCCTGAAAGGCCGCGATCGCCTGCGCGAGGCACTGGCCGGCCAGGGCTTCGAGCTGCTATAGCCGCGGCCAACGAGGGGAGGAGACATCTTGAGCCTGGAATTCACTTGGCATGTGCCGTCGCACGGCAGCGCAGCCTTGTACTACAGAGATGCGGCATACCTGATCAACGTCGCCAGGGCGGCGGAGTATGCCGGCTTTCACGGCATCCAGCTGCCGACGGGGCCGGGCAGCCTGGAGCCTTTGCTGGCCGCTGCCCTGCTGGCGCGCCATACTGCGCGGCTGCGCTTCCTGGTGGCCTGCCGGCCGGGCTCGGTGCAGCCGGCCGTGGCGGCGCAAAGCACGCAGACCTTGCAATCGATCTCCGGCAACCGGCTCTTGCTCAATGTGGTCACCGGCGGCAGCCAGGCCGAGCGCCGCGCCTACGGCGACCTGCTCGAGCACGAGGAGCGTCACCAGCGCACGCATGAGTTCCTGCAGGTGCTGCGGCATACGTGGAAGGGCCGGGCGGTCTTTGCCGGGCAATTGCACTTCCACGGGTCATATTTCCGTGTCGAGAACGCCGGCCTGCTCAAGCCGCTGCGTAACCCGCCATCCATCTACCTGGGTGGCTGCTCGGCCCAAGCCGAGCAGGTCGCGGCCGAGCTGGGTGACGTGCACTTGCGCTGGAACGAATCCCACGCGCAGGCTGGCGAACGCATCCGCCGGTTGCGCGAGTTGGCAGCCGGGTTCGGGCGCAGCCTGCGTTTCGCCTATGGCGTGCATGTGATCGCGCGGGAGACCGAACGGCAGGCCACGGACGATGCCGCGCGCTCCCGGCGCGTGCCAGGCACTGCCTTGGTGGGGTCCTACAAGCAGGTCGCGCAGCGGCTGGAGGCGCTGCACGCGCTGGGGCTCGATAGCTTCGTGCTTTCCGCCGAGCCGGAACTCCAGGAGCTGCTTCGCCTTGGGGAGGAAGTCTTGCCATTGCTGCGCAAAAGGCCGCTCGCTACGCCACAGGCCCCGCTTGCCGTCTGAACTGTTCACAAGGAATGCGATTTCCATGAGCATCGAATTCAACTGGTTCCTGCCCACCAGCGGTGATGGCAGGCACCTCGTCAATACTGGGGTGCGCAGCGTACGGCACGGCTCGCGCGGCACGCGCTCGCCCGATATCGACTACCTGGCCAGCGTGGCGCGTACCGCCGAGTACGCCGGCTTCAATGCGGTCATGCTGCCGACCGGCCTGACCGCAGAAGACGGCTGGTTGGTGACGGCTGCGCTGGCGCACGAAACCGCGCGGCTGAAGTTCCTGGTGTCGTTCCGGCCGGGGCTAGAGCTGCCCATGCATCTTGCTCAGAAGGCAGCCACGCTGCAGGTGCTTAGCAACCAGCGACTGCTGTTGCAGGCGGTGGCCGGCGGTAGCAGCACCGAGCAGCGTTCGCTGGGCGATTTTCTTGGCCATGACGCGCGTTACGAGCGCGCGGGAGAGTACCTGCAGGTCTTGCGCGACGCCTTTGGCGGTGTCGGGCAGGTCCACGGAGGCAAGTACTACGTGGTGGATGGCGAGGCACTGGCCGGGACGCTGGCCGGGTTGCCCCCGATCTATTTCGGCGGCGCGTCGGACGCAGCCGAGCGCACCGGCGCCGAACACGCCGATGTGTACCTGATGTGGGGCGAGACGCCGCCCATGCTGGGCGAGCGGCTGACGCGCACCAATGCGCTTGCGGCGCGCCATGGCCGCACCTTGCGTTATGGCTTGCGCATCCACGTGATTGCACGTGAGACAGAGCAACTGGCGTGGAGCGAGGCCGAACGCCTGCTCGGCGAGGTGCCGCCGGAACTGATCGACGTCGCGCAGCGCCAGTTGACGGAATCTGAGTCGGTCGGGCAAGCGCGCATGCGCAGCCTGCATCCCGGGCGCGCGGTGAGCCGGGCGCGCGACCTGGAGATCTACCCGAACATCTGGTCCGGCGTGGGGCTGGTGCGAGGCGGTACCGGCACGGCACTGATCGGTTCCTACCGGCAGGTGGCGCAACGGATCGAAGAGTACATCTCGCTTGGCATTGGCAGCTTTATTTTTTCCGGTTATCCGAACCTGGAAGAAGCGCTGCTGGTGGGGCAAGAGGTGGTGCCGCTGGTGGGGCACGCATGAAGCTACGCGCGGCCAAGGGGGCCGCGCCAGGACTGATCACGAAGCGAAAGGAAACAAGGAAAATGGAATATCGCAGACTGGGGCGTGCCGGGCTGAAGGTGAGCGCGTTGTCGCTGGGCGCATGGGTGACCTACGGTGGCCAGGTGGGGGTGCGCGAAGCGGTGGAGATCCTTGCCGCCGCGCGGGATCATGGCATCAACTTCCTGGACAACGCCGAGAGCTATGCCCAAGGTAAGGCGGAAAGCGTGATGGGAGACGCATTGCGTGAGCTGCGCTGGGCCCGCGAGAACTTCGTCATTGCCACCAAGTTTTATGGCGGCCTCAACGACGGCCCCAACCAGAGGCGCACTCTCAACCGAAAATACCTGCTGGGCGCGATCGACGGCTCGCTGGCCCGGCTTGGCCTGGACTACGTCGACGTGGTCTACGCACACCGGCCGGACCCGGACACCCCGATCGAGGAAACCGTCTGGGCCTTCCACGACATCATCGCGCGTGGCAAGGCACTCTACTGGGGGACGTCCGAGTGGGACGCCGATTCGATCCGCGCAGCCTGGGACTTCGCCGAGCGCGCGCACCTGCACAAGCCGGTCACCGAGCAGCCGCAGTACAACCTGCTGGCGCGCCGGCGCGTCGAACAGGACTACGCGCGGCTTTATGCGGACATCGGCCTGGGCCTGACCACCTGGAGCCCGCTGGCAGGCGGCGTGCTGACGGGCAAGTACACGGAAGGCATTGCGCCGGACAGCCGCGCCGCGCTGAACAGCAACGAACGCCTGCGCGAACGCATTGGCGATGTGGGCGTGCGGCAGGCCGTCGAGGAACTGGCGGGAATCGCCCGTGCGCTGGACTCCACGCCGGGGCAACTGGCGCTGGCCTGGGCCTTGCGCAACCCGCACGTCTCCACTGTTATCACCGGGGCTTCACGGGTGGAGCAACTGCACGACAACCTCGGTGCGCTGGCGCTGCTGCCGCGGCTCGACAGCGAGATCGCGCAGCGCCTGGAAGGGTTGTTTGCCGGGCTGGAGCCATGAGGGCGCGCCCCCTGGCCGGGGCTGTCATGCCAGCGCGCCGCCGGCTTGTGGGCTTGCTAGCCGGGGCCGCGACGGTGTTCGCCACGGCAGGCGCCGCCGCTGGGGCGGCACCTGCGCGCTTACAGGCCGCGGGTTTCAGCGTGGCGGCGCCGGCCGGCGCAGGCTGGAAGGTAGTCCGGCAACGGCGCGACGCCATCGTCTTCGTCGATAACGCCGCCGCCGCGCGTGTCGGCGCGGACGGCGAGCCCTACGCGGTGCTTGCCGGGGCCGTGGTGGTGGATACGGGCAAGCCGCTTCCGCCGATTGCGCAGGAAGTGGTGTTGCTCGAATGGGCCCGGGCCTTGCTGGTGGCGCGCCTGGCCGACCATGGCCACGATCTTGCCGGGCTGGAGGCACAAGCCGCCAGCCTGGGCGGGGCGCGTTGCGTCCAGTACCGCGCAACCCAGGTCGACCGCTTCGCGCCGGATTCTGTCGCGCCGCGCTTCGAGGTTTCCCATCAGGGGTATCTCTGCCTGCCCGCCGGCGCTGCGCCGGTGCAGGCCTTCGTCACCGAGCGTTACCTGCGCGCGCGTGGGGCCCCTGCACTGCGCGCGCCGGTGGAGGAGGGCCTTGCCGCGATTCGCTCGCTCACTTTCGCCCAGCCATGAGGCACGGGGCCGAGGCCGAGGCGCAAGCTACCTCGGCCCCTTTTCCCTACATCGTCCCCACATCATCACACCACGATCATGTCTTCCTCGCCAACGTTCCAGCGTGCGCCGGGCACCCCCGACCTGCCGGCCACGCCCTTTCGCTTTATCTGTCACTTTGTGGCGCGCTACCGCTACTGGTACGCGATGATGCTGTTGTTCGAGGGGATCGCCGCTGGCAGCGGCATTCTGATCCCCTATGCGCTGGCGCGCATCATCAAGGAGGTGACCACCGCGGCCGGCCATTCCATAGCCCTGGTGGCGGTGCTGCAGCAGCCGCTGCTGCTGTTCGTGGCGTTCTCGCTGGGCGAGGTGGTGTTCGGGCGCCTGGCCGGGGCCATCCAGATCCGGCTGGGTCCACGCCAGCGCCAGAATGTCACGCGCGAGATCTATCACTACCTGCAGCACCACTCGCACCGCTACATCAGCAACAACTTCGCAGGTTCGCTCGCGCATCGCGTCAGCGAAGCCTCGCAGGGCGTTACGCAGACGCTGTGGGCCATCATCACGGATTTCTGGCCTATCACCATCGTTTTCACCGTATCGATCGCGCTGCTATACCGGGCCCATGAACAGCTGGGACTGTTCGTGGCGGCGTGGGCTGTTGTGTTCGTCGGCTGCTCCTACTGGTTGGCGACGCGCTGCCAACCGTACGCGTTCAAGGCGTCGTCCGCGCGCAGCGAAACTACCGGCAAGGTGGTCGACTCGGTGAGCAACCTGACCAGCGTCAAGCTGTTTGCTCGCCTGGACTTCGAGCGGGAACACCTGGAGCAGTACCTGACCCGCGAGATGACGGCGATCCGTAAATCCAACGGCTACTCGGAGCGGGTACGCTGGTTCCAGTTCTCCGCCGCGGCCGCGCTCAAGATCGGCGTGCTGTACTACGCGCTGACGCTGTGGGGGCAGGGAGGGATCGGCGTCGGCGAGTTTGTGATGGCGGTGAGTCTGTCCCTACTGATCATCAATGAAGCCCGCAACCTCAGCCGGCGCTTTCTGGAGTTCTTCGAGTACATCGGCAACGTGGCCAACGGCGTGGCCACAGTCGTGCAGTCGCATGAACTGGTCGATGCGCCAGGCGCGCGCGCCGTGCCGTTGCTAAGTGGCAGCATCGCCTTTCGCGACGTGGACTTTGCCTACGCCGACGGCAAGCAGGTGTTCCGGCAAATGAACCTGTCGATTCCGTCGGGGCAGCGGGTGGGCCTGGTCGGTTTTTCCGGCTCGGGCAAGTCGACCTTCACCAGCTTGGTGTTGCGGCTGTTCGATCCGCAGCGTGGCCAGATCCTGATTGACGGCATCGATATCCGCGATCTGACGCAGGATTCCCTACATGCGCAGCTCAGCCTGATCCCGCAGGATCCCAGCCTATTTCACCGCTCGCTGCGCGAGAACATCCGCTTCGGGCGCATTGAAGCGACTGATGCCGAAGTGGAGGCGGCGGCGCGTGCGGCCCATGCGCACGATTTCATCATACAGATGAGTGAGGGCTATGACGCGATGGTGGGCGAGCGCGGCGTCAAGCTGTCGGGCGGGCAGCGCCAGCGTATTGCGATTGCCCGGGTGATCCTGAAGAACGCGCCGGTGTTGATCCTGGATGAAGCCACCTCCAGTTTGGATTCCATCACCGAGAAGGCGATACAGGACACGCTCGACGACGTTATGGTCGGCAAGACCGTGATCGTGGTGGCGCACCGGCTTTCCACCATTGCACACCTGGATCGCATCCTGGTGTTCGATGCAGGGCGCATTATCGAGGACGGCACCCATGCGGAGTTGCTGCGGCGGCGCGGTGCATATTTTGCGCTGTGGAGCAAGCAGGCGGGCGGGTTCTTGCCGGAGGAAGTGGATGGTGAACGGGTGCGCGCGGATCGCAACCCGCCCGCGGAGCGGCCCGGTCCGGTGGTGCTGCCGGAGCCGCGGGCGGTCGATGAGGATGTGCGGGATGGATTGCGGGCTGGGCGAGGGGATATGCTGCCTGCTGTGGCCTGAGGCGGGGCGGAAACCGCTCGCATTGGCGCAGCTTTTTCGCGGCGCTGCTGCGCCAGCAGCGGCACGAGGGACACCATCCGGCCCCGCGTGGGCCAGGACGGCTGGCATGGAGCTTGCCAGTCAAGGCAGGGCGGGGAGGCGTAAGCACCGGCCCAAGCCAGCCACCAGTTGCCTGTTATCGATCAAGGGAAAACGCAAAGCATGACCATCGCAGCCATCAACGTTCGCAACCAGTTCCGCGGTCGCATCTCGCACATCATCGGAGGACCTGTCGTTTCGGCGGTCGATGTCGAGACGCCGGGCGGCATCGTAACCTAGGTCATTGCCACCGGCTCGGTGCGCGACCTTGGCTTGGCCGTGGTGACGGAAGTCATCGCCTTGGTGAAGGCGACCGAAATTTCCCTCGCGACCCTGTAGAGCAATCCGGCGTGCAGTATGGCCCAGTTCATTGCAGGCATTGATGAGAAGCGAACATGAGCGAGAAGCAGATCAATTTCCCCACCCAGGACGGCGAACTGGACGCCTGGGTATTCCTGCCTGACGGCGAGGGCACCTGGCCGGCCGTCATTCTCCATACCGACATACGCGGCGCGCCCGGCCTTCATCGAGAAAGGCCGACAACTGGCCGCGCAAGGCTACGTGGTGGTGCTGTCGAATCTCTACTACCGCACGGACCGGGCGCCCGTCGTCGACGCCGCACTGTTGGCCTGGCTGGGCGCCCACCCGCGCGTGGCGGGCGAAGCGGTGGGCATCGCAGGCTATTGCCTGAGCGGGGCCATCGCGCTGCATGCGGCGGCGGACTATCCCGCGCGCATTGCCACCGTTGCAGCCTTCCATGGCGGCAATCTCGCGACCACGGCAGCGGAAAACCCGCATCTGCGGGCCGCCGCGATCCGCGCGCGCCTTCACTTCGGCCATGCGCAGGATGACGCCTCGATGCCCGTGGCCGATATCGGGCGCCTGGAGGCAGCGCTGGCCGCGGCCAGCGCGGAGCACACCGCCACCCGCTACCCCGCCAGACACGGCTTTGCCGTGGCGGACAACCCGGCCTCCATGCCGAGTCCGAAGCCCGCCACTGGCAGGAGCTGCTCGGCCTGTTCGAGGCGACACTGAAGGTCGCCGCCTGACGTCGGTGGCAGTCGGGCTGCCGCGAGTGCGATCAAGGCGCCAGCGGCTTGCCGTTGGCGTCGAACTGCGGCCAGGCCTGCTCCAGCTTCAGTTCTTTGAGCGCCGCATCCAGATAGGCCGGTGCAATCCACTGCGTAACCTCGAAATTCTTGCGGATCAGCCGGAAGCGGTAAGCATCGGCCACCGCGTCCTTGAGCCGTGCCACCACGAAGGGATCGAAGCGCGGCGACAGCCTTACCGCCAGTGGAGTGCCTTCGAACTCCTCGCGCCAGACGGACGCCGGCGTGCCGCCCAGTGCCCAGATCCTGAACACTTCCTCGCGGTTCGTGTCGTCGGAGGCCCACAGCGCTGCGCGGGCGAGCGCCTTGACGGTGCGCTGGGTGAGCTTCGGGTATTTGTCGGCAAACGTCTCGGTGGCCAGCATCACCGACTGTCCGGTAATGGTGGGTGCCACCTTGGTCGAGTACACCACGCGCGCCACGCCCTGGTCCCGTAGCTTGAGCAGCGCAGCCCCGCCGAACAGGCCGTCGATGTCCTTGTTGACCAGGGCCGCCTGCGCGGAACCGGTATCCAGGTTGACGGCGCGGATGTCGCGTTCATTCATGCCGTTGGCTTCCAGGATGCGGTTTACCGGTAGCTGAGTCATGGTGCCCTTGCTGAAGGCGATGCGCTTGCCGCGGATATCCGCCACCGAGCGCACCGTGGATTGCGGCGGCACCAGCAGGTAGGCATTGGTGCGGCTGCCCAGAATCAACAGCACGCGGGTCTTGAGGCCATTGGCGCGGCCGATAATGGCGGGTAGGTCGCCCTGCAGCGCGAAGTCGAGCTGATGGTTGGTGAGCGCCTCGTTGACTGCCGGGCCAGTGCCCTTGAAGAAGAACCAGTCGATCTTGATGCCGTCGGCGTGGAACTCCTCCTCGATCAGGCCGCGCACGTTGGCGATGGCCATGGCACTGCCCGAGGACAGCCGTGGCGGGTTGCCGGACGGGGCATTGGCAATGCCGATGCGTATGACCTGGGGCGACTGCGCCAGCGCGGAGATGGCGAATACAAACAGGGCGAACGCAACCGAGCCGGACAAACGGCGAGGGGTGGGCAGGAGGCGCATGGAAAGGTCTCGTCAAATTGGGCCTGAGGCGCAAGTCGCATGCCACCGTAAATGGCGTGCAAAACCGCGAGATCCGACACCCGGCGTGTTGCTGGCGTACCAGTTGCGGCACCTGACTGCTGCGAGCGCAGCAACACTGGTGATGCAATCACGCCACAAGCGCGGAGGAAGTCGCGCCGGACGCGTGGCATGCATCGTGCATTTTCCCCATCAAGCAAGGCTAAACCACGGGAGCAAGGTATGGGCACGAACGGATGGGAAGGACCGGCGGCGCAGCCGGCGGATGTGCTGGTGATCGGCGGCGGGCCGGCAGGATGTTGGGCCGCATGGCGCGCGGCTAGGCAAGGCGCGCGCGTGGTGCTGGCGGACAAGGGGTATGTGGGCACATCTGGCGCCACCGCGCCCTCCGGCACTGGCGTCTGGTACATCCCCCCGGAGCCCGAGGCGCGGGCGGCGGCTATCCGAGAGCGCGATGCGCTGGGCGGGCACCTGGCCGATCATGGGTGGAGCGCGCGGGTACTCGACCAGACCTACCACAACCTGAACTTGGTGGCCGAATGGGGATATCCCTTCCCGGTCGACGAAGACGGCAAGCAGCAGCGGCGCTCGCTGCAGGGGCCGGAGTATATGCGGCTGATGCGGCGGGTCGTGCGGGAGGCCGGCGTGAAGATCCTCGACCAGAGCCCCGTCACCGAACTGCTGCTCGATGACGATGGCCGCGTTGCTGGCGCACGCGGCACGCGGCGGCAGCCGGAAGGCGCCTGGACGGTACGCGCCGGCGCCGTTGTCATCGCCACCGGTGGTTGTGCCTTCCTGAGCAAGGCGCTCGGCTGCAACGTGCTGACAGGTGACGGCCAACTGATGGCGGCCGAGGCGGGCGCGGAATTGTCGGGCATGGAGTTTTCGAATGCTTATGGACTGGGGCCAGCCTTTTCCTCGGTGACCAAGTCTGCGTTCTGTCGTTGGGCCACGTTCCGGCACCAGGACGGCACCGAGATACCGGGTGCGGGCGGGCGCAGCCGCAGCCCCATCGCGCGCCTGCTGCAGCAGGGCCGGGCGGTCTACGCTATTCTCGACAAGGCAACCCACGAAGACCGCCGGCTGGCACGCTTCGCGCAGCCAAACTTCTTCCTCTCGTTCGATCGCACCGGGCTGGATCCATTCACCCAGCTTTTCCCCGTGACGCTGCGACTGGAAGGCACCGTGCGCGGCACCGGCGGCCTGCGCATCATCGACCGCGGCTGCGCCACAACGGTTGCCGGGTTGTTTGCGGCCGGCGACGCGGCCACGCGGGAACTGATCTGCGGTGGCTTTACGGGGGGCGGCAGCCGCAATGCGGCGTGGGCGACTTCGTCGGGTTATTGGGCCGGCGAGTCTGCCGCGGCCTTCGCGCTTGGGGTGGGCGCGGACGCGGCGGGGCGGCCGGTGCGCGGGGCGGCCGCGGAGCACTTGCGCGGGAGTGGAGAACCCATCGAAGCGGCGGCGCTGATTCGCGCGGTGCAGGACGAAATGTTCCCCTACGCGCGTAATTACTTCCGCGACCACGACGGGCTGCTTAGCGCGCTGGCGCGGCTGGATGCCCGCTGGGATGCCTTGCGCGGCGCCGCGGCACCCGCTCCGGGCACGACGGCGCGCACACGCGAAGCCGTGGCGATGCTGGCGAACGCGCGCTGGATGTACCGCAGTGCATTGTTTCGCACCGAAACACGCGGCATGCATAAGCGCACCGACTTCGCCGGTCCGGACGCGGCGCAGCGGCACTTCGTGGTGAGCGGCGGCCTGGACGAAGTCTGGGTGCGGCCGCAACGGGAAGCGTGGCATGCCGCGCCGCAGGCACAGCAGCTGGAGCTGGCGGCATGATCGAGCTCATCAGCCAGGATCGCTGTGTCGGCTGCGATCTCTGCGTCAAGATCTGCCCGACCAATGTGTTCGACGCGGTGCCGGGCGAGAACCCTGCGATCGCCCGGCAGCGGGATTGCCAGACCTGCTTCATGTGCGAGGCCTATTGCCCGACGGATGCGCTCTACGTGGCGCCGTTCGCCGACAAACGCAAGGCGGTGGACGAACGGGAACTGGCCGGCGCCGCCCTGCTTGGCAGCTACCGGCATTCTATCGGCTGGACACCGGGCACGCGGCGCGACGATGACCAGAGCTACAAGCTGCTGCGCGGGTGAGGCCGGCGCAGTGTCCCTGGACTTCCACTGTCAGCCTATGCAACTTCCCTGCCCTCCGCTACGCATTTCCGTGGTCGGTCCCGCTGGGGCGGGCAAGTCCGCGCTTGGCATGGCGATCGCGCAGACGCTTGGGGAAGGGCGCGTGGGGCGCGTGCCGACCGATTACTTCTTCCTTCCCCGGCCGCCCGGCATGACCCTGCGCACCTTCCTGACGAGGCCACTGGACTACGATTGGGGCCTGATCGACCGGTTGCTGGCGCACCGACTCGGCAGCCCGGCGTCGACGCCGGATGTGGACCTCACCAGCTTTATCCGCCGCAGCGATAGCGGCGGCCTGCGCTTCGCCATCCGCCCGGCGATGTTGTTCGATGCCATGCGGCCGCATCCTCGCTCCGACCTGCTGATCCGCGTCGACGCCCCGGTTGCGCTGCGGCGCGAACGCATTGCCATGCGCGACCGCCTGTGGGGTACCAATATACAGGGGCGCTGGCCACACCTGCAGGCCACATGGCTGGATGCCTGCCGCTGCGCGCGGCTGCGCTGGCAATCGCCGGACCTGCTGCTGGACGGCCGAGATGCGTTGCAGGATAACGTGCTCAAGGTGGTCGCGCTGCTACACGCGAGACAGTTGCTGCGTTGAGCGCTGCTCGCCGCGCAGCAGCTACTCCGCTGTCGCGACGGCAGCGCGAGGTCCTGGAGGATGGCATGGAGTTTGCGCTTTGGGATGGTCGCCACGCCACACGCGTGGTGCCGATCAAACAATCAGACCATCCCAAGCGAGTATTTCCATGAGCGAACGTCAACTCAAGCTCGGCGCCTTTATACAGGCTACCGGCCACCATATCGCCGCCTGGCGTCATCCCGGCTCCCAGGCAGATTCCGGGACCAATATTGACCACTATCAGGACGTCGCACGCACGGCAGAGCGCGGCAAGTTCGACCTGGTCTTCCTGGCCGACAGCGTTGGCGTGGTGGAGCGAGGTGACGACGAGGCGAGCAGCCGCTATGGCCGCATCGCGCATTTCGAGCCGGTCACGCTGTTCGCCTCGCTGTCCGCGGTGACACGGCATGTCGGCTTTGTCGCTACCGCCTCCACCACCTACGAAGAGCCCTACCTGCTGGCGCGCAAGTTCGCTTCGCTGGACCACATCTCCAAGGGCCGCGCCGCCTGGAACGTGGTGACCACCGGCAACGAGAGCGCCGCCGGCAACTTCGGCAAGGAAGAGCACCCGGCGCATCCGCTGCGCTACGAGCGCGCCGAGGAATTCCTCGATGTGGTCAAGGGTCTGTGGGACAGCTTCGAGGACGACGCCTTCCTGCGTGACAAGCAGGGTGGTGTCTACTTCGACAACGGCAAGCTGCACACGCTCAACCACAAGGGCAAGCACTTCTCGGTCAAGGGGCCGCTCAATATCTCGCGTCCGCCGCAGGGCTATCCTGTGGTGGTGCAGGCGGGTGCGTCGGACGCCGGCCGCGAGCTGGCCGCCCGCACGGCAGAGGTGATCTTTACCGCGTGGCAGACGCTGGAAGAAGCGCAGAAGTTCTACCGGGACGTCAAGGGGCGGCTGGCAAAGTACGGCCGCCATCCCGACGAGCTGAAGATTATGCCTGGGATCTCGCCAGTGATCGGCCGCACGCAGGAGGAAGCGGAGGAGAAGTACGCCGCCTTGCAGGGGCTGATCCATCCGTCGGTTGGACTCGGCATCCTGTCGCGCTATTTCCCCGGTGTGGATCTGAGCCAGTATGACCTGGACGGGCCGCCGCCGCCGTTTGCCCAAAGCACCAATGGCAATACTAGCCGCCTGGCACTTGTCACGGAACTGGCGCAGCGCGAAAAGCTCTCCCTCAGGCAGTTGTACGAGCGCCTGGCTGGCGCGCGCGGCCACCGGGTGGTTGTGGGGTCGCCCGAGCGAATCGCGGACGAGATTGAATCCTGGTTCCGCAATGAAGGCGCCGATGGCTTCAATGTCATGCCGCCGGTTCTGCCGGAGTCGCTGAACGACTTCGTCGACCTGGTGGTGCCTGAGCTGCAGCGCCGCGGCCTGTTCCGTACCGAGTACGAGGGACGCACGCTGCGCGAGAACCTTGGGCTGACGCGGCCCGCCAACCTCTTCGCGTTGCGGCGCGAGGCCGCGGCGGCCTCGGTCGCCTAAGCTGGCTTGCCTGCCCGTCCACGTAGTGCGGCGGGCAGGCCGGTGCGCGATGCGTCAATCCGCGGCGAAGGAGAAGCGGCCTTCGGCCACCAGCTGTTCCAGCGGATGGCGCTGGTTGGGATACTCGCGCGCCTGCAGGGCTTCCGGCAATTGCGACTTGTCGCCCTGCTTGCCGATGGCAATCACCGCCTCGATGGCGTAGTCGTCTGGGACGGCCAGCGATCCGCGCAGCCGGGCCTTGTCGAAGCCGCCGATGCCATGCGCATGCCAGCCCGACAGCGTGGCCTGAAAGGCAAGGCTGGCCCAAGCCGCGCCGGCGTCGAAGGAATGGGTGGCGATGGGCTGCGGCTCGTTCTTGCCCGGCGGCGTCCACACCTTGCGCGACAGGATTGCCACCAGGGCCGAGGCGCTCGCCCCCCAGCTCTGGTTATATTCGGACAGCGCCGCGAATACCGGTTGCCAGGCAGGCGTGTCGCGGCGTCCATAGATAAAACGCCAGGGCTGCGCGTTGTAGCCAGACGGCGCCCAGCGGGCCGCCTCGAAGAAGCGCAGTAAGGTCGCCTCGTCGATCGCCTCGCCGGTAAATGCGCGCGGCGACCAGCGCTGCAGGAAGAGCGGATGGATATCGTAATCAGTGCTGCGGGATTGGGACATGGAAGCTCCTGAACGGGAAGAGTGCGAGGGAGGGACAAAAACGGCGCGTTCAGCTCGACGGCATGTTGCTTGACGAAGGCGCGACGGCGGGCGTGCTATCCGCTTTGCGCAGGAACCAGAACGCAAGCAGGCCATAGAGCGGGAGGAAAATAAAGAACACATTCTGCAGGCCGACCACATCGCCAAGCAGCCCGCCAGCCGCACTGCCGCAGAGCGAGCCGAGTGGCCCCACCAACAGGTTAGCGCCGGACACCTTGCCCCGCCCCAGGCGCGCGCCGATGCGTGCGATGCGGGTCAGGCTGACGATCTGCAGTAAGCCAAGCCCCAGTCCCTGCAGTAACACACCGGGCCACAGCCAAGCCGCGCCGGGTGCTCGACCGAGCAGAACGAGCGCCAGCGCCACCAGCCCGAAGCCGGCCAGGTAGCTGCGTCGCAGCCCCAGCCGCGCGGTGGTGTTGCCAAGCAGGAACAAAGTGGCGATATACGCCAGTCCGGAGCCCGTGAGGTAGGCCGAGGCGTGGGCGGCATCCAGCCGCATGCTCTCCAGCGCGATCACCAGGATAAAAGTGCTGAAATACATATGGGTGGACTGGGCGCAAAAATCGACGAGGTTGGTGATCCGCAGGTCGCGGTCACGCAGCAGGGCGCCCAACTGCCTGAGTACGGCGGCCTGGCCGCCGCGCGGGCCGGACTGCGCAGGGCGGGCGTAGCGCGCGAACACCATGGGCGAGAGCGCGATGGTCAACGCGAAGCTGGCTGCGATGGCCCACCATGTGCCGCGATAGCCAATCCAGGCGACCAGGCTCACGCCCAGCGCCGGACCGACCAAGAACATGCCGCTCATATGGGTGCCGCGGTACCAGCCCGCCTTGTTCTCACCCAGCGTGCGGATCTGCTCGAAGAACACGCTGTTGAGCGAGACAAAGCGCAGCGGCATGAAGAAGCTGATCGCCGCGCTGCAGCCCAGCAGGAACCAGGGCGTGGCCGCCCACGGCACGATGGCATAACCAAGTCCCGCAAGCGCGCTGCCCGTGACGAACAGCCGAACGGGGCCATAACGGTCCACCAGGAAGCCGATCGGCACGCTCATGACGAGCGTGCCGATCATTTGCCCGCTGGCGATCAGCCCCAGCTGCGCGTGGCTGGCGCCCAGCTCCAGCGCATAGAGCGAGGTGACGATCTTGGCGACGCCCACGCTGGTGCCCATCAGCGAGGCCAGCAGTGCGAAGACGACGAGGAAGCGATTGTGCAGGAGCCAGGCGCGCATCTTTGGAGGCCGCGCCTGGCTCAGGACGCCAGCGGCTTGTGTGCCGTGGCGAATATCAGATAACGTTCCAGGCGGATGCCTTCGGCAGTGCGGTAGCGTTCCAGCAGTTCGCCCAGGGCCGCAAGCACATGCGCAAGCTCCACGTCGTCGAAGGCGGTCAGTGTGTTGCCGAAGGAGCTGCTGCGGCTCCAATCGACCAGGCTGGCCGCGTCCGGTACCAGGTCAACGATGGTCCGAGTCGCGCCATCGTAGCCGGCAAAGCCGGCCGCTTCCACCAGCGCGCTGAGCTGCGCGTTGCTGACTGCGCCGAGGTTGCGGCCGTGCGGGCGGCGCGCCGGATCGACGCCGGCGGCCTCCGTGGCTGCGCGCAGCAGGGCGCCTGACTGGTGCGGCTTGTCGGCGTCGCCGCTGTTCAGGCCGAGCCGGCCGCCTGGCCTGAGCACCCGGAAGATCTCCGCCAGCGCGCGGGGCTTGTCGTCCACCCAGTGGAACACGCTGTTCAGGTATACCACATCGAAGCTACTGTCGGCAAAGGCGGACAGCTCCTCGGCGCGCCCGACGCTCACGGCGAAGTTGGCCTGCCCCTTGGAGGCGGCAATGTCCACCCGCAGCGGCAGCGGATCAATGCCGGTTACGTGGCCGCCGGGCGCCACTTTTTGCGCCGCGTAGACACCAAGCCGGCCGGTGCCGCTGCCGATGTCGAGCACGCGTTCGCCGGGATGGAGGGCGAGCGCGTCGATCAGCAGCTTGCCGTGGTTGAACTGGCGCACGCCCACCCGCTCATAGGTGGCGGCGAGCTCCGGCGAGTCGAGCGCGAAGCTGACCTGCCGGCGTGGAACGGCTTCGAGCAAAGTGGTTTGGCTCATGATGTTCTCTGTGAAAAGGAGAGTCTGCTGTGGCAGGCCGGTGCCGTTGGCCGCGGCCTGCCGGCTCGGGTATTCAGGCCAGGGCCGGTTCCGGCCGAGTGGGTGTATCGACCGGCTGCGCCAGCGCACTCGGCGCGCGGGTGCCAAAGGCTTCGCCCTCAACGCTCTTCGAACGGAAGCCGTCCGGTCCCACCGGTATGTCGCCGGTCAGCGTGGTGCGGTAGAGTACGCGCTCGACCTCGATGTGGTCGAGATCCTGGGGCGCCAGATGCGCGGTGGCACGGTTGTCCCAGAAAGCGATATCGCCGTTGTTCCAGCGAAAGCGCGTGGTGTAGGCCGGCTTGGCGAGCTGGTCGAAGAACAACTCGAGCAAAAGTTCGCTTTCATGCGGCGAGACGCCAACGATATGCGAGGTGAAGCCCGGGTTGACGAACAGTGCGCGCTCTCCAGTCTCGGGGTGGACGCGTACCACTGGATGGATCGAAACCAGTGGCTGGGCAGCGATGCGTTTGGCGATGCGGCTCTCCGATGGGAGCGTGGCGCGTGCGTTGAAGCGGTGCTCGGCGCGCAGCCCATCGGCCAGCGCGCGCAGCGGTGCGGACAAGCCCTCATAGGCCGCCACTAGGTTGGTCCAGGTGGTATCGCCGCCGAACGCCGGCACATTGACGGCGCGCAGGATGGAGCCGGCCGGCGGATTGACCACCGCGGTAACGTCGGTATGCCAGCGGCTTTCGTAACTGCTGCGGCGGATGCCGTTGCGGCGCTCGTAGCGGCTGCGATCGATGGGCAACAACTGCGGGAAGTTCTCGATCGGTTCGTCCTCGTGCGGATGCGCGTAGGTGACTTCACCGAAGCGCGAGGTAAAGGCGACTTGGGCGGCGTGGTCGATATGTTGGCCGCGGAAGAAAACAACTTTCCATTTCAGTAAGGCGCGGCGGATCTCGGCAACGGTGTCGTCATGCAACGGCCCCGACAGGTCGACGCCCCCGATTTCGGCGCCGATATGGCCGGCAACCTGGCTGACGGTGATGTGCTTGTAGCTCATGGTGTGTCCTTGCGAAACAGATTGGGAGGGAGGCCGCCGATGGCGTCTGCGCGCTGGCGGTGGTAGTGAGTAGCAAGCGCTGTACCAAGCTGCCAGACCCGTTGAAAGCCGCTGTATTTCGCGCCTTCCCTCGCCAATATGCTGTTGGCGAAGCAACGGCAGGAGCAGCTTTGCTGCGTGCTGGGCAGCAGCCGAGAGAAGGGGCTGGCCCCCCTGGCACATCAAGCAGCGTTGGCGTATCGGTTCACTGGGCGTCGCAGCCCGAGGTTCTCGCGCAGCGTGGTTCCCGTGTAAGCGGTGCGGAACAAGCCACGGCGCCGCAATTCTGGCACCACCAGCTCCACAAAGTCGTCTCGCCCGGCGGGCGGGGTGGGTGGCATCACGTTGAGGCCGTCCGCGGCGTCGTGGCGCAGCCAGTCTTCGCGTTGGTCCGCGATCTGCGTCACGGTCCCAACCAGTTGCCAATGCCCGCGCGCGCCTGCGATGCGCTCATAAGTCTGGCGGATGGTCAGGCTTTCGCGGCGGGCCAGGTCCGTGATCGGCGTCAGCTGGCTCTTGCCGCCGTTGGTGTCGGACTCCGTCGGCGCCGGCAGCGGGCCATCCAGCGGAAAGCCGGACAGATCGATGCCCCCAGCATGCCGGACAACGGCGCCAGACCGGTGCTCGGATGGATCAGGCTTTGCAGTTGCTGGAATTTCGCGCGCGCGTGGGCTTCGCTCTGGCCTACCACCGGGAAGATGCCCGGCGTAACCTTGAGCCCGTCCGGCGCGCACCCGAACTTCGCCATCCGGCCCTTGAGGTCGGCGTAGAAGGCTGCGGCCTCGGCCCGATTCTGCCCGGCGGTGAGCACAACTTCGGCCGTGCGCGCTGCCAGCTCGCGGCCGGGTTCGGAAGAGCTGGCCTGCACTACCACCGGCCGGCCCTGCGGCGAGCGGGCGACATTGAGCAGGCCTCGCACCTGGAAATGCTTGCCCTGGTGGTGCTCTGGGTAGCGATCAGGCCGATGTGACTGGTGACGGTGGACAGCATTGAGAGCAGCGTCAACGGCTCAAAGCTGATATTGCCCGCGCTGCGGCTTTGCGATTCGAGATCACCGCGGTTCCATACGGCGGCGCTGTCCGCGAGGAACAGCGTGTCTATGCCGGCACGCTCGGCGGTCTGCGCAATGCGCTTGTAGTGACCGATGCTGATGCCGCCGTCGACGGCGGTGTCGGGATGGCGCCAAGCGGCAACGTGGTGGCCGGTGGCGGGGACGAACGCACCGAAATGGAGTTGCTTGGCAGCGGTCATGGTTTCCTCTCGCGGCTTTGCGCGGCGGCGCATGATATGTGGCGAACGGCGGCACGGCACGCTCGATGGCTAGGCACACACGCGCCGGCAAGGCTCTACTGCCTCCGGTAGCCGTCGAAATCCGCGGTCGCGGCATAGACGCCGATGGGCAGCGTCAGCGCCTGAATGAAACTGAATAGCGGCCTCAACTGGTACTCGATGACCAGCGCATGGCGGTCGCTACCGCCGGTGGCGGCAAGGATGACCGGTGTGTCGATCAATGCATCCTGGCCGATCAGATCGAACAGGTGCTTGAGCAGTCCGGGCAGCGCCACGGTAGACTGGCGTGGCGCTGATTCGTGCGCGCCAGGCCATCAAGGATCTGACGGGCATCAACCCGGACCAGCAGGCAGGCATCAAGATCGTGCTGCGGGCACTGGAGGAGCCGTTGCGCCAGATTGTTGCCAACGCCGGCGAAGAAGCCAGCGTGGTGGTAGCGCGCGTGGCCGAAGGGACGGGCAATTTTGGCTACAACGCGGCGATGGGCGAATATGGTGACCTGGTGGAAGGTGGTGTGGTTGACCCGACCAAGGTCACACGCACCGCTTTGCAGAATGCCGCTTCGGTGGCAGGCCTGATCCTTACCACGGATGCCGCGATCGTTGAACTGCCTAAGGATGAGGCGACCGTGGGCGTGGCGGGAGCGGCCGGCGCAGGGCTGGATTTCTGAACCTGCAGATCGAAGCCCTGAAGTAGCTCGGGGCCAATGACGAAAGTCCCGCACTACGGTCTCGGATTGTTGGCAACGCCTCCCCAATGCGGGAGGCCTTGTATATTACGATCGATGGTCATAGTAGCTTGGTGCCAGCTAAGCGCATTGAATATCTCACTGTCGGGATTTCGTCAACGAACGACTTCAACTTACCTGCTTCGGAAATGTTCGTTAGGCTAACCGCTTACACGTGTGACACTCGCCCCTCGCATATTCGCTGGCCTTTGTCATGCCCATCTTCGCTATTCGTCTCGCGACAGCCATCATCCTAGCTGCTAGCGCCGCATCCTCCTTCGCGCAGGCCGGTCTGGCATATCCTTCCCGCCCGATTACCTATATCGTGCCTTACGCGCCCGGTGGCACCAATGACAATGTGGCGCGCATCATCAGCAAGCGACTGGCGGAGAAGACTGGGCAGAGCGTGCTGGTCGAGTACAAGCCTGGAGCCGGCGGCACGCTGGGTGCAGGCTACGTCGCGCATGCGCCGGCTGACGGCTATACGTTGCTCAATACGTCGATTGGCAATCTCGCGATCGCACCGCAACTGGTCAAGACCACGTTCGACCCGTTTGTGGATTTCGTTCCGGTGGCCTACATCGGCAACTCTCGCGCCACGGTGGCGGTCAATCCGAACGTGCCCGCGCGGAACCTGAAAGAACTTATCGCCTTTGCCAAGGCAAACCCTGGCAAGCTGACCTACGCGACCTCCGGAAATGGCACACCCGGACATATTGCCGGCGAGTTGCTTAAGTCGCTGGCGGGCATCGACATGCGCCATGTGCCGTACAAGGGCAGCGCGCCTGCCGTGGCAGACGTCATCGCTGGACATGTGGACGTGGTGTTCGATCCCCTCAGCACGGCATCCATCAAGGGAGGAAAGCTGCGGGCGCTCGCCTTCTTCGGTAGCGAGACATCGCCCGAATTGCCGGGCGTGCCGTCGATCGCGCAGGCTGGAGTCAACGGCTGGGAGAATGCGTTGGGCGGCTCCTTCTTCATCTCCGCACCGAAGGATACACCTGCGAGCGTACTGGCGGCGCTGCGGGGATGGCTCAACGAAATCCTGCTAGAGCCCGCGACTATCCAGGCGCTCGCCCGTGTTGAGGTAGAAACCCGTTCGCTCACGCCGGAGCAGACCAAGGCCACGATACGCTCTGTCCATGACCTGTCACGTCGCATCATTCAGAGCAGTGGAACGCAACTTTAGGCTCGTCGGTGCCGGCGCAACCTACTTCACCACAACTGATATGTCCACACCTTCGCCAAAGCCCATCAGGCTTGGTCTGTTCCTTCTGGCCGCCGGCCACCATGCCGCAGGCTGGCGCCATCCCGACGCCGAGTCCGGCACGGAGAATATCGATTTGATCGTGCGGGCTGCACAAGCAGCGGAACGCGCCAAATTCGATATGGTCTTTTTTGGCGACCGCTTGCTGACCACGCCCGATTCGCACCCGTCGATGATCACGCGGCCGGAACCGCTGACGCTACTGGCCGCATTGGCGATGGTGACTCGCCACATCGGTCTGGCGGCAACGGCATCCACGACCTATAGCGAGCCATTCAACCTCGCACGCATGTTTGCCACAGTGGACAAGATATCGAAGGGCCGGGCCGGATGGAACATCGTGACGACCTTCGCCGATGGCTCGGTGAACTTTAGTAGAGAACGGCATCCCGACCATGCCGAGCGGTACGCGATTGCCGATGAGTTCGTTGAAGTGGTCAAGGGGTTGTGGCGGTCTTGGGAACCCGATCCCTATGTGAGGGACAAGGAGGCCGGCGTGTATGTCGACATTGGCAAGATGCGTGCCTTGAATCACCGCGGCAGGTTCTTCGAGGTGGCGGGTCCACTCAACGTGACGCCGAGTCCGCAGGGGCATCCGGTGCTGATCCAGGCGGGCTCTTCTGGGCCTGGCCAGGCACTTGCCGCTCGTCATGCCGAGGTGGTCTTCACGGCGCAACAGGACTTGGTGGCGGCGCGGCAGTTCTATGGGGAAATCAAGGAACAGGTGGCCAAGCAGGGACGCGATCCGGCCCACTGCCTGGTGATGCCAGGGCTGATGCCCATTGTCGGCCGCACCGAGCGGGAGGCGTACGAGAAGCTGGCCGTATTGCAGAATGGCACCGATCAATCCAACGCGACTGCCTTGCTATCGGAGCAATTGGGCCACGATATTTCGGGCTACCCGCTAGATGAACCTTTGCCTGAGCTGCCATCCACCGAATCCATCCAGAGTCGCAGCCGGCTTCTGAAGAAGCTCGCGCGCGACCGTAACCTTACTTTGCGGCAGCTCTATCAAGTGGTTGCGAGCGCTCGTGGTCACCAGGTCGTTGTGGGCACCGCAGGGCAGGTCGCGGAGCATATCACTATGTGGGTGGACGAGGGCGCTGCCGATGGCTTCAATATCATGCCGGCCTATTTCCCAGGGGGACTAGACGATTTCGCGAATGGGGTGGTTCCGCTATTGCAGGCACAAGGGCGGACCCGCACTGAGTACCAAGGCAGCACCTTGCGGGAACACCTTGGGTTGCCGCTGCCCCCGCTTCCGTTGCGTTAGCCGTGCGACGATCGCAGCCCAAAAAGATTCCCCACATATCGCCGCAAATTCGGTTTGTTCGCTAACGCCATAAGTGCTGGCCCCACGCCATCTAGACGTGGCAGCAACTCGTCTTGGCAGCTTGCCTCGCAGATGCGTAATTGTTGCACAGGGCTACTCCCTCCGATTCTACTTGCGAGTCTAGACGCCTTATGGGGGGCAAAAGAGTTCTCGTTTTCAAGCCTGCCGGTCCTCTACGCACGGCTCGCCGAGAATCTCGGCTCGGAACGACTTCAAGATCCGCATCCGCGAAGTGGACAGCCACTGCCGTACGTCTGCAGCAGTTGATTGGTGCTCAACGGCGAGGCGCGCAGACGGTGGGACCCTCAAAAGTCGATCGCGCACCTCTGGCAGGGACTACCATCATATACTGTCGAGTACGGTGGCCGGGAGCCAAGGGGAAGCCGTGTTTACTCTACCCATACTGCATCCACCACTTCCCTTATCAAGTCTCCGGCGAGGATATAGTCCCCCAACTTGGACGCCTTTGCCTCCAAGCTCTCCAACACAGCCCCAGACAATTCGCTCAGATCAAATTGGCAATAGAGGTTCCGCTGCCGAAATGTCGCTTTGGGCCGCGATAGGCCAGCGACCAACGCCGTCGGCGATTTGACAGCAATGTTCTCTTGCCCGCGATATTCCACTCGTATTCCTGCCTTCTGGCCGAGCCGACCAAGTTCGATTGCGTCCTGCCAGCCTGCCTCGTAATCCAGTTCCACCACGGTCACGCCTTCCGTCCCCAGGAGGTTTAGTGCCTCCCCTTTGGTGCCAGCTCGTACTGTTGCCATTGACTTCTCCACTCACATTCTTGGCGCTTTTGGGCAACATCCTGTGTTCCCACACTATTGTAGTCGCCGGCGGAGCCTCGAGCCTGAGACCACGTTCCGGCGATTGACATCCGCAGGGGCTGGGGATTGTTGGGCAGACCGGGTGGGGAGAGGGCGCTGCGATGTCGCCGTTTTTTCAGAACACACTTCATTCAGAGTGGGATGCCAGCCATGGCATTGGCATTGGACAATTCCCCAGCTGCCACAGTCATAACCAGAGTCCTTGCAGGCTTCGAGTTCGGCAAATTCGGCTCGGGGCAGCCAAGGGTCGGCGAAGAACTTGTTGGTGCATGCCTCAGTCTGCACATGGTAACTCGCATTGGCTCACCCACTCTGCTGCAATCGCACTTTTCCTGACGGGGAAGAATAGACCGAGAGGGCTGCATTCACAGAAGTTATCTCTGTTCC
Organism: Cupriavidus sp. GW822-FHT03E04; assembly: GCF_058801495.1. Classification (NCBI taxonomy): domain Bacteria; kingdom Pseudomonadati; phylum Pseudomonadota; class Betaproteobacteria; order Burkholderiales; family Burkholderiaceae; genus Cupriavidus; species Cupriavidus sp. GW822-FHT03E04. The sequence continues at coordinate 66,226 of NZ_JBXANI010000023.1, forward strand.
GGCTAAGATCATCCGGGCGGGCTAGATTCACTGAGTTAGTAAAAATACGGCGAAGTGCTGTAGGATAATCGAACTGTTATTTATAGACGGAGATCGAAATGGCTACCTACAAACAATTGCTAGCAGAAAAGGAAAAGCTGGAAGCCCAGCTCGCCGAGGTTCGTCAAAGCGAAGTCGCCGGCGTCATTGAGAAGATCCAGGCTTTGATGGCAGAGTACGAACTCACCGTCGATGACTTGGCGCCGAAACGACGCCGTGGACGCCCGGCGGCGAGTGACAAGCCTAAGGCTGCGGCGAAGGAGAAGACCTCGCTGCCGCCGAAGTACATGGATCCAAAGACGGGTGCCACCTGGACCGGCCGCGGTCGTGCACCGGCGTGGCTGGGGAAAAATCGCGATAAGTTTCTGATTCCAGAGGCGTGAGCCGTTGGTGGAATGATGCTGCGGGCGTTAGCGCTGGCGAATCTGGGAAAGCGACAACATAACGGCGTCCCAAATGCGCCTTACGCGCCCGCGAAGCTGGAATCTGCATGGCTGATTCTTCAACACCTGTTCACCAAGAACGCGTGACGGCGGTGAGCCGGAAACGCGTGGTGCACCGCCGAGGTGGCATCCCGTTCGATGACTTGAATGGTGGACGAGAGGGACATTGCTCGGTGCGGGTCGATGGTTGTTCGGCGCTACAGCCGTTCGCTCACCTCATGGGCAGCCTGCAACGGCGAAATCCCCCGGACAGCTCCACTGCCTCGGCCCTCTCGCATGGGGTATTGCATTCATCGATGCGCGTTCGGCTAGCCGCATCCACACCGGCCGCCAGTGGCATCCTTACCGAAGGTAACTTGCGCACGCTTACGGCTATGTGCAGCGCGCTATCGTCGTTGATGCCGCGTTGCCCAGGATCGGCACCGAAGGCCAGCAGCAGCCTGAGCACCTTTATCACTTCCGTTCGTGCGCGTGCGCCTGTCCGGGTGAGACTACATGAAAGCGCTGCAATCTGCGCGGCGGAAGACTCGCGTGATCCACCCTGATCTTCACGAACTGCTTGTATCCCTCGCATCGCTTGACGTCTGGCCCTTTCATTTCGTGTCGTCTGAGCCGGCCCCATTGTCGCCTTCTAGAGAGCGCGTTGGGGCGAGCATCAACGCGGCGACTTCGCTTGGCTGCACACGTGGGCACGGCGGGGGACCATCCATGTCGAGCATCCTTTGATCATCAAAATGCAATTAATCGCCAGGATTCCTATCCCAACCTTAAATTGGGTTTTGGGAGGGGCGCGGACGGGCTCCTAGCATCTGGCCATCCTGCACTGACGCGCCTGTGTGGCTTCGCGCCGTGCAGCGTCCTCGCTGTGCAAGTCGGCGTAGATAGTGCGGAATCCCATACCACGCGGTGGCGAAGGTTGTCCCATCCGCCTACCGTGCCGCAGAACTAAACCGCGATTTTCCGCGCGTGGGGAACGCGAGCGTGTTATTTCACGAACGTGAATGTATTGCGCGGGAGTTTCGGACCGGAGTTATACCGAAGCACATCCTGTTTCGAGCGGACTTGCTCCACTGTGGCGGCCTTCCCGCCAATTCGGTGCCGTTCCTACATCCGCAGTGGAGTTGGCTTCGGTGGCGGTACGACAGTGGATGTCGTACCGCCTTACGCGGATCTTTTTCGGCGATTCCAGTTGCCTAGCACACGCATACGATGCCGGGATCGCTTCGTCGACGCAAGAACCCCGGAACCCCGCGCCGACGGCACGGCACCATCGTCACAGATCAGTTCGGTTTCGGTGCACTCGGGTTGAGATAGCGCACGCATTCCATGATGGGCTTGCAGTTGGTGCGTCCGCGTTGCATCGGCCTGTGCAACGTGTCCCGCATGCTGACCTGCCAGATCCACTCGCAGGGCACCTTCCACCAGGCAGGATCGCCGGGCGCCCCTATCTGACCGCGATATGGCTATCCCTGCGGGAATCGCTGGCGCCGACATACGAGCCACGCTTCCTGAGCAGGATCTGCATGCCCCCGAAGTCCCAGGTGCTCTCGGTTCTGGTGACCACGTCGTGGCCCAGGGCTGCGAGGCCCGAGACGGTATCGGCAGGAAAGCCGGGTTCGAGCACCACCTGGCGCCCCGGCCCGACCTTGAAGCGGGGTGCATCGACAATGGCCTGCGGGTTCTGCGCGTAATCGTACAGGCGCACCATCATCTGGACGTGGCCCTGCGGCTGGAATGTGCCACCGGTCGCGCCGAAGGCGATCGGCTCGCCGCCGCCGGCGAAGGCGAATCCCGGCAGGATGGTATGAAAAGGCCGCTTGCCGGGCCTGAGGAAAGACGGGGAGTGGGCGTCGGTGGAAAAGCATGCGCCGCGATTCTGCAGCGAAACACCGGCGTCGGGCACAACGATCCCTGAACCGAATCCCATGTAGTTCGACTGGATCAGCGAGACCATCATGCCATCGCGGTCGCCTGCCGCAAGGTACACCGTACCCGCCAGTGGTCCGAACGTGTGGCCGAAATCGGAAGCTTGCCGCATATTGATGCGTGCCGCGGCGGCCTGAAGGCAGGGGGCTTGCAAGCGGTCGCGTACCTGCCCGATCGCGCAGTCCGTGTCGCCGATCAACGGCCCGACTTCGGCAAACGCCAGTTTGATGGCCTCGATCTGGAGATGCAGCGAGGCCGCCGAGTCGGCCGGCAAGCGGGCAACATCATGATGCGCGAGCACGCCCAGCGCAAATAGCGCTACCGCGCCCTGACCGTTTGGCGGCAACTCGCTTACCTGCAGCGCGCCGTATGACGCCTGTATGGCATCGACCCACTCGGGTGCGTGCAGGCGTAAGTCTTCGGTGCTAAGGACACCGCCCGTTTCGCGGGCGAACGAGGCGATTCGCCTGGCGGTCTCGCCGGTGTAGAAGTCCTTGCCGTTGGTGCGCGCCACGCGTTCGAGCGTCCGCGCAAGCGTCGGCTGCAGGAACAGCGCCCCGGCTACGGGCGCTGCGCCGCCGGGGAGAAACGCCGCCTCGAAGCCCGGCTGGCTGCGCAGCTTGGGCACCTGTTCCCGCCACTTCTGCGCGACACTGGGAGAGACGTGGAAGCCGGCTCGTGCGTAGCGGATCGCGGGCGCCAGCACGGTAGCGAGATCGAGCCGGCCAAAGCGCGTGACCAGCGCGGTCCAGGCCGAGACGGCGCCGGGAACGGTGACGCTATCCCATCCGCGCTGCGGCATCGCCGGCAGCCTGGCAAGACGAGCGACGTCGATACCCATCGGTGCCCGGCCGCTGGCATTGAGGCCATACAGCTTGCCGCCAGAGAAGACCTGGGCGAACGCGTCGCCGCCGATCGAGTTGTTGGTGGGCTCGACCACTGCGATGGCGGCTGCCGCAGCGATGGCTGCGTCCACCGCATTGCCACCGCTCGCGAGGATGTCGAGCCCCGCTTGCGCGGCCAGCGGTTGGGATGCGATGACCATCTCGCTGCCATGCACGACAGCCTTGAAGGATGGGTAACGCTCGGGGGCGGAGGCGGATGGGGCGTGCATGGTCTACTGCGCCGCCAGGTGCTTGCTCTGGATCAAGCCGCCCCATTTAGCGTACTCGCTTTGCACGAAGATATTGAACGCCTCGGGGCTGCTCCATTCGATCTCGGCACCCTGCGCGGCGAACTGCTGGCGCACCTCAGGGGACCTGAGGACAGCGACGAGATGCCGGTTGAGGACATCCACAACGGGGGCGGGCATGGCGGCCGGCCCGAAGATTCCAAACCAGGCGGTCACATCGAAGCCCTGCACGCCAGACTCGGCGACCGTGGGCAAGCCCGGCAGCAAGCTGCTGCGGTGCGCTCCTGTGACGGCCAGGGCGCGGACGGTGCCGGCCTGGATCTGGGCCTTGGCGGTGACCTGGAGGTCGAACATCAGGTTGACCTGGCCGCCAAGCAGGTCGGCCAGGGCAGGCGCGCTACCCTTGTACGGGACGTGGAGCAACTGGATGTTGGCGGCCTTGGCCAACAGCTCGCCCGCGAGGTGGTTCGAGGTGCCGGCGCCAGCCGATGCATAGGTGATCTGGCCGGGGCGGGCTTTCGCCAGTGCGATCAGTTCTCCAATGGTTTTTGCCGGCACCGACGGGTTCTCCAGCACGACAAACGGCACGGATGCCACGCGGGAGATCGGCGTGAAGTCCTTGAGCGGATCATAGCCCACGCCACGATTGAGCGCGGGGTTCATCGCATGCGAGCTGACCGTGCCCATCAGCAGCGTATAGCCGTCGGGAGCTGCCTGGGCCACGAACTTGCTGCCAATGGCGGTGCCGGCACCCGCGCGGTTGTCCACCACCACAGGTTTGCCCACCCGTTCGGCGAGCCTCTGCGCGAGCAGCCTGGCCAGGATGTCGGCGGTGCCGCCAGGTGGATAGGGCACGACGAGGTGAATGGCGCGGTCCGGAAAATCCTGCGCGCCGGCAGGCACCGGCAAGGCCAGTGTGGTGGTTGTTACGGCGAGTGCAAGCAGCCGGTAAAGAGAAGTCAGCATAAGCAAGGCAGAGGAAGAATGAGGCGCGATCGGCGCGGAAGGCTCAGGACAGCAGCGGGACTTTGCCTTCGTCGACTTCGGCAATCGCCGGGATCTCCACGCCATGGCAGCCGACGTCTTCGCGGATCTCGTCCAGCGAGCGCTTAATGATCGCCATCTCTTGTTCGGGATGCGTGGCGCCCAGGCCGTATTCGGCAGCGAGGGCGCGTGCCCGGCCCGCGCGCCGTTGCTCGTCCTCTGGCAGGTTGACGACGGCGTAGACCCCATTGAGCAGGCTGCCGCGCAGTTTCTTGGCGAATTTCTGCCCGAGCAGCGCCTTGTCATCCGTCGATATTTCCGAGAAGAAACGCCGCATGATGATGCGTCCGAACTGGATATGCCGCGCCTCGTCGCGCAGGATCAGCTTGCAGGCCGTCCTAATGGACGCGAAGCGCGCGTTCTCGTAGCGGGCCTGCAGCAATTCGCCGGATAGCTGCTCGAACAAGGTGTTTACCGCCAGGCCGGCGAAGAAGCTCATCTGCTTCTCATCGCGCTCATCGTGGAAGCGGGGGATGATGGCGCGGAAGTAGTCCGAGCGCGGCGACTCCTGATAACCGGATATGGCACGCGCTACGCGGAACGAGGCCTCGTGGTGCCGCAGTTCCTCGGCGATGAAGTTGACGACGTGCTGCTTCACCTCGAACGGCTGGTGCTCGAAGATCGCATCGCGCAAGCGCTCGGCGCCGTAGGGAATGGCGCCGTGTTCCATCCAGGCGCGCAGGCTCCACCACTCGCCGCCAGCTTCGCGCACTTCCGCAGGAATGTCGGCCTGCTCCAGGTCCGAGTAGTCGATCTGCGTCGGGTCCCACGCCAGCGCACGGGCCTGCTCGCAAAGGCCCCAGACATCTTCGTAGGCCACGGTGGAGACGATGGGGTACGGGTTTGGAACGGGGGTGAGTTCTTCAAGCAGGGAGGGGCGCATTGTGTGGTCCTGTGGGGCTATTGCGTTTTTGCTTTATGGGCTCACTGTAGTTTGCAAAGCCCTGATATTCCAAATACTATTCAAAGCTATCCTTGATACATGAAGTGAATCACCGTGACCGACTTGCGCCAGTTTCAACAGTTTGTCGCCGTGGCCGAGCTGCTGAGCTTCCGGCGCGCGGCCGAGGTGTTGCACATGTCCCAGCCGCCCCTGACAGTGGCCATCAAGAAGCTGGAAGAAACCATTGGCACCGAACTGCTTGAGAGGAACCGGCATATGGTGCGGTTGACCCCGGCCGGGGAAGTCTTCCTGGTGGAGGCGCGCAGGACGATTGCCCAGGCCGAGATTGCGGTCGAATCGGCGCGGCGTGCGGCTAGCGGCATGTTCGGGACCTTGCGGCTTTCGTTCGTGCCGAGCGCGGCGCTTGACGTGCTGCCGGACATCCTCAGGCGATTCCAGCAGGAGTACCCCGCGGTCAAGCTGATACTGACAGGCGAGAGCAGCGGCAAACAGCTGGAGCTGCTGCGGCGCGGCGATACGGATGTCGCCATCGTGGTGCCGCCGGTGTATGAGCCCAAGGACCTGAGCCTGGATATCCTGTGCGAGGAAACACTGGTGGTCGCCGTTCCGGCGGCGCATGCGCTGGCCAGGCGCAAGCGCCTGCGACTGGAAGAGCTGAAGGCCGAAGCCTTCGTCGCGTTCCCCTTCGCGGAAGGGCCGGGCTACTCGGGGGTGATTCTGGCGGCTTGCCAGCGCGCGGGATTTTTTCCGCGCGTGGTTCAGGAAGCGTCGCAGATGCAGACCATCATCACGCTGGTCGCCGGGAATCTGGGCATTGCCATTGTGCCCAGGGCCATGACAAGGGTGCAGGCACTGGGCGTGGTCTATATCGACGTGACGGAATCCCGTTCTTCGTTGCGATATCCCCTGGTGATGGCCTCGCTGACCAATACGGAGAATGCACTGGTGGGGGCGTTCGGGGCGGTGGCTAAGCGTTCACTTGCGGGAGAGTGTTCTCTGCATGCGCCTATGGCAGTTAGCAGCGCCGCCTAAGCAACGATCGCGTCGTCCAGCGCCGCGAGCGATTAGAATCGGAAGCGCTCCAGCACTGATTCCAGCATGGCCTCCCACGATGTTCCTACGAATACTTGCGTAGACGCTTACTCGGACGGGTGTGTACCAGGGTCCGAGCATGGGATACACCGGGCCTCGGCGCTCTAGCCAACTCCGATTTCGAATTCGAAGCGGGCCTTATCGCTAGCCCGCATAAGCAAATACGCATAAGTACCTTCCGTGTCGCACGGCGCCTGCGTTATGTTCGGCGGGCATGCTGCGCTCGTCTTCGCGGCAAACTTTGTAGCACATCATGAACCACACGGATCGCGTGGTCCACTGGGTTCTGAGCAGCCTCGAACTCGAGACCACCCTCTTTCACTTAGGGCAGTATTGTGGCAACTGGCGCGCCTCGGTTGCTGGGCGCTTGCGTGCGGGGTTTCATCTGGTGCTGCATGGCGACTGCTGGTTGCACCTGCCCGGCGATATGGCCCCCGCGCTGCTGGGGGCAGGCGATGCGGTGTTTTTCCTACGCGACGTGCCACACCATCTGGGGCCACATGCCGAGCCGCAGGCCTGCGTGGCAGACGGCGAGATGCTGTCATTGGATGCGCTCTTGCCGCCATCGCTGTCGTCGACTGGACTTGCCTGTGGCTTCTTCGATTTCCGCCCCGGCCTGAGCGAGGTGCTGCTGGCACCGTTCCCCGACTACTTGGTGTTGCGAGGGGAGGGCGGCGAGCGTGACGGTGCCGACGATGGATTGGCTGCCACCCGCGCCTTGTTTGATTTGATCCTCGCCGAGGCACGGCGTAGCGGCAGCGAGCCTTCGCCGCTGATCGCGCGGCTGATCGATCTGCTGTTTTTTTATGTGGTGCGCCACCTGGCCGCGCGCGACGACGTGGCGCAGGGGCTGTGGCCGCTGTTGCGCAGCGCCGAGTTCTCGGGCCTGATGCTGGCGCTGATCCGGCATCCCGAACGGGCGTGGATGGTGGAGGCCATGGCGGCGTTGGTGCATATGTCCCGCGCCACCTTCTGCAAGCGCTTTGTCGAGGCTAGCGGGCAGTCGCCGGCTGCCTTCCTGCTGTTGCTGCGGATGAAAGTGGCTGAACAGCTTCTGGGCAGCCGCTGCAGCATCGCTCAGGCGGCGGAGCGTGTTGGTTACCGCTCGGAGGCAGCCTTCGCGCGCGCTTTCAAGAAGGTAACCGGCGTGCAGCCGGGAGCCATGCGGCGACAGGGGCAGCGGCTGTCGCTGTCGTAGCACCACCCTCTGGGCGGGCATGGCACATTGGCCAGTGGAACGCAGACGAAATGGCAGGGAATCGCGACGCTCGCGCATGGCTCCTGGCAGCCGCTCGTCGCAAAATCGGCTGATGTTCCACCTAATCCCAATGTGACGCCATGAGCCGTATCCCGCTGCAATCCGCCGAGACCGCCCCCGAAGCCAGCCGCCCTCTGGTGGCGCGCGCCATTGCCAACAACGGCTACCTGCCCAACTTGATCGCCGTACTTTCCAACGCGCCGGCGGCGCTGGAGGCCTACTTGACCGTGTCGGAGATCAATAGCCGCGGCTCACTGACACTGGCCGAGCGAGAGGTGGTGCAACTCACCGCTGCCACCACGCATGGCTGCGGCTTCTGCGTGGCCGGCCATACGGCAATCGCGGTGAAGAAGGCCAAGCTGGATGCAGGCACGGTGGGCGCATTGCGCGCCCAGGCCGCGTTGCCCGAAGCCCGGCTGGAGGCACTAGCCGACTTCACCCGCGCCGTGATCAGCATGCGCGGCGCGGTGCCGCAGGACGCGTTCGATGCCTTCCTGGCAGCAGGCTTCACCGTGGCGCAGACACTGGATGTGGTGCTGGGCGTGAGCCTGGCCACGCTGTGCAACTTCGGCAACAGCCTGGCGCAGACACCCTTGAACCCTGAGTTGGACGCGTACCGGTGGACGCCTGCCGCGGCCTGACATCGCTGAATCGCAGAGGAACGCCGATGACCTTCTCCACATTCTCAAGCGTGCTGCCGCCGGACCTGGCGCAATGGCTGGCCGCCCATGCCGACGGGCTGGACAACGGCACCGCCGACCCGGGCGAGGTACTGCCACGCCTGGCTCAGGCCGGCCTATTTGGCGTCGGCGTGCCGCAGATCCTGGGCGGCAATGGCGGCACCCTATCGGATGCTGTAGAGGCAGTGGCGGCAGTGGCCGAATACTCGCAGACGGCGGCATTCGTGCTGTGGGGCCAGCGCGCCTTCATCGAATACGTGCTGCAGACACCCAACCGCGCACTGGCGCAACGCTGCCTGCGCACGCTGCTGGATGGCCGCCTTGCCGGTGCCACCGGGCTATCCAATGCCATGAAGTTCCTTGGTGGCATCGAATCGCTACAGGTGACCGCGCGCGGCGGTGAGGCGGGCAACGTCTGGCTGATCGATGGCGTGGTGCCTTGGGCCACCAATCTGCATCCCGCGGGCTTTGCGGTGGCAGTGGCCGCAGCCAGCGCATCCGGCGGATGTGCCGCCGTCTATGCCATTCCTTCGGGCCTGCAGGGCGTGGCGCGCAGTGAAGACCTGGATCTGATCGGCCTGCGCAGCAGTCATACCGCGTCCGTGCGCTTTGATGGCGTCGCACTGGATGCCGGCTGGTTGCTGCACGAAGACGCGCACCAGTTCTTGCCGCGTGTACGGCCGGCCTTCCTGGGCCTGCAGTGCGGCCTGGCGATCGGCCTCGCCCGGCGCGGCATTACGGCGGCACGCGGCGGTGTCGAAAGCGGTCGTTCCGTACTGGATGAAGAACTCGATGCGCTTGCCGCCGCGCTCGTCGGCGAGACACGCACGCTGCATGAGGGACTGGGAATCGGCGACTTCCTCGCCGCTCCCCGCACGCTATTTGGCATCCGCATTCGCCTGGTGGAGCTAGCCGCGTCGGCGATGCAACTGGAGCTGCAAGCGCGCGGCGGTGCAGCCTACCTGAACGCGCGTACCGATGGCTTTGCGCGGCGCTGGCGCGAGGCGGCGTTCCTGCCCATCGTCACGCCCAGCCTGGTGCAACTGAAGACAGAGCTGGCGAGGCAAGCGGTGCTAGCCCCTCGGGTGGCGGCATGAGCGGCGCGCTGCTGGAGGGGCAGGGCCTGACGCTGGTCTACGGCAGCGGCGCGGTGTCACGCACTGTGCTGCGCGATGTGGACCTGCAGCTGGCAGCCGGCGAGGTGGTGTCGGTGATCGGCCCAAGCGGCGCCGGCAAGTCCAGTGTGCTGCGCCTGTTGGCCGGGATGCAGCCGGCCACGCGAGGCTGGGTACACATGCAGGGGGAGGTGCTGGACGCACCGCATCCGCGCATTGCCGTGGCATTCCAGGATGCCTGCCTGCTGCCATGGCTTTCCGTGGCGCGCAACGTGGGGTTCGGCCTGGATTTTCGGCATCAGCCAGCCCTGGCGTGCGCCGGGCGTCATCAGCGTGTGGCCAGCACATTGGCTGCCGTCGGGCTGAGCCATGCGCAGCACCTCTTCCCCGCGCAATTGTCCGGCGGCATGGCGCAGCGGGTGGCCCTGGCGCGCTGTCTGGCGCGCCAGCCGCTGGCACTGCTGCTCGACGAACCCTTCGGCGCGTTGGACGAGATCACGCGCTCCGACATGCAGGCGCTGCTGCTGCGCATGGTACGCGAGTACGGCCCGGCGACGCTGCTGATCACCCACGACATCGACGAGGCGCTGCTGTTATCCGACCGCATCGTCCTATTGGGGGCCGTGCCCGGCGAGCCGGCCAGCGTGTTGCGCGAATGGCGCATCGCTTTGCCCCATCCGCGGGATGCGGAGGTCGAAGCCCTGGGGGCCCTACGCGTGGAGATCGTACGGGCACTGCGCAGCCTGCTGCGGCCCGGCGGCAGGACTTCCACCGCGTTGGCAGCGCATCCAGCGCCGCTGCGCCATACCGCCGCCATTTGAGGCGGCGCGACACACACCACGAAACACCAAGACGAGGTCAACGATGTGCCAGGTTCCGATGTCCCGGCGCGAGCTGCTGAAGCTCTCCGCGCTATTCACCGCTGGCGGCGCTCTGCCGCTGCTCAATGCACTGAACGCACGCGCGGCCAGCGAGCCGGATGCACCTGTGCGTATCGGCTACCTGCCGATCACCGATGCTACGCCACTGCTGGTGGCGCACAACAATGGCTATTTCGACAAGGAAGGCATCCAGGCGGAGAAGCCCACGCTGCTGCGCAGCTGGGCACAGCTGGTGGAGGCCTTCATTTCCGGCCAGGTCAATGTGGTGCATCTGCTGTCGCCGATGACCGTCTGGGCGCGCTTCGGCAGCCAGGTTCCCGCCAAGGTGGTGGCGTGGAATCACGTGGGCGGCTCCGGGCTGACAGTGGCGCCGCAGGTCGGATCGCTGCGCGACCTGGGTGGCAAGACGGTAGCGATCCCGTTCTGGTATTCGATTCACAACGTCGTGCTGCAGACAATGCTGAAGAAGGACGGCCTGGTGCCGGTGAGCCGCAAGAGCGGGGCGCTGGCGTCCAATGAGGTCAACTTGGTGGTGATGGCGCCATCCGATATGCCACCCGCGTTGGCCTCACGCCAGATCGAGGGCTATATCGTAGCTGAGCCGTTCAACGCCGCAGCGGAGGCGATGAAGATCGGCAAGATACTGCGCTTCACCGGCGACGTGTGGCGCAATCATGCCTGCTGCGTGGTGTTCATGCATCAGCAGGATCTGGAACGGCGCCCGGTGTGGGCGCAGAAGGTTGTCAATGCCATTGTCAAGGCGCAGCGCTGGACTCAGGACAACCGCGCCGAGGCAGCCGCGCTCCTGTCCAAGGATGGCGCCAACCGTTACACGCCACACACCCTGGATGCGTTGCGCCGGGTGCTGGTTCCCGATGCGGGCGAGCGTGCCCGCTATCTGGCCAGCGGCGCCATTCATCACGCCGACTGGAACGACAAGCGCATCGATTTCCAGCCCTATCCCTACCCCAGTTACACGGAAGAACTCGTGCGCCGGCTCAAGGGCACTCTGATCGAGGGCAATAGTGCCTTCCTGGCCGGGCTGGAGCCGCAGCGCGCCGCGCGTGAGCTGGTAGACGATCGCTTCGTGCGCCGCAGCCTGGCCGAGGTGGGTGGGCTCAAGGCCTTCGGTTTTGGCGAGGGCTTCTTGCGGCAGGAGGAGATTGCAGCGTGAACGAGCCTGCCAACGATGCCTGGTCCGCCAGCGGCATGATGCGCTCGGTGGCGGCGCGGCTGTGGCCGGGACTGGCCGGCCTGGCGGTGCTGCTCCTACTGTGGTGGCTGACCACCGGCGCGGGGCAGGCACAAGGGCTGGCCACGCGCTTCACGCCGGGCGCCACGTTGGCCAGCGTGGCGGAACTGCTGTGCCAGCCCGATTTTGCGCAGAATACGTTGGTGAGCCTTCGGCGCGTGTTGCTGGGACTGGCGATGGCACTTGCCGTCGGCGTGCCGCTGGGCTTGCTGGTGGGCGGAGCGGCGCTGGTGGATGCCGCCGTGTCGCCGGCATTCCAGTTCCTGCGCATGATCTCGCCGCTATCCTGGATGCCCGTGGTCGTGATGGTGCTGGGCGTGGGCGACCTCCCGGTGCTGTTCCTGCTGGCCTTCGCCGGAGTCTGGCCCATTCTGCTCAATACCGCCGCCGGGGTGCGCAACCTTGACCCCCGCTGGATCACGCTCGCCCGCAGCCTGGCCGCCACGCGCTGGGAGATGCTGATGTGGGTGGTGCTACCGGGCGTAGTGGGCAGCGTGTTGACCGGGCTGCGGCTGTCGATCGGCGTCGTGTGGATCGTGCTGGTGCCGGCTGAAATGCTGGGGGTGAATGCCGGCCTGGGCTACTTCATCCTCGATACGCGTGATCGGCTGGCGTACTCGGAGTTGCTTGCCACCGTGCTGGTGATCGGACTGCTGGGTTTCCTGCTTGATAGCTGCGCGCGCTGGCTGCAGCGCTGGTGGGCTCCAGCATAGCAGACCAGTGCGGGGCGGGGGAGGACGCCCGCCGGCCCGTGGTGGCCGCCATCTCAATCAGTGCCAGATCAACCGTCAAGGCGCGCCAGGAAATCCTCGCGCAGCCTGGGCCAGCGCGACGCGCAGCTCGGCGTGTACGCCAACCCTGCCCGCATCCATGCCATGAAACACGATGGACGCTAGTTTCAGCTCGACGGCGTGTTCCAGTGGGAGCCCTCGCCTCAGCGTACGCCAGTGCTGTTCCAGGCCGGAGGCTCGGCACGCGGCACGCGGTTCGCGGCCAGACATGCCGAATGCGCCTTCGTTGGCGTGCCCACGCGCAGGGGCCTGCGCAAGTCGGTGCAGGCACTGCGTACGGAGCTGGAAGCGGCCGGCCGCGCCCCCGACAGCGCCCAGTCGTTCTCCATGCTCACGGTGATAGTCGACGACACCGCCAAGAAGGCGCAGGCCCGTTACGCCGCCTACAAGCAGCGCGCCAGCTACGAAGGGGCGATGGCACTGCTACCGCTTCATCGCATCGGCTGCAACAACCTGCGCATCGTATCGATGAACACGCTCGCAGCGCCCTGCACCACGCGCCGGCTGCCCGTGATGGCACGGACCATCACGGGTATCTCCGGAGCAAAGGGTCGCACCACCAAGCCCTGCAAATCGGCGCCCGCCAGCGCAAACTCGTCGACGAGCGTGACGCCCATGCCGTGCCTGACGAGATTGACGGCGATGGTGTAACGGTTGGTCTCCAGCGCGGACGCGGGCCTGTCGCGAAAGCCCTCCACCACGCTACCGATGGTGGCCACGATGCGCGGATCGGTGGTGATGTATACCAATTCGCGTGGATCCAGATCCTCCCAGCGCACCTGCTTCTGCCGCGCCAGGGGGTAGCGCTCGGACATAACACACACCATACGTCCGTGGCTGACCACCTGGTCTGCGGGCACTGCATCGTCCGCCGGCTGCAGTACGAAGCCCAGGTCGTATTGCCGGTGCGCAATGGCGTCGTCGATCTCGTTGTTGAGGAACATGTCGACCGCCAGCCCGTAGTCTGGAAATGCGGTCCGAAATGCGCGGGCCGCCTGGGGCAAGACATTGATCGCCAGCGCGGGTGTGGCGCATACCCGCAGTTGGCCCACACGGTACTGGCGCACCTGCTCAATGAAGCGGCCGAACCTCGCCATGCCCTGTTGCATGCGCCGCGCCTCCTCGAAGATCTGTCTCGCCTCTGGGGTTGGCTGCATCTTCCCGCCAACACGCTCGAATAGTGCGAAACCCATATGCTGTTCAAGCAGGGTCAGGCTCTTGCTGACAGCAGGCTGGGACATGCTCAGTACCTGCGCGGCGGCGGTCACTGAGCCCAGTTGGACCACTTCCACAAAGACTTCAAGCTGCTTGGGCGTCATGGAGCAAAAAACAAATAAGGATGGCAGAAATCCGCATTTTGTGGATTTACCCAAAGTTCATAAACTGTGGGCTTCTATGAGTATTGGAGTATGTCATGAGGCAGCGGTTCATTTCCAGGGGATTGTTGGGACTGCTTGCGGCAGCCAGCCTGACGCTCGCCCCCAGTGGCGCATTCGCAGCCGATTTGCTGCAATCGATCCTGGGCGGCAACGTGGTGCGTGTAGGTGCCGTGTCGGCACCCCCCTGGTACGAGAAAGACTTGCGGACCAACAAGTGGACTGGCCTCGTGCCCGAATTGTCGCAGGCAATTTTTGCGTCTTCGGGGGTGAGAATCGAGTATGTCGACACGCAATGGGGGACCGCGGCAGCGGGCCTGCAATCCGGGCGCTTCGACTTCCTGGGCGGCTTCAACAAGACACCCGAGCGCGCGAAGGCTGTGGATTTTACGCGGCCGATCGGCGCGCACAAGATGGGTGTCCTGACGCTGGAAAAGGAAACGGCACGCTACCAGTCATGGGATGCAATCAACGACCCGTCGATCCGTCTGGCCGCCATCGACGGCTCCGCCGCCGCCACTCTGTTGCGTCCGAAGCTGAATCGCGCGCAATGGGTGATCGTCCCCAATAGCGAAGCGATGCAGCTGGAAGTGGAAAGTGGCAGGGCCAACGCACTGCTGACCAATGACATCCAGATGGCGCAATATGTGGCTAAACGCGGCCGCGGGCACATGGTCTTTCCAACGCCACTGATATCGCAGCCTACCAATATCGGTCTGCGGAAGGATCGGGATGCATTCCGAAACTGGCTCGACCAGCGGCTTGACCAGCTTGAAAAAGACGGCACCCTGGATCGCATCTGGGCGAAGTACATCGTGACCGGCAAGTGATGGGCGAGGCGAGTACGCAGCCGCTGCTGCGTGTCACGGATCTGACCAAGTCGTTTTGTGGTAGGGCGGTTCTGCGGGGCATCTCATTCGATGTGCGCGCGGGTGAGGTAATTGGCCTGATCGGACGCAGCGGGTCTGGAAAATCAACGCTGCTGCGGTGCCTGAACATGCTGGAGAAGCCCGATGCTGGCGCAGTGCTGCTGGACGGCGAAGCGATCGGCTTCCGCGGGGCGCAGCGCAAGTCCGTGCCTACAGCGGTGCTCGCCCGGCAGCGTGCGCGGATGGCCATGGTGTTTCAGCACTTCAACCTGTGGCCACATCGTACGGTACTCCAGAACGTCATGGAAGGGCCCCTTAGCGTGCTAAAGCTGTCGCGCGAGCAGGCCGCCGAACGGGCCCTGGCGATCCTCGATCGCATCGGCCTGAAGGACAAGGCCGATGTGTACCCGGTGACCCTGTCTGGCGGCCAGCAGCAACGCGTGTCGATTGCGCGTGCGGTTGCCATGGAACCGCAACTGATCCTGTTCGACGAGCCGACCTCGGCATTGGACCCCGAACTCGTTGCCGAGGTGCTGGCCGTCATGACCGACTTGGCCAGCAGCGGCACGACCATGCTGGTGGTTACGCATGAAATGCGTTTTGCATTCGATGTGTGCGACCGGATCCTGTATCTCGATCAGGGCCACCTGGCTGATGACGGCGCGCCAGCGGCGTTGCTCGCACGTCCCGCTGATGCACCTGTGCGCCTGTTTATCGGTGCGTCGGTAGGCGCGCCGCAAGGAATATGAATATGCCCAACTATCAATGGGATTTCGGGGCTATCCTCGAATATAGCGATATCCTGGGCGACGGTATCCTGATGACCCTGAAGGTGCTGGCACTCTCGGTCACGCTCGGCGTGCTGCTGGGGCTGGTGCTGGCGCCACTGCGTGCCGGGCACAGCCGCTGGCTCCGCTGGCCGGCGCAGGCGCTGATCGAAGTGGTACGGGCGGTACCACCGCTGGTGCTGCTGGTCTGGACTTACTACTGCCTACCGATCCTGGTCGATGTCAAGCTGTCGGCTTACTGGACCTGCGTGCTGGCATTGGGCCTCTATGGCAGCGTGTTCTTTGCCGAGATCTTTCGCTCTGGCCTGCAGGCGGTCGATCATGGGCAGATCGAAGCGGCACTGGCTGTCGGCATGACGCCGCTGCAGGCGCTGATACGGATCACCGGGCCAATTGCGTTCCTGCGGATCCTACCGGCGTTCGTGGGGCAGTGCGTGATGGCGGTCAAGAATTCGGTGCTGGGCAGCTACATCGCCGTGGGAGAGTTGCTCTACGAGGGCCAGCGGCTCAGTACGGCGACGTTCCGGCCACTCGAAGTGCTGACCTTCGTGGCGCTGTTCTTCATTGTCGCGATCCTGCCGCTTTCCTTGTTGGCGGGCGCCGTGGACCGCCGCATTCAAGCGCGCTATTTCCGCCGCTGAACCCGACTCTCCCCAATGAACACACAGAGTATTACGCGCCAGGTCGTTCGCTTTGCCAGTGACCTGACGTACGAACGTTTGCCCGCCTGGGTCCGCCAGAAGGTCAAGCAGCACGTGGTTGATGCCGTCGCATGCGGCGTCGCCGCCAGCGATTCGGAAGCCGCGAGCCTGGCGTGGCGCGCCGTACACGTGTTAAGCGGCAGCGGCCCCTGCCATGTATTCGGCCTGGATAGCCAGCATGCGGCGCCAGCCGCTGCGCTTGCCAACGCGATGATCATTAACGGCCTAGATCATGACGACGGGGTCGAGATCGATGGCAAAGGC
Organism: Cupriavidus sp. GW822-FHT03E04; assembly: GCF_058801495.1. Lineage (NCBI taxonomy): Bacteria > Pseudomonadati > Pseudomonadota > Betaproteobacteria > Burkholderiales > Burkholderiaceae > Cupriavidus > Cupriavidus sp. GW822-FHT03E04. Next base: position 82,781 of record NZ_JBXANI010000023.1, read on the forward strand.
ATGGGGCATCCCGGTGCATCGCTGGTTGCCGCAGCGATGGCCGCGTTGGACGGCTGTCAGCATGACGTTACCGGCGAGACGTTCCTGGCAGCGCTGGCTGCTGGCTTCGAGGTCAACAACCGCCTGATCCACGCCATGCAGCCCAGTGCCGAACGCTTCGCGCAGGCTTATGGCATCGCGCAACATCAGGCCATCGGGGCCGCGATCGCTTACGGACGCATCGCGGGTTTCGATGAAGCGCAGTTGCATCACGCCATTGGACTCGCCGCAACGCTGACCTGCGTGCCAAGCCTGCACAAGTACAACTGGCAGGCTCGACCACTGGTCACATTGAAGGACGGCGTGGCATCGGCGGCCCAAGCTGGCGTACAGGCGGCTTGCCTGGCGCAGGCGGGGTTCGTCGGTAGTCTCGACGTATTCGACGGCGAGCAGGGCTACTGGCGGATGCTGGGTTCAGATCGCTTCAACTCGGCCATACTTGCGGCGCTACCCGGAGACGAGTGGTATCTCTCGTATGGCAGCATCAAGCGTTATCCCGCTTGCCGGTGGCTGGCCTGCGCACTCGAATGCACCGAAGTCATCCTCATGCAGTCCGGTTGGCATGCGCAAGATATCGCGGAAATCGAAGTTTCGACGTTCGCGAGGCTGGTCGAGGATTTCATGGACATGGCGCCGACCAATGCCACGGATGCGCAGTTCAGCCTGCCATATACCATCGCCGCCACAGTCCTACGGCTGCCGTGCGGCGCGGCGTGGTATGCCGACGCGCGGCGTGTAGATCCAGCCTTGCACGCCGTGATGCGTAGGGTCAGGGCGACGGTCGATTCAGATCTCGACCGGCGCATGCGCGGGCCGGGCAGGCAGCCGGGCGCGCGTGTCATGGTGCGTCATCACGATGGGCGGGTCATGACCCACGAACTCCAGGTGCCGGCAGGTAGCGCGGCCCGGCCACTGGAGGATGCCGAACTGGCCGACAAGGCTTCCGCCAACATGGAGGGCGCTGTCGAGGCGCCTCGCCAATGGGTGGCATCGATGCTGGGATGCGAACGCTGGCGTGTCCCACTGAGCAATTCGCGCAGGCTATGGGCACAGGACGTTGTTGAACACTAAATCGGAGGATGGCGTGCCGGCGCCAGCGCTGAATGGGCCCACGAATAGCACGTCACGGGTCTAGCCTGGTATCGACAAGCAGAGCGGCCGCGTCACATTTCCGCGTCGTAGTCTTGCCGGAAGCTCTGCCTCGCGCTGACGCAGGCGACCGACCGGCTTTGCCTTCCTGCCGTGAATATCAGGGACTATCACCGCACGAGGCGCGGTGAATAACTTGAGTCTGCGGAGAAACTAGCCCATAATCTCCGCATGAAAAGCGGCGATTGCACTTACGTCTGGCAGGCCAGTGACTGGCCGAGCTGGCACTACGATCTGGCTGCCCTGGCAGTGCGTATGGCCGAGGTTAGTCGTGCCCAAGGACTACTGATGGGGCGCTTGGCCGATGTTGGCATGGCTCTGCGCGATCAGGCGAGTCTCGCAGCGCTCACCGAGGACGTGGTCAAGACCAGCGAGATCGAGGGCGAACAGCTCAGCGTCGCATCCGTGCGTTCGTCCATCGCCCGTCGCCTAGGTGTGGACATTGGCGCACTGGCCCCGGTCGATCGTCACGTCGAAGGCGTGGTTGAATTGGTACTCGACGCGACCGCCAATTGCCATGCACCGGTCACCCGGGCGCGATTGTTCGGCTGGCATGCCGCGCTGTTTCCCACCGGCTACTCTGGCCTTGCCCGGATCAAGGTCGGTGGCTGGCGTGACGACACCAGCGGTCCGATACAGGTGGTGTCCGGCCCCATTGGCCGACAAAGTGTGCATTTCGAAGCGCCGCCAGCCAATCGCCTGGAAGCTGAAACAAGCCAGTTTCTCGATTGGGTCAACGATGCATCGAACGATCCACCTCTGCTCAAGGCAGGCCTGGGTCATTTGTGGCTCGTCACCTTGCATCCGTTTGACGACGGCAATGGCCGTATAGCCCGTGCGATCGGCGACCTGCTGCTGGCGCGTGCCGATGGCAGCCCACAGCGTTTCTACAGCCTGTCGGCGCAGATCCAGCGGGAGCGCAAGGCCTACTACGATATCCTGGAGCGGACCCAGAAGCGGTCGATGGATGTCACCGAGTGGCTGGCCTGGTTCCTTGATACGCTGCATCGCGCCTTTGATCAGGCGCAGCACACTCTTGATGCTGTGCTGGTCAAGACGCGATTCTGGCAGCGCTGGGCGCCCACGGCATTGAACGAGCGGCAAGTGAAACTGCTCAACCGACTGCTCGATGGCTTCGAAGGCAAGCTCACGAGCTCCAAGTGGGCGGCGATCGCCAAATGCTCTCCAGACACCGCGCTGCGCGACATCAGTGATCTGTTCGCACGTGGGATATTACGAAAATCGGACGCAGGCGGGCGCAGTACCAGTTATGAGTTGGACGACCTATCCGAGTAGGCGCGCCGCCGACCGATCTAGTAGCGAGCGCGCTGATGCCGAGGCAAAAGATCCGATGAACGGTGACTACAAGCGCATATCGAGGGCAATGTGGATGATGTGCTTACCGAGCGACTTTTGCGCCAGCATCGTCCCACTCACGCGCTGTTCAAGTTGACAGTGGGAATCCGTGGAGTGCTGTGCGGTGGCCGGGTAGTTGAGTACTGTCTTGTCGAGTGTCTGCACTCGAAGTAGCAGGGTAACGAAATCAGCGGCGTCAAAGCTATGGCCTGACCGTAGTTACACGGCACATTGCACCTCTTTGGGGGAGCCTGTACTCGCCCGCGTTTTCTGCACCAATGTGTCAAGTGCGGTGGCGGGGGGAAAGGTATTTAATCTTCCCATACCGCCTCCACTTCCCGCATCAATCGCCCGGCGAGGATATAGTCCCCCAGTTTGGACGCCTTCGCCTCCAAACTCTCCAGCGCAGCTGTCGGCAGTTCGCTCAACTCAAACTGGCAATAGAGGTTTCGCTGCCGGAAGGTCGATTTTGGCCGCATTAGGCCGGCAACCAATGCCGTTGGAGATTTGACTGCGACGTTCTCTTGCCCGCGATATTCCACGCGTATCCCTGCCTTCTGGCCGAGCCGACCAAGCTCAATCGCATCTTGCCAGCCAGCCTCATAGTCCAGTTCCACCACCGTCACGCCTTCTGTCCCGAGGAGTCTTAGTGCCTCTCCTTTGGTGCCAGCTCGAGCTGTCGCCATACACTCCTCCACTCACTTTCTCGGCGCATATGGGCCACGCCCTGCGCCATCATAGTATTGTAGCCGCCGGCGGGGCCCTGAGCTCGATGGCTACCTCGGCGATTGACAGGTGCAGGCACTGCGGAGTGCGGGGGCGGACTCGGTGGCACAAGGAGAGAGGGGAGCTGCGATTTCTTCGCTCTTCTGGAACACCGTTCATTCAGCTAGTTGGATGTTCGCCCTGGCATTGGCCAGATTCCCCCAGTATCACGATTACAACGAGGACCTTGTTTGCGTTCTGGGCGCCCCGGCCTTCCTTGTTCAGCAATTTCCGAAAGGCTTGTTTGTCCGTACATCATTCTGTACATTGGCTGCTTGTTCTGAATTCACTCGCTAGAATTCGGGCTTAATGGTACCCGGCGGACTAAAAGAAAGGAGTTGGTGAAAGTTCGGTGATGTGCTGTAGGATATCGAACTGTTCTTAATTGATGGAGATCGACATGGCTACCTACAAACAATTGCTGGCAGAAAAAGAAAAGCTCGAAACCCAACTCGCTGAGGTTCGTCAAAGCGAGGTCGCTGGAGTTATCGCGAAGATCCAGGGTTTGATGGCGGAGTACGAACTTACCGTTGAGGACTTGGCTCCGAAACGACGCCGTGGGCGCCCGGCAGCTAGCGATCAGGCTAAGGCTCCGGCAAAAGAGAAAACCTCGCTGCCGCCGAAGTACATGGACCCGAAGACCGGCGCCACTTGGACCGGGCGTGGTCGTGCACCGGCGTGGCTGGGGAAGAATCGCGACAAGTTTCTGATTCCAGAGGCGTGAGCACGAGCACCGGAATCCGTTTGCCGAGTTGAAATTCCTTGGCCTGAGGAGTTGCTGCCAAAGCTGTCTCTTGGAGTCAGCGACGCGGCAATATCCCCGCATGTCTAGGTTTGCCCGCTCACTAGTTGCGTTTCTTTCATATCGCGGCATTAGTGAAGCGGGTAGTCGTTTTTGCGCGTACTGAGAAATATAAAGAGATGGATTTTTTGCGGTCCGTCCTCGCCACGCTAGTGACTGCCGGGTCAGACAAGGCGTCCCCAGGAGGGCTCGTAGCCGGAGAGTTGATCAAGCGCGGCACGCGCACCAACATCAAGGCATCGACGCAGTAACGCTGGTTTCCCTCGGGGGATTTAACGGGAAGCCGGTAGAAAAAGGGGTGTAGGCGGCAGGGTTGGCGCCCACACCCTCGAGGAATGGCAACACGGGGTCAGTCAAGTCGCCGTTGGCAAGTATGTTGCATTGCAGCAGTTTCGGTATCCCGCTAATGGAGGGATTGTCCGAGGGGAAAAATAGTCCCCCCGACAAATGGCTGGGGAGGCTGGGCAGGGCCGCTCGATGATAAGAGGGCCTACCGCTTGCAGCGCCCAGCAATCGCTTGACCTTGTCCAATTGGGACCGGGTGCGACCAGCGTACTTGCTAGTCGTAGAATCCCGTCCGCGCTGACGATCGGGTCAAAAATGCTCAGGGCAAGCGGGTCGCGGTGCAGGAGGATGGTGGCGTCCGAGAAGCTTCCACTCTTACGTCGCATGTGTCGTGCTGTTCGACCGCCGTGCCGGCAGTATTCAGCCGCGATGCGCGCGACGTCGGGATATGGATTTATTTTCTTTCACGGCGCCCATGAGCCAGAGGCGTGAAAGAGCGATCGACGTGCCGCAACATTCGTCCGCCGTGCGCCCAGTCGAGCCCCCATTCGGTATCGAACGGAAGGTCCCCGCCCAGCCCGTGCGCCGGTGGCGCGAGGAGACAAAGCCGGATGCTGAGCTTGGCATGGATTACAGGCTCGGGAAGCTTCCGGAGCCAAGGCCTACCTACAGTTTCTACTCGCGAGCCACAATCATTAATACGCTAGCGGCGCTAATCGGACCGGTAGAGCGTCCCGGTTAGCGCCTCTAGCATGTGCGCCTGATGGCCCATGCACTCGCCCCTGGCTTAGAGCGCCGCCGTCACGATGATTTCGACCAGCAGTTCGGGGCGTGCCAGCTTGGCCTCGCACGTCGCGCGGGTGGGTACAGCGTGCTCGGGGATCCATTGCTCCCAGGCGGCATTCATGCCGTCGAAGTCGCGGGCGATGTCCTTCAGCCAGATCTGCACCGACAGCAGCTTCTCTTTGTCGGCGCCGACGCTGGCCAGATAGCCGTCGATCTTCGCGAGCACGTCGCGGGTCTGGCCGGCGATGTCGGCGGTAGTGTCCCCGGCGGTGACGCCGGCTACGTAGACGATGTCGTTGTGGACGACCAGGCGGGACAGGCGTTTGGTGGATTGATAGCGCTGGATCTGGCTCATGTGCGATTCCTGTTGGTGGTTGGTTGAGGGTGGTGTGGTGGAAGGTAATGAAGACGGTATTAGCCTAATCGCGCCGGGCTGCAGCCTGCGTGCTCTGGGGTTTGCCAAAGCGATCGATGGCGAAGGCTTCGACAGGGAGTGAGGCATGCCCCTCGGTGACCAGTTCGGCAACGATCTGGCCGATGATGGGCCCCAGCTCAAATCCATGCGCGGAAAAGCCGAATGCATGCACCAGGTCGGGCGCTGTGCGGCTGCGGCTGATGACGGGGATCTCGTCCGGCATGAAGGCTTCCACGCCCGCCCAGGCGCGGTTGATCGCAAGCGGGCCGAGGTGGGGGAACAGCGCGGTAACGGTCTGTGCGCTGGTCGCGAGCTTGAGCATGTCGACTTCGCCGTGGCGGGCTTTCGCATTCGCCTCGCAGCGCAGCCCGCCGCCGATCAGCACAGTGCCGTTGGCGAACTGCTTGAACGACAGGGCCCGGCCGGTGGCGCCCAATACCGGTTTGACGAAGGGCGCAACACGGTAGGTGATCATCAGCATCAGGCCGCCGGCCTGCACCGGCACCGGCTCGCCGACCTGTGCTGCAAATTCGCCGGCCCATGCCCCTGCCGTGTTGACGAGATGGCAGGCGCTGAAGGTGCCGCGCGTGGTGCGGACTAGCCAGTGGTTTCCCGTGCGCTCCACCTGCAGCGCCGGCGTGCCTTCGTGGATCGCCACGCCGGCGCGCTCGGCCGCGCGCCGGAAGCCTGTCACGGCACGGTAGGGCAGCGCATGGCCATCTTCGTGCGCCCAAATTGCGCCGGTGACGTGAGGCGCGATGGATGGCACCAGTTCGTGCACGGTGCGGGCGTCCACCAGCGCCTCGTGCGTGAATCCCAGTGCCTGCAACTGCGCCACCCGGCCACGCAGCACTTCCAGCTCGGCCTCGCTCTCCGCCACCTTGAGCTGGCCGCTCGGTACGAAATCGGCGTCGTCGCCGGTCAGCTCGGCCAGGCGGTGCCACAGTTTGCGTGCGGCGAGTGCGAGCGGGATCTCGGCCACATGCCGGCCCAGCGTGCGGACCCCGCCGGCATTCACCCCGGAAGCGTGCCGGCCGCAGTATTCCGCTTCGAGCAGCGTCACCCGCAGGCCGCATCGCGCCAGTTGCAGCGCGCTGGAAGTCCCCTGCAGGCCACCGCCGATGACGATGACATCGGCCCCTAGTTTGGCATCAGGCTTCACGGGCAAGCTCGCCAAGGGTGATCGGCTTGATGGGCGGGCGGATGCGGTAGTAGCCCACCTCCTGCGGCGGCACGCCGCGTGCCTGCGCGATGACCTCCGTTACGGTCAGCCCGCAGAGCCGGCCCTGGCACGGGCCCATGCCGCAACGGCCGAAGGACTTGGTCTGGTTGGGACCACCGCAGCCCAGTTCGACAAACGCACGGATCTCGCCGGCCGTGACCTCTTCGCAGCGACACACGACGACTTCGTCCGCCGGCACGCGGTTGGCGGCCTTGGGGCGATACAGCGCATCGAGGAAGGGGCGGATCTGCAGGTGCGAGCGCAGCGCGGCGCGGGCGGGCGCTGCGTGGCGGTCGCGCCCGGCGGCGTCCAGGCGGCCTGCCGCATGCGCGGCCGCCAGCCCGGCCAGCTCGCCTTGCAGGCGTGCTGCCAGCGCACCGCCGATGCCGCGTCCATCGCCGGCGATATAGATGCCGGGAATGTCGAGCGCACCCCATTGGTCCGCTTGCGGCTGCCAGCACAACTGGATATCGTCCCACCGATGCGCGGCACGCAGGGCCCAGGTGAACTGCGTATTGGGTACCACGCCCTGGTGGAGCAGCACGGTGCGGGTCTCGATGCACTGTTCGCGCCCGCCGCTCGTAAAACGCAGCGCGCGCACCGCGTCGTCGCCCTCGACGGCAAGGCCGGTGGCGCCTTTGTAGAAGGGCACGCCACTCTTGCTGAGCGTGCGCATCAGCGCCAGGCCCTTTTTCAGGTAGCGCCAGCCGGCCAGTGCGCCGCCCAGGTGGGAGAGCGCGTGGCGGTAGTCGGCGCCATCGGTGGTGTCGACAATGGCGCGGATCGGCACGCCGGCGCGCACATACTGCCACCCCAGCAGGTAGAGCAGCGGGCCGCACCCGGCCAGCACCACCGGCTCGGCGGGCGCGAGGTCGGCGCTCTTGAGCAGGATTTGCGCCGCGCCCGCAGTCATCACGCCGGGCAGGGTCCAGCCTGGAATCGGGAAGGGCCGTTCCATGGCACCGGTGCACAGGATGACCTGCCCGGCCCGCAGGCTCGCCACGCCGCCATCGCGCAGATAATGCACGACACGCTCGCGCGTGACCTGCCACACCGCCGCGCCGGTGATGTGCTGTGCACCGCTGGCGGCGAAAGCCTCGGCCAGGGCGGCGCCGGCCGCGTAGTCGGGCCCGAGGATGCGCAGCCGCTCCGGCGTGGCTGCCGTGATGGCACGATAGATCTGGCCGCCGGGGGCATCCTGCTCGTCCAGCAGCGCCACGCGCGCGCCGTGGGCGGAGGCGGCCACGGCAGCGGCCATGCCGGCCGGCCCGGCGCCGATGATGGCAATATCGAATTGCTCCTCAGGCATGGTCGGCCTCCTTCTCGGTTGCGGTCTCCGGCGCTGCGAACTCGAGCGCAAGGTCGCGCGCGCCATGCTGGCTGCGCACGGTCATGCCTTCGCACACCTGCACCAGGCAAGCCTGACGGCTTGGCTGGCCCTCGATCTCCATCAGGCATTCGAAGCACACGCCCATCATGCAGTAGGGCGCGCGCAGTGCGCCGCTGACCGGCGTGGTGCGCAAGGGAGTCACGCCGCCGGCCAGCAGCGCAGCAGCCACGCTGCGCCCGGAGGGCACACGCAGGGGCTGGCCGTTGAATTCGATCGTCACCATGACGGCGCCGTCGGCAAGCGGGCGGAACAGGGCTTCAGTGGGCATGATGGGAAACCTGGTTGGTATTGAGGAAGCGGTCGCCAGTGAACACGTCAATGCCTTCGGGCCTGGCGCCGCCGCTGACCCACGGCGCTACACGAAAGACATGGGCGGCGGCTAGCGTGACGCCGCTGTGGCAAGTGGTGACAAAGGCGCCGGGGCAGGCGGCGCTCTCCTGGTAGATTGGGAAACCGTCCGGGGTCATCACGCGCAGCGCGCCCCAGGCGCGCACCAGCTTGAGACTGGCCAACGCGGGGAAACTGCGCACGCCGCGACTAGCGATCGCACTGAGCACGTCCACTGTCGTGCCATCATCGAACCCGACGTCTTCCATCGAGTCGCCTAGCTGGATCGTGCCCTCGTCGGTCTGGCGCACATAGGTGGTGGGATGATCGAGGAAGTGTGAGGCTCGCTCTCCGATCAGGACCTGGCCGCGGTTGGGTGCCACCGGCGCATGCAGCCCGATCTGCCCGGCCAGCGCGCGATTGCCCAGGCCAGATGCCAGCACGATGCGGGGCGCCGCAAAGCGCGTGCCGCCGGCTTCCACGACAAAGCCCGCGCCATCGCGCCCGATCTGTCCCACGCCGTGGCGGGGCAGTATCCGTACGCCACGCTGCTGGCATGCCGTGTGCAAGGCACGCAGCAGCTTGAGCGGATTCGCATGGCCGTCCATCGGCGTGTAGCTGGCGCCGGCCACGTCCGGCCCGATGCCGGGCAGGCGCGCGGCCACCATGTCGTGGTCCAGCATCTCGAACGGATAGTCGCCGCCAAGGTCATCGCGAATGCGCTGCAGCCGCGCCTCGCGCGCCTGCATCTCCTCGGCGGAGAAGCAAAGGTGGAAGCCGCCCGGCTGTTTGAGTTGCACATCGATACCGGTGTCTGCCAGCAGCGCGGCGGCAAGCGCAGGCCAGCGCTGCGCCGAGCCCATGGTCCAGCTGGCATAGGGTGCCATGCCGTAGCCCTTGCCCTGGACCCAGACCAGACCGAAGTTGCCGCGCGAGGCACGGAAGGCATCGTCGCCTTCGTCCAGCACGGTCACGCACACGCCGTTGCGGGCGGCCCCGTAGGCAATGGCGGTGCCGACCAGGCCGCCGCCGATGACGATAAGATCGCTTGTGGTCATGATGAGAGTGGGTTGCGAAACACGCCTTGCGCGGGCGTTCAATTCTTGCCGATCAGCACACGGTCGAGCCCGACGATGCGGTCCAGCAGCACCATCAGCACCAGCGTACCGACAATCAGCACCGTGGACACCGAGGCCACCAGCGGATCGATGGTCTGGGCAATCTGGTTGTACATGGCCACCGGCAATGTGGTCGTGCCCGGGGTGGCGACGAACACGGTCATGGTGAGCTCGTCGAAGCTCTGGATAAAGGCCAGCATCCAGCCACCCACTACGCCAGGCAGGATCAGCGGTAGCACCACGCGCCGGAAGGCTGTGAAGCGGCTCGCGCCGAGCGACAGCGCGGCACGTTCCGCGTCTCGGTCCAGCCCGGTGGCGGCGGCCAGCACCAGGCGCAGCGCATAAGGCATCACCACCACCACGTGCGTCAGCGCCAGCCAGAAGAACGAGCCGCTCACGCCCACCGTGGTGAAGAAGCGCAGGAAGGCCACGCCCAGCACCACGTGCGGGATCATCAGCGGCGACATGAAAAAACCCATCAGCGCGCCGCGCCCCGGAAAGCGATAGCGGGTAAGCGCCAGCGCGCCCGGCACGGCCAGCGCCACCGCAATGGTGGCCGAGGCCAGTCCCAGCCATAGCGACAGCCAGAACGCGTTGACAATCTCGTGGGCGTCGCCGATGGCGCGGAACCACCGCAGCGAGAGTCCGTCAGTGGGCAGGGAGATATAGCCCTTGCCGGTGAAAGAGACCGCCACCACCACCAGCAGCGGCGCCACGATGAAGGCGATGAAGAGGCTGTGGTAGAGCAGGGAGAACAGTCCGTTCTTGCGCATGATTTCTCTCTTCAGCCTTCGAACACCTGGCGGAAACGTCGCTCCACCAGCCGGTTGCAGCCCACGATGATGATTACGTTGGCGATCAGCAGCAGCACGGCGATGGTCGCGCCGAGCGGCCAGTTCAGCGTATTGAGGAATTCGTCATAGGCCGCGGTGGCGACCACCTTGAGGCGGCGCCCGCCAAGGATGGCCGGCGTGGCAAAGGCCGATGCAGCCAGGGCGAACACGATGATGCCGCCGGACAGGATGCCCGGCAGGATCTGCGGCAGGATGATGCGGCGGAACACGGTGAAAGGCGACGCGCCAAAGGCCAGACCAGCGTTCTCGACCTGCGGGTCGAGTTTTTGCAGCGCGGCCCATACGGAAATCACCATGAAGGGGATCAACACGTGGGTGAGCGCGATCACCACGCCGGTCAGGGTAAAGACAAGCTTGATCGGCTCGTCGACAATGCCCATCCATTGCAGGGCCTCGTTGATCAGCCCGTTGTTGCCCAGCAGGATGGCCCAGCCAAGCGTGCGCACTACCACCGAAATCAGCTGCGGCCCCAGGATCACGATCAGGAACAACGCGCGCCAGGGACTCTGCATGCGCGCCAGGATGATGGTCTCGGGCACGCCCAGGAGAACGGTCAGCACGGTTACCGCCAGCGCAAGGCCTGCGGTGCGTAGGAAGATCTCGTGGTAGTAACTGTCGCCAAGCACTTCAAGGTAGTTGGCCATGGTCAGGTCCGGCAGCACGCCATGCGTGCCGTCGAAGACACGGAACGACAGCAGCGCGGTAAGCGCCAGCGGCACCAGCAGCATGGCGGCGAACAGCAGCAGCGCGGGTGCCGACAGTAGCCAGGGCGCCGAGCCGGCATGCGTATCATTGCTGGCGGCGGCGGCCTTGGCGGGCAAGGCCGGTGCGCCGGAGGGCAGGGTGGAGACGGTGGTGTCAGCCATGATGTTGCTCCGCCGTCAGTACGCGCAGGTCATCGTCCGACCACAGCACGCTGACCGCCGAACCCTCTTCGGGCGGCGCGGTGCCATGGTTGGGCTGGCTGACGCGGAGCAGCCCGAGCGTGGTTTGCACTTCCAGCATCCAGTGGTTGCCGAGGAACAGGCGCGTCTGCACCGTGGCGGGGATGCCGCCGGCATCCGCCGGTTCCAGGCGGATCTTCTCGGGCCGCACATAGACATGCACGTCCTTGCCAACCTCGCGGCCTTCATGCGGTACATGCGCGAGCGTGGCGCCCAGGCGCACCTCGCAGCAGCGCGGATTGGTCTTTTCCACCACGCCGCGGATGGCATTGGTCTTTCCGAGGAAGCCGGAAGCAAAGGCGGACTGCGGACGTTCGTAGGCCTCGAACGGTGCGGCCAGCTGCACGATACGCCCGCCATGCATCACAGCGATGCGGTCGCTCATGGTCATGGCCTCGACCTGGTCATGGGTCACCAGAATGGTGGTGATGCCAAGGTGGCGCTGGATCGCGCGCAGTTCGATGTGCATGTCCTCGCGCAGCTTGGCATCCAGGTTGGACATGGGTTCGTCCAGCAGCAGCACCTCAGGCCGGATGGCTAGCGCGCGGGCGATTGCCACGCGCTGGCGCTGGCCGCCGGACAGCTCGCGCGGGTAGCGCTTGCCAAGGCCACCAAGGCGCACCAGCTCAAGCGTCTCGTCAATGCGCCGGCTGCGATCGGCGCCGGCCACGCCGCGCATCTCCAGTCCAAAGGCGATATTGGCAGCCACTGTCATGTGCGGGAACAACGCATAGCTCTGGAACACCACGCCCATGCCACGCTTTTCCGGGCGCAGGGCGGTGATGTCCCGACCATCGAGCCGGATGCTGCCACGTGTGGGTTCCACAAAGCCAGCGATCATCTGCAGGGTGGTCGTTTTGCCGCAGCCGGATGGACCAAGCAGGGAGAGGAACTCGCCGCGCTTGACTTCCAGGCTCAGATTTTCGACGGCGTGGAAGCCGCCATAGGCCTTTGCGAGACTGTTGAGGGTGAGGAACGTCATGGTCTTTTCGTGGTTGGCGCGGCGCCCCCCGCAAGAGGCTCCGTCGATCATGGCAATTGCGGGAAAGGGCGCTGTTTCAGCGTTCCACGGTGCGGTTCCACCGGTTGGTCCACTCGGTGCGCTTGTCGTTGACGAGCGTCCAGTTGGTCGGCAGCAGCTTGTCGATCTGCGCCTTGCCATAGGGCACCTTGGCCGATACCTTGGCATCGAGCGCGGTCTTGGCATTGACGGGGCCCCAGCCCTGTGAATCCGCCAGCATGGCTTGCACATCCGGCGTCAACAGGTACTGGACCAGCGCCTGCGCCTGCGCGGGCACATCGCTTTGCACCACCGGGCAGGCCGCGATCATCAAGGCGGGAGCGCCTTCCTTCGGGTAGACGAATTCCACCGGGAAGCCGGTATCCTTCAGGCTCTGCACGCGGCCGCTGCCCCACACGGCCAGCGAGATATCGCCATTTTGGAAGAGTTCGGTCATCTTGCCCGGCGACGGTTCCCAGGCCAGCACGTTGGGCCCCACTTCCTTGGTCAGTGCGGTGAACCCGGGATCGATGCTCTGCTCACTGCCCTTGCGCAGCTTGGCGAACATCACCAGCGTTTGCAGGCCGTAGGTATTGCTGATGGGCGGGATGGCGATCTTCTGCTTCAGCTTCTTGTCAGCCAGCGCTTCCCATGAATCCGGCTTCGGCAGCCCAGCCTTCTTGAATGCCTCGGTGTTGTAGGCCAGGCCGGTGGCGACCACACCGACGGCGGTGGCCTTGTCGGTGAGGCGGGCAAGTGGATACAGCTCCTTGTATACCGGCGCATCCTTCAGCGTGTCGCAGAAGCCGAACTGCACCGCCTGGTACATGGGACCATCATCGAGCAGGACCACGTCCAGCTCCTGCTTGCCCTTTTGCGCCTGCAGCTTGGCCAGCGTGTCGGTGGAGTTGCCTGACACGTACACCACCTTGACCTTCTCCTTTGCCTCGAAGGCCGGGATGATCTTTTCCTTGAACAGCTTCTCGGTCGAGCCGCCGTAAGAACCCACATACAAAGTGGGCTGCTGCGCCACGGCTGCCGATGCCGAGAATGCCGCCAGGATGGCTGCCGCCACAATGTGCTGCTTCATCTTTTCCTTCCTCCGTGCGCACCAGTAATGGGCGATGCCTCACCAAATCAATGCATAAAAGTTATGGTTGCACCGCAACAGAAAATTCGGAAATATGCTATGTAAAACATTGCTGCCTGACATAGATTAGAGGGGCTGCCGACGCTTGAAAAATTCTTTTTTTTGGCCTATCCATAACATGGTGTTATAGACTTGCGGCATGAAGATCCGACAACTCGAAGCCTTCCGCGCCGTCATGCTTTGCCAGACGGTGACGCGCGCTGCAGAAATGCTGCATATCTCACAGCCGGCCGCCACCCGGCTCATTGCCGACCTTGAAGAATCTGTTGGCTTTGCCCTGTTCGAACGTGTGCGTGGCAGGTTGTACCCGACCGCCGAGGCGCAGGTGCTCTATGAGGAAGTGCAGCGTTCATTGGTCGGGGTGGAGCGCATCGCACTGGCCGCCCAGGACATCCGCGAGTTGCAGCGCGGCTCGCTGCAGATTGCCGCGGCGCCTGCGCTGGCCTTGTCGTTCCTGCCGCGCGCCATCGCGGAGTTCCTGACGCAGCACGGTCAGACGCAGATCTCCATGCTGACGCACTCATCTCGTACCGTGGTGGACATGGTGGTGGGGCAGCGCTGCGATGTCGGCCTGGCGATCCTGTCGATGAATCACCCCAGCACGCATGGCGAGCGGCTGATCTCCACCCGGATGGTGTGCGCGCTGCCGGTTGGGCATCGGCTATGCAGCGAAGAGGTGATCCGGCCGCACGACCTGGCGGGCGAGAAATTCGTCTCGCATCCACGCGCGCTGGATTCGCGTCTGCAAATCGATGCGCTGTTCGCATCCTATGGGATCGAGCGCCAGCTGCAGGTCGAGACGCAGGTGTCGTGGAGCATTTGCGCGTTCGTGGAGGCGGGACTGGGGGTGGCGCTGATCGATCCGATCACCGCGCTGGAGTATCGCGGCAAGGGCATTTGCTTTCGCGTCTTCGAGCCGCAGTTGACGACGGATTTTTCCGTGCTGTTCTCGACCCAGCGGCCGCCGTCGCTGTTGCTGAAATCGTTTATCGCCCACACGCGCGCGTTCGCGATCGCGCAGTTGGAACCGCACCTGGTGGTGGCATGAAGCTCGGTTCACGCGGCGCAGGTTCGACTGCGCCGCGTGTCCCGTTCGCGCCTCAGGGTTGGGCGTCGACGTAACCGGGATAGGCCTGCCGTGCCGCGGCGGGCGTCACCTTGCCATCGCGCAGGTCCTGCGCCAGCGCCTGCGCGCTACGCTGCGCGGGATCGCCGTAGCCGCCGCCGCCCGGCGTCTCCATGCGCACGCTTTCGCCGGCTTCCAGCGCGATATTGGCGGTCTTGGAGAACAGCTCGCTTTCCTGCGCCGTGCCCGAGTTCCGTACCAGCCTTGCGCGCCGGCCATCGCGTCCGCCGTCCACGCCAGCAGGCACGCCTACGGTATGGCTGTCCGAGCGCGCGGAAAAGACAATGCCTGGCACCAGCGCGCGGATCTGCTTGGCGATGCCCAAGCCCCCGCGCGTGCGGCCGGCGCCGCCGGAGTCGGCAATCATCGCGTACTCATCCATGCGCAGCGGATACTCGTTCTCCAGCGCTTCGACCGGCAGGTTGGACGTGTTGGTCATATGCACGTGCACCGCGTCCATGCCGTCGCCGTCATAGCGTGCGCCGCTGCCGCCGCCAATCGTCTCCAGGTAGACAAAGTCGCCCGCACGCTGGCGCAGGCGCCCGGAGAACACGATGGCCGGGCATGAGTCGTTGCCCGAGGCCATGATTTTTTCCGCCGGCAGCAGGCCGCGGAAGGCGCCGAAGATGGCGCCCGCTACCTTCTGGGCGGTGATGGAGCGCGCACCCACCGCGGCGGGCGGCTCGGGGTTGGTGATGGTGCCGCGCGGCGCGCTGATGGTGATCGGGTCGAACATGCCGGCATTGGGTACGAGTTCCGGGTCCAGCAACGCCTTGACGGCGTAGTACACGGTGGCGCGCAAGGCGTTGATCGGCAGGTTCATGGCGCCGCGCGCCTGCTTGCCTGAGCCGGTGAAGTCGAAATGCAGCCTCCCTTCCGCCACGGTCAGGGTAACGCAGATGGGCACCGGATCGGCACCCATGCCGTCGTCGTCCAGGTAGCTGGTGAAGGTGTAGTTGCCCTCGCGCAGCTCGGCCACGCGGTTGGCCAGCCGGCGGCGGGTATAGCGGATCACGTCTTCCACCGAGCGCAGCACGGCCTCGAGCCCCATCTGCCGCAGCAGCCCGCGCACCGCCTCGGCGCCGCGCGCGTTGGTGGCCATCTGCACGCGCAGGTCCAGCATGCGCTCCTCGGGGTCGCGGGTATTGCTGCAGACCAGGCGCAACAGGTCATCATTGAGCTCGCCACTGCGCGCGATGCGGCAGGCCGGGATACGCACGCCTTCCTCGAAGATGCTGCGCAGCGTGCCGGCGATGGACCCCGGCACCGCGCCGCCCACATCGGAATGGTGCGCGATATTAGCGGTGAAGAAGCGCAGCGTGCCTTCCCAGAACACCGGCGTGACGATGTTGATGTCGGGCAGGTGGCTGCCGTTGGCCAGGTAGGGGTCGTTGCAGATAAAGACATCGCCGTCGCGGATGGTATCGGCGGGAAACTGCGCCAGCACGGCCTCGATGGCGCCGTTCAGCGAGCCCAGGTGTAGCGGAATCTGCGTGCCCTGGGCCACCAGCCGCCCGGTGGCATCGAACAGCGCCACCGAGCAATCCTTGCGCTCCTTGATATTGGTGGAGAACGAGGCCCGCACCAGCGTGTTGTTCATGTCCTCGGTGATGGACAGCAGCCGGTTGCTGAACACTTCCATCTCGATAGGGTCGGCGAGTGCATCCTGGCTGGGTGCTGCGGCGCGGGTGGATTCAGTGGACATGTTCGCCTTCCTGGGTTTCCTGGCTTGCATTGATGGTGGGGACAGGCTCACGCTGGCCGCCGGCTACCGTGACGATGAGGTTGCCAAAGGTGTCAACCTCGGCATGGTGGGTGGGGCCGAGCACGGTGGTCGAGCTCATTTCCTCGATCACTGCCGGGCCATCGATGCGCAGGCCCGCCCAAAGCTGGTCTCGGTCGTAGACCGGCGTCAGGCGCCAGCCATGCACGCGGCCGTGGTAGACCTCGCGTTCTCCCTGCAGCGCCTGCGTCAGCGTGCCGCCGGCGCGGGCCGGCGCGAGCGGGGCCTTGATGACCTTGCCGACCGCCTGCACCCGGCAGTTGATGATCTGCACCGCGCGCCCCGGCACCTGGTAGCCGTACTCGCGCGCATGCTCGACCTCGAAGGCCGCCAGGAAGGACGCCAGCTTGTCGCCGTCTATGGCCTCCATCGGCACCTGGACCTCGAAGTTCTGGCCATCGTAGCGGGCGTCGATAGCGTAGTGCAGGCGCTGGCTTTCCGGCGCCACATGCTCGGCCTCGAGCCAGGCCTGCGCCTCGCCGCGCAGCTGGGTGAATGCACTGACCACGCCTCCCCAGCCGGCGCCATCGGCCAGCGAGATCTCGCTGCGCACGAAGTCGAACGAGATATCGGTCAGCAGAATGCCGCGCGCACACATGGTGCCAGGCTCTTGCGGCACGATCACCACGGGAATGCCGCATTCCTCGGCCACCTCCACCGCGTGCAGCGGACCGGCACCGCCATAGGCGTACAGCGCGAACCGCGACAGGTCGTAGCCGCGCTCGGTGGACACGGCGCGGATGGCGCGGCTCATGTTGGCGTTGGCGATGCGGATGATGCCCTCGGCGGCGTCTTCCAGCGAGATCCCCAGCGGCGCCGCTACCTGCTCGGCAATCACACGGCGGGCACTGGCCAGGTCCACCGGCATGCGGCCCTTGAGCAGCGCGACCGGGTTGAGGCGCTGCAGCGTGATTTCCGCATCGGTGATGGTGGGCTCGGTGCCGCCGCGCGCATAGCCCACCGGCCCGGGCACGGCCCCCGCGCTGTGTGGTCCGACCTTGAGCGAGCCGGCGTCGTCGCGCCAGGCAATGCTGCCGCCGCCCGCGCCGATCACGTGGATATCCACCATCGGCGTCTTGACCGGATAGCCGGCCACCTGGCGGTTCGATGTGAACAG
The DNA here is from genome assembly GCF_058801495.1 of Cupriavidus sp. GW822-FHT03E04. Lineage (NCBI taxonomy): Bacteria > Pseudomonadati > Pseudomonadota > Betaproteobacteria > Burkholderiales > Burkholderiaceae > Cupriavidus > Cupriavidus sp. GW822-FHT03E04. The sequence goes on from NZ_JBXANI010000023.1 coordinate 100,409, forward strand.
GGGCCGGCCCGCGGAGATCAGCGAGACGTCGGTACTGGTGCCGCCGACATCGAAGGTGACCAGGTCGGGCCGGCCAATGGCGCGGCCTACCGCGGCCGCGCCCACCACGCCGGCGGCGGGGCCAGAGAGGCAGGTCCGCACCGGATACTGGCGCACCGCGGCAGCCGACATCAGGCCGCCGTTGGAGTGGATGGTGTAGGGCCGCTGGGCAATGCCCAGGTCGGCCACGCGTGCCATGAAGCGATCCAGGTAACGCGCCATGCGCGGGCCCACGGCTGCGTTCAGCACGGTGGTGGAAAGGCGCTCGTACTCGCGGAATTCCGGCAGCACCTCGCTCGACAGGCTGACATACGCGCCGGGCATGACCTCTTCCACAATGGCCCGGGCGCGCTGCTCGTGCGCAGGGTTGCGATAGGCATGCAGGAAGCAGATCGTCACTGCCTCCAGGCCGGCGGCGCGGAAGGCTTGCGCGGCGCGGCGCACGGCCGCCTCGTCCAGTGGCGTTACGACGTGGCCCTGGGCATCCAGCCGTTCGGGCACTTCGACGCGGTGCGCGCGGGGCACCAGCACCGGCGGCTTGGTCACGCTGTAGTCGAACAGGTGAGGGCGGGTCTGCCGGCCGATTTCCAGGATGTCGCGAAAGCCCTGGGTCGTGATCAGGCCCACCGCCGCGCCTTTGCGCTCGATGATGAGGTTGGTGGCCACGGTGGTGCCATGGCCCACGTGCGCCACCTCGGCGGGTGCCACGCCGTGGTCGCGCAGCAGTTCGGCAATGCCGCGCTCGATGGCCTCGGACGGGTCGTGCGGGGTGGAGGGGACCTTATGGAACTGCACGGCCCCGGCCGCCTCGTCGATCATGGTGAAGTCGGTAAAAGTGCCGCCGACGTCGATACCGATTCGGTACATGTTGGGTTCCTGGGTTGCGCTGGTGAGGACGGGGAGAATCGGGATGTTGGAAGATCAGGAGTTGAACGCGCGCTTTGGCTGCCCGCCGGGCGACAAGGGCAGCCCGGCAGCATCTCATTCGGGCTTGATGCCTGCGGCTACCGCCACTTTGTGCCATTTGGCCATATCGGCGCGGATGAACTGGGTGAACTCCGCCGGCGACATACCTGACGGTTGTGCGCCTTGCTCGGTGAGGTAGGCGCTCATCTTCTTGTCGTGCATGACCGCCATCAGCTCGCGCGACAGGCGGCCCGCGATCTCGGGTGGCATATTTGGCGGCCCGAACAGGCCGAACCAGACAATGGCCTCGAATCCCGGATAGCCGGACTCCGCCACCGTGGGCACCTCCGGCAGCATCGGCGAGCGCGTGAGCGACGTCACGGCGATGGGTTTGAGCTTGCCGCCCTTGATATAGCTGTAGGATGTCATCACCACATCCATCATGCTGTTCACATGTCCGCCGATGAGGTCGGCCATGGCGGGGCCCGAACCCTTGTAGGGCACATGAGTGAGCGATACCCCCGCGGTGGACTTGAACAGCTCGTAGGCTAGGTGGTTCGATGTGCCCTGGCCATTGGAGGCAAAGGCGTACTTGCCCGGTTCGCGCTTTAGCAGGCCCACGAACTCTTTCATATTGCCGGCCGGCACCGCGTTGTTCACTACGAGCACGTTGGGGATAGTGGCGACCATGGTGAGCGGCGTGAAGTCCTTAAGCGGGTCGTACGGCAACTTGGCGAACAGGCTGGGCGCCACCGCATGGGTGCTCACCGAACCCATCAGGATGGTGTAGCCATCCGCTGGCTGGCGCGCTACGAACTCGCTGCCCACCGTGCCGCCCGCGCCGGGCCGGTTCTCTACCACCACGGTGCCCTTGACGCGTTCCCCCAGATCCTCCGCGATCTTGCGTGCGATCAGGTCCGTCGAGCCGCCAGCGGCAAACGGCACTACCAGACGGATCACCTTGGCAGGCCAGGGGGCTTGCGCGTGCGCACTGGTACTGCCCAGCAGGAGTGGACACAAGATGGGGAGGCAGGACAACAGGTGCTTCAGGGTAGGCATCACTTAGTTCTCCGTAGTGGGGAAACTGGCAGCGCAACTGCCTGCATGCACTCACTGGCTTCGGGCTGGCAGGCTAGCCAGCCCAGTGCGCGGATGCATGGCCAGGGTCGAATCGGGACTGGTACGACGAAGCCGGTTGACGCCATCTTAGGCAGCCGGCCGGCCGCCACGCGATGCTGTCGCCTTTATACTGGTATCCATCAGACAAATACTGCGCGCCGCCGCTGGCATGGCTGCCAATGTCCACTGACAGCCTCTGACGCTGGCACGGCGCTCGCTTAAGCTGTGTTCCTAATGGACCGATTCCATGAAAAGTGCCGACCTGAACCTTGTCGCCCACTTTGATGCACTGATTTCGTGCCGCAACGTGTCTCGCGCGGCCGAGCAGATGCAGCTTTCCCAGCCCGCCATGAGCGCGGCGCTGAGCCGCCTTCGGCGGCTGTTCAACGATCCGCTGCTAGTGCGCGAAGGTGCCCAGTGGAAGGCCACCGCACGAGCGCTTGAGTTGCATCGGACCTTTGCGCCTATCCTGCAGCAATGGCAAGCCGCCACCGCGCCGCGTGAGGAATTCTCACCGGCCAGCAGCAAGCGGGTGATCTCAATTTATGCGACCGACTATGTACAGTTCTCCATGTTGCCCAAAGTCGTGGCCAAGGTGGCGCAGGAGGCGCCTCACATGCAGTTACGCGTGTTGCCCGCGCGCCTGCAGCACGGGCTCAGCATGCTTGAGACTAACCATGTCGAGATGATTGCGGGCTACTACCCCGAGCCAGCGCCGAACTTGCGCGCGCGTTTCCTGTTCGAGGAGCCCACCGTATGCTTGATGCGCGCCGGCCATCCTTCCCTGGAGCGCCCTTGGAACCTCAACGCCTTCCTGCGTTACAAGCACATCGACCTGGCCGCGCATACCCGCTATTTTAGCGAGCGGATCGACCGAGCGCTGGAAGGGTTAGGCCGGAGCCGGCAACTGGCGGTAACGTTGTCGAGCTATCTGGCCTGCCCGCATGTGGTCGCCGGGTCAGACATGATTGCGACGTTGCCTAGCAGCGTCGCCAACGCGCTGGTACGCAGTACTAATACAGTGATCAGGGAGGTTCCGATTTCCTTGCCGGCCCTTAGCGTGTCCCTGTATTGGCATGAGCGCTACCAGACCGATCAGGGGCATGCATGGTTGCGGCAGGTGATTGGGGATATTTTTTGATGGTAGCCGCTTCATCGGTCCCGACGGCATCGTCAATGCAGCTGTTTTATGAAGCGCAATCAATCGCCTACACCTGACCCCATCTTCCTATACCCATAGAAGATAAACGGGTGTCCTGGCGGTGGCAGAGAGCATCCCAGGCTTTTTAACGGGTTCTCGCAATTGCGCGGACCTGTTTGAACCGCAACGAGCAGCTGCCCGTGGTCGTGATGGTGCTGGGCGTGGGCGACCTCCCGGTGCTGTTCCTGCTGGCCTTCGCCGGAGTCTGGCCCATTCTGCTCAATACCGCCGCCGGGGTGCGCAACCTTGACCCCCGCTGGATCACGCTCGCCCACAGCCTGGCCGCCACGCGCTGGGAGATGCTGATGCGGGTGGTGCTACCGGGCGTAGTGGGCAGCGTGTTGACCGGGCTGCGGCTGGCTAGTGCAGAAACTCATTCGCGCTGCGCTAGATTGAGCCAGGATTTGAGCCCGCGCGACGGTGTTCGCAATCCATATCCGCTCTCAAGGGATGCAATTAATCACTTGCAGTGATAATCAAGCGAATTTGACCCGCTAAGCGCATGCGTCGACCGCTGCTGGGATTCAAGGACTTTCGCTGCGCGCATCCTGCTGGGCGGCATCGAGCTCATACACATGATTGCCAAGGGCCAGATGCAGTAGTGCCGCGAAGGGAGCAATCCGTCCGCTGCAGAGCAATTCTATTCACTGGCAGCATAAGCCACCTGTACCCCAGGGGCGCTGCTTGCCTCGCTCCCTTACTGCGACAGAGCCCTCATCGCCGGAAAGCCAAAAAAGTGACGAGCCAGTCCAGCTTATGACAAAATAAATGCCCCCTGGTCACACCGGAAATGACGTTGCGGTCCGGACGTCGACCTACCCTTGAGTCATATTTCTGGCACGGTTCCCATTTCGCTAGTCAACGGCTTCCTGTCGGGCGCCGATCCCGCCGCCATTGAGCGGCTGGCGGAGCGTTCCGGCATCCCCCACGGCTTGCTGCGCCGCCCTGGCTCCCGCGTGACCGAGGAGCAGTTCTCCACGCTCTACCGCCTGCTCGCGACCGAACTGGACGACGAAATGCCGGGCATTTTCAGCCGCCCCTTGCGCAACGGCACGCTGAAATACCTGTGCCTGAGCCTGCTCGACGCCCCGCGGCTGGAAGTCGCGCTGCACCGGTTCGGCCAGTTCTTCCACCTGATCCTGGATGATTTCCGCCTGGATTCGGGCCGCGACGGCGAAGGCGGCTGGGTTGCCATGGAGGCGGATCCGGCGGGCCCCAGCGTGACCGAACTCGGCCGCGAACTTATCATGAAGCTCGTGCACGGCATTGCCTCATGGCTGGTTGGGAAGCGGATCCCGCTGATCGCGGCGGAGTTCGATTTTGCGCGTCCCGCGCACGCAACGGACTACCTCTTTCTCTTTCCGGGGCCGGTTCAGTTCGGTAGCGCACAGACACGCATGCGTTTCGAGGCGGCCTACCTTGATATGCCCGTGCGGCAACGCAAGGCCGACCTGCAGAGATTCCTAGCGCGCGCCCCGGAAGACTGGATCTTCGTCTCCTTTGCCGACCAGATGGTTTGCCACCGGGTCAGGCAATTCCTTGCCGATTGCCTTCCCGCCATGCCGACGCTGGAAGTGGTTGCCCAGGACCTGCACTATTCCGTGCGCACGCTTTGCCGCCGGCTTGCGGACGAAGGCACGACGTTCCAAGCGATCAAGGACGACGTCCGGCGCGATATCGCGATCCAGCGGCTCACGCGTTCGCCCGATGCCATCGCGGCAATCGCTTATGACGTCGGCTTTGACAACCCGACCGCGTTCCACCGCGCCTTCCGGCATTGGACCGGCAGCACGCCCAAGGCGTACCGCGGCATGGCCTGAGCGGCCCGGCTAGGCGGCACCGCTGTAATGGGTGCCGAAACGCTGCCTGAGCACCAGCTTATGCAGCTTGCCGGTCGCGGTCAGCGGCAGTTCCGGCACGAACATCACATCGTCCGGGATCCACCACTTGGCTACCTTGCCTTCATAGAAGGCCAGTAGTTGTTGCGCATCGAGCGTGCTGCCGGCGCGCCTTACCGCGACCAGCAGGGGGCGTTCGTCCCACTTGGGATGGGCACAGGCGATACAGGCCGCCAGTTCGATCTCCGGATGCGCAACGGCGATGCCTTCCAGTTCGATCGAGGAAATCCATTCGCCGCCGGACTTGATCACATCCTTGCTGCGATCCGTGATCTGCATATAGCCGTCGGCGTCGATCGTAGCGACATCGCCGGTGGCGAACCAGCCATCATTCTCCAGGCAGGTTTCCTCCATGCCGAAGTAGCGCTCCACGACCCAATGGCCGCGCACCATCAGGTCGCCCGCCGAGCGTCCGTCCCACGGCAACTCGGCACCATCGGCGTCGACGACCTTCATCTCGACACCCGGCACGACCCTGCCTTGCTTGGCCTCGAGCTGCGCGCGCTCCTGCTCCGGCTTTTGCGCGAAGCCCTGCGAGGGCGAAAACACAGTGCCAACCGGAGACAGCTCGGTCATGCCCCAGGCGTGTACCGACTTGATGCCCAGTTCGCCTAGCGCCTTGGCCAGTTGCGGCGGGCATGCCGCGCCGCCCACGATGACACGCTCCAGGCTGTTGCAGCGCTCGCCCGTGCGGCGCATATGGTCGGCCAGGCCGAGCCAGACCGTGGGCACGCCGGCCGACACCGTCACGCCTTCCTGGTCGAACAGCACCGACAGGGACGCGCCGTCGAGCGCCGGACCCGGCAGCACCAGTTTCGCCCCGACCAGCGCCGCGGAGAACGGCAGCCCCCAAGCATTGACGTGGAACATCGGCACGACAGGCACCACGGAGTCCGACGCACGCAGGCAAAGCGCGTCCGGCAGCGCCGAGGCATAGGCCATCAGGCAAAGCGAACGGTGCGAGTACAAAACGCCCTTCGGGTTGCCGGTGGTGCCGGAGGTGTAGCAAAGCACTGCCGCCAGCTGCTCATCCAGGCGGGGCCAGTCGAAATGGCCGGGCTGCCTGCCGATCAGGGCCTCATAGCTTTCGAGCGGCAGCGCAGGTGCTTGCGGCAGGCTGGTGGCGTCGCACAGCATGACCCATGACTCGACATGAGGACATTGCGGCGCGATCTGCTCGACCAGGCCCAGGAAGGAGGCATCGAAGCAGACCATGCGGTCGCGGGCATGATTGATGATGTAGGCGATCTGTTCCGGGAACAGGCGGGGGTTGATGGTATGACAAACCGCGCCAATGCCGGTCACGCCATAGTACAGCTCCATATGGCGATAGCCGTTCCACGCCAGCGTGCCGACGCGGTCTCCGGCCACGATGGCGCGGCCCGTCAGCGCATTGGCCAGTTGCATGGCGCGGACATGGCAGTCCCCGTAGGTATAGCGGTGAATGTCGCCCTCGACGCGCCGGGATACGATTTCCACCGTGCCGGAGTGCCGCGCCGCCTGCCCCAGCAGCGCGGACAATTGCAAAGGCGTGTACATCATCTGACCGAACAGGTCCATAGTCTTGTCTCCTGACAGGCGGTTTGTCGTTATGCCGGTTGCATTCATCGGTCATGGCGACGCCGGCTGCGAGGCATTCTAGAGGTGCCCGCCACCTCCGGCACTGACAGGAATGGCCGAACTAGTGACAAATCCGGCCAATCGAACTGGGGTGCATGGCAGGCGACCCGCGCGACGCAAAGCGGCAGGTTTTGTCAATGAATGGGCAGGTTTGGTTATTCCCGCATGACGCGGCGGGCGCTACGATCCGGTACCCAGACCATGCAGTGCCGGCATCCGGCCAGATGCACCGCGCCCCGTCCCCAAAATGGAGTCCCCAAAAAATGACCTACCGTGCCCCGCTCAAGGACATGCTGTTCGTGATGAACGAACTGGCTGATCTTGACGCAGTCAGCAAGCTTCCCGGCTTCGAGGACGCCACGCCGGAGACGGCGCAGGCGGTGCTCGACGAGGCAGCCAAATTCAACGAACAAGTGGTGGCGCCGCTCAACCGTATCGGCGACACCGATCCGAGCAGCTGGAAGGACGGCGCGGTTACCACCACGCCCGGTTTCAAGGACGCGTTCCACCAGTTTGGCGAAGGTGGCTGGCAGGGCGTGCTGCATCCGCAGGAATTTGGCGGCCAGGGCTTGCCCAAGCTGATCGCCACCGCCTGCAACGAGATGCTGAACACGGCGAACCTGTCGTTCGCCCTGTGCCCGCTGCTGACGGACGGCGCCATCGAAGCCCTGCTGACCGCGGGCAGCGACGCGCAGAAGGCCACCTTCCTGCCCAAGCTGATCTCCGGCGAATGGACCGGCACCATGAACCTGACCGAGCCACAGGCCGGCTCGGACCTGGCGGCCGTGCGCACGCGCGCCGAGCCGCAGGGTGACGGTACCTACAAGGTGTTCGGCACCAAGATCTTCATCACCTACGGTGAGCACGACATGGCGCAGAACATCGTCCATCTCGTTCTTGCGCGCACGCCCACGGCACCCGAGGGCGTCAAGGGCATCTCGCTGTTCATCGTGCCCAAGTTCCTGGTGAATGAGGATGGTTCGCTGGGCGCGCGCAATGATGCGCACTGCGTGTCGATCGAGCACAAGCTGGGCATCAAGGCCAGCCCCACAGCCGTGCTGCAGTTCGGCGACCACGGTGGCGCCATCGGCACGCTAGTCGGCGAGGAAAACCGCGGCCTGGAATACATGTTCATCATGATGAACTCGGCGCGCTTCTCGGTCGGCATGCAAGGCATCGCCGTGTCGGAGCGGGCCTACCAGCAGGCTGTGAATTTTGCCCGCGAGCGCGTGCAAAGCCGTCCGGTCGATGGTTCCGCACGCGAGGCTGTGACCATCATTCATCACCCGGACGTCAAGCGCATGCTGATGACCATGCGCTCGCTGATCGAAGGCGCGCGCGCGGTAGCGTATGTGGCCGCGGCCGCGTGCGACACGGCGCACCAGCATGCCGACGACGCGGTGCGCAAGCAAAGCCAGGCGTACTACGAGTTCATGGTGCCCATCGTCAAGGGCTGGAGCACCGAGTTGTCGATCGATGTGACCAGCCTCGGTGTGCAGGTGCACGGCGGCATGGGCTTCATCGAGGAGACCGGCGCGGCCCAGCACTATCGCGATGCCCGCATCCTGCCGATCTACGAAGGCACGACCGCGATCCAGGCGAACGACCTCGTCGGCCGCAAGACGCTGCGCGACGGTGGCGCGGTGGCCCGTGCGATCTGCGCGCAGATCGCCGAGACCGAGGCGGCGCTGGGCAAGCATGGTAGCGCGGCATTCACCGCGGTACAGGCGCAACTGGCCAAGGGGCGCGCCGCGCTGGAGACCGTCGTGGCGTTCGTCGTGGCCAATGCCAAGTCGGACCCGAATGCCGTGTTTGCCGGCAGCGTGCCTTACCTGAAGCTCTGCGGCATCGTGTTTTCGGGCTGGCAGCTTGGCCGCGCGATGCTTGCGGCAGATGCGAAGCGTGGCGAGGATCCATCCTTCCACGACGCCAAGATCTCGACGGCGCATTTCTTCGCGGAGCACATCCTGTCACAGGCATCGGGTTTGCGCGATGCCATCGTGGCGGGCGCGGTGCCGCTCAATGCGTTGAGCGAAGCGCAGTTCTGAGAGCGCACGGTAGCGGGCATTTGCCGAAGCCGACAAGTTGTGCCAACGCCGATTGAAATGATGACGGTGTTGACTCCCTCTGGCACTGTCACGTTGATGAGGCGGTCGCGTAAGATGGCGCGATGATGAAGACGAAATCTCATTATCACGGCCACCGCTTTACTGCTGCCGTTATCAGCTGCGCGGTTCGCTGTTATTTCGGGTTCAGCCTGAGCCTGCGCGACATCGAAGCGTTGTTGCTCGATCGTGGTGTCGTGGTCACGTATGAAACGATCCGTTGCTGGTGCGACAAATTCGGGGCGGGATTCGCCCGGTGCACCAAAGCGGCACGGCGCAAGCCGGGCTGCGTATAGCATCTTGATGAGATGTTCGTGACGCTGCGCGGTGCGCCATATCTGTTATGGCGCGCGGTCGATGAGCATGATGCTGAACTCGATGTGCTGGTGCAAAAGCAACACGACAAGGCCGCGGCAAAGCGCTTCTTCCGGAGGGTGCTGCGTTCAAACCCGGTGCCGCGCAAGTTCGTGACCGACCAGCTGCGCAGCTATCTGGCGGCGAGGGCTGACATTGCTGAGCTCGCTCAGGTGAAGCACGGTTTCGTCAAAGCGGCTGCACGCGTGAACAACCGTGCAGAGAACAGCCACCAACCGACACGCGAACGCGAGCGTCGTGTGCGCGGCTTTCGTGACCCGAAACGCGCGCAGGAATTTCTCTCGTGCTTCGGGCTGATTCGGCAACACTTCGCGCTCAAGCGGCATCTGCTGCGCGCCTCGCTCTACCGCAAACAACTCGCGGCAAGATTCGTCGCCTGGTGCGAGTTCACCGAGGTCACCCGAAATCCGTCCTGCGTTTTCTGATGGCTGGGTGCCCGCTGTCTTTCCGCCGCAGTTGCAACAAGTTGACAGAACCAACTTTGCAGCTTCACGATGGCTTGCGGCACCGGATCGACGGACTTAACGGGTTTCGATGGGCGGGCCGAAGCCTTAGGAGGAGCGCGAGGCGCCTTGGCCGATGGCGCGGCCTTGGCTTGTTTCGCCAGTTGTTCGATGCCCATTGCCGTCAGCGACGGCGCGCGTGCTGAAGAATTCACGGACCTCGAAAACTGCCGCCAATGGCAACGCCAGCGGTGACTTAACTCCGAACTCTGCATCCCGCTTCAGAAACGGTAATCGAGCTTTGCGCTTGCAGCTTGTGCGGATGCATGGCCGGTATTGATTAGCGCGTCGAACGCGAAGGAAACCGTCAGGGCTTTGGACGGATGGAGGCTGACGCTTGCGCCGGTCGTGAGAAACGAGCGCGGCAGATCCGTGCCCGGGGATGCGAACACCGTGCCGTCCAGGGCGGACACCGTGACGGCACGGCCGCCCGCCAGCATCTCATGCGCGTACCCCAGCCTCAGCTTTACGTTGACCGGCTTTGCCGTGTCTCCAAACGCCTTGTCCAGCGTGATCGCTGCAAAGGGTTGCAGGCTGCGGGCGTTGTCCGTTCCCACGAATAGGTTCTGCCCGTTTGCTCCACCTTCGCTGAACGTGTTGCCGTGAAAATACGCATAGCGCAATCCCACATTCGGCGTCAACACGATGCCGCCCACCGTAAGGGGCAGGCTAGCCTGCGCCGCAGTAGTGAACTCCTGACCGATATGATCGCCTTCCGCGGTGCCGACCGAACCGAAGGGCCGCTTCTGAGACAGGAAGTCGAGTCCGTATCCGACCGTCGCAGCCAAGCCGACCGGACCGTACCACCCGTTGCCGTACAGCGCGAGTCTAAGCGTGTCCGTCATGCCCGAGTTGCCGGTGCGATCCTCGCCTATATTGGTGTGCATGTAGCCGGCAGCGGCACCGAGCGTGGATTCGCCCACCGGATGGTCGATGCCCGCCAGAAACCCGTATTGGTGCGCCTGGAAGCCCGGTTGGCTATTTGTGCCCCCGACTTTCGTGCGCGAACCCATTGCGGTAATCCAGCTACCAGACGAAGCCGGATCTTTCATGGGGCTAGTGCTCAGCCGTTCCAGTAGTGTCGCATTGACCGTTTGCGCGCGGATCAGTGCGGTCGTGCCGAGCGCGGTGTAGATACTGGTGCCAAGCGGCGCGATCACGACCGGCGCATCGGGCGCGGCTGCGGCATCGAGTATCAGGTTGACGTCATTCGTGCCATAGCTGACGGATTGCCTTAGCGTGCCAAGATTGGCTCCGACCGCTGCCGTGCTGCTGACGCCGGTAAAGCGGCCGCTCACGCCGTTGACTGCGGTGAGCAGGGTGTACTGCCGCGCAGTGTAGGTGCCCGGATCGTAGACAACCGCGAGCGCGCCGTTCAGGGCGGCGCTGCCGTTGACCCTGAGCTGTGAGCCCTCGGTCGGGCTCACCTCGATCGTCAGCGTGGCATTGCTGGCCTGTGTGTAATTGCCACCGACCGTCAACGTGCCGATCGACCCGCCTGGCATCACAATGCCACCATTGGTGACGTCGCCGGAGATGGTGCCATGGCCGCGCAAGGTGCCTTGGGATCCGACCGTCACGTTGCTGCCGAGCATGGCGCTGGCGTTGTTCAGATCTCCGACTTCCAGCAGGCCACCGATGACGGTTGTCGTGCCGGAAAAGCTATTGCTGACACCATTCAGCGTCAGGCTGCCCGCGCCTTGCTTCACGAACGCGCCGGTCCCGACGAGGCTGCCGCCAAACGTTTGGGCGCCGCTGGTGTTCACCGTCAGGGAATTGGCGCCGAGCGCCAACCGGCTGCCTGCGACCCCCGACAGGTTACCGATCAATTGGTTGCCGCCTGCGGAGAGATCAAGCAGCGCGCCGGAGCCCGCCAGATTCACGTTCGTCCCGGAGGCAAGGCTACCTGCAGCCGATAGAGCGAGCGCGCCCGCCTTGATCGTCGTGTCGCCCGTGTAGGTATTCGTGCCGCTGAGGGTCTGCGTGCCGCCGTTAAGCGTGAGGCCACCCGCGCCGGCGATACTGCCGCTGAACGTGCCAGCCGCGTTGGTCAGCGTCAGCGTGCGACCGCCGAGGCTGACGGTACCTGTCCCAGAGAGGCTGGCGATCGATGCGCCGCTGGTGGTGCCTGAAATATCGAACGTTCCATTGTTCATGACGCCGCCAGACGCCGCAATACTTCCGCTACCGGTGAGCGCAAGGGTGCCCGCGTTGATGGTCGTGCCACCGCTGTAGGTATTCGCGCCGCTGAGGGTCTGCGTGCCGCCGGTGAGCGTGAGGCCACCCGCACCGCCGATGCTCCCGCTGAACGCGCCAGCCGCGTTGGTCAGCGTCAGCGTGCGGCCGCCGAGGCCGACGGTACCTGTCCCGGAGAGGCTGGCGATCGATGCGCCGCTGGTGGTGCCCGAGATATCGAACGTTCCATTGTTCATGACGCCGCCAGACGCCGCAATACTACCGGTACCGGTGAGTGCAAGGGTGCCAGCCGCGATGGTCGTGCTGCCAGTATAGTTGTTGGCCCCCGAGAGTGACAGCGTGCCAGTGCCGGCTTGCGCCAAGGCGCCGGTTCCGTTGATGTTGCCGCCAAAGGCCACGCTATCGCTCCGGCCGAAAACCAGCGTCCCGTTGTTCATGACGTTACCCGCGATTGAGCCTGTGGTGCCGCCATTACCGATTTGCAGTGTGGCTGTACTGATCGTTGTGCCACCTGTGTAGGTGTTTGCGCCGGTGAGCGTGACAGTGCCCCCTCCGGTTGCGGTCAGGCTGCCGGTGCCAGAGACGACGCCGGAAACTAGAAGGTTGGCCGCGCTGGTGTCGAAACCCACGGCGGACGTGCTTGCACCCAGCACAATCGCATTGCCAAGCGTCAGCCCTGTGCTCTTTCCAGCGATGGTCGCTGTCGCACCGGCGCTCAACTGGATATTTCCAACGAGGTTCGAGCCCGTGAGCAGATTCAATGTATTGCCGGTGCCGTTGAACTGGATCGCCGCGGCGCGGGTCAGGCCGTCGCTGAACAGACCGCCACTGATCGTGCCGCTGTTGGTGATAGTGTCATTCCCATTAGCGATGACACCGGCCCCGGCCGCGGCTCCGCTTCCGGCGCCACCCGTGACATTGCCTTGATTGATTAAGGTACTTCCCCCTCCGGCGAGATTGACCCCGGCGCCGCCGGTGCCTGCGGTGGTGAGGCTGCCATTGCTGCTGACCCCGGCGCTGCCGCCGGCGCCCCCGGTAATGCTGCCCGTGTTGGTAATGGCCGTATTGCCGCCGAGCGTCAACAAGCCATCGCCGCCACCGCCACCGCCACCTCCGAAGCCGCCTGCACCTCCGTTGCCACCACTTCCCCCGCTGATATCGCCTGCGTTGGTGATGGTGGCATTCGCCGCCGTGGTAGTAATGCCGGTGCCGCCGCCACCGCCGCCGCCGGCATTGGAAACAAAGCCGCTGGTACCATTTCCGCCAGCGCCGCCGTTACCACCTTTGACGACTGGGCCCGAAATTACGTTCAAGCTTCCGCCGACAAAATATAAAGCCGTGCCGCCGCCCCCGCCGCCGCTCGCGAAGTTGAAGCCGTCCGGTCCCTGTGCCCCAGGGCCGCCAGAGATTCCTCCGATGACGGTGACCACGCTGCCCGGTGTAAACACGCCCGCGTCCACGCCCACGATGCCGCCTGTTCCACCAGCACTCTCGCCCGCCGCACCGCTTCCGCCTACGCCATTGGCGCCTGGGCTGCCCGCGATCTGGACCGTGTCAGCGCCGACAAGGGTACTGGCGCCACCGCCGTCACCGTTGCCGGCGCCGCCGTTGCCCCCGCGACCGGGCGCGCCGGTGCCCCCGGTCGCGCTGCAAGCCGCCGTTGCGCCGGGGATGCAATTAGCCGCCCATGCCGGGACCGCCGCGCCGGTAATGCCGAGCGTCAACGCGAGCGGATGCAGGGCTTTGAGCGCCCAGCACGCTGGCATTCGCCGTACGGCACGGCCGGATGGGGAGCCGCCGCAGGACGCGACGGCGAGTTCGGAGGCAACCTGGGAGACCCGCAAGGTGCGGTTCCAGACAAGGCGGTAGATGCGGTTCATTGATTAATCGATTGTAGAAACCGAAGGACCGACGATCCGCCTCTATTCACAAGCCATTGGCGCCAGCGATGGTCCGCTCGTATTCGCGGCACCGAAGCGTGTAGCTGCACGCTGAGTCGGTTTTAGGCCGGCTAATTGTAGCGGATGGAATATACACCGACGAGCGAAAGCATGCCGCCAGTCTAAGGTGGGGAGCCTCGAAAGACTATGGAAAAGGGAATCCCACTGCCACTTTGGGCGGACTTTAGGGCTCGCCAGAAAGACTCAGTTTCGTGATCCGGTCGTTCATCGTCGCTGTAGCGGTTTGAACTCCAGTGGATTCTCCGTTGGTTACGTCGGCACAATCTGAATTGTCGCAGCGCGGGCGCGTGGGCGCTCAAACTCAGTGGAAGCGGATGCTTCATGGCGTGCGGGCGGTAGAGGCAAAGAGCATGTCAATTCATCAAGGTTGCTCAAGGAGTTACGCCATGCACTACTTGGTGACGAGGTGCGAACAGGGCGAAGGCATAGACGGCGCTGCAGTTTTCTGTATTGGCGCCGACGGCCTTCTCCTGAACTGACGGGGCGAGCCGTCCGCTGTACCAAAAGAACTAACTTGCGCCGGCGGGCATCGGGGGAAGTGGGTTCTTTCACGAACGTGAATGTTCTGTGGGAGTACCGGCACCGGAGTCCAACTAAACCGCATCCTGCGTCATGTGGGTTTGCTCCATGGTTACGGGCTTCCCATCCGAACGAGTGCTCTTCCTTCCTCCCCAGTGGAGCGGGCTCCAGGGTTGGTGCGCCAGCGTGACGTCATACCGATTGGCGCGGATCTTTTGGGGCGATGTGGTTCGGGGAGGAGGGCAACTTCCGAGCTCGAGCGTCCAGGTGCATGTGAGGCGCGTAGGGCAAGACCGGGAGCAGGAAGCGCGGGCGCGACGAGGGGGCTGGGGTGATATCCGTGGCAGCTACAGGGAGCATTGGATCCCAGTCATCCAGCGCAGGAGTGCGATGCCGGATCGTGCTTCGTCGGCGCACGACACCCGCGCAGGTGCGCGCACCCCACGACGGATCAGTTGGGTTCCGGCGCAGCTGCGGGTTGAGATAACGCACGCGCCGCACGTTGGGTTTGTAGTCCCTGCGCCCGGCTCGCATCCGCCAGTGAAACGTGTCCCGCCGCCTGCCCCGCCAGATCCACGCGCGGCCCCCGCCGGTTCGCGCCGCGCGGGGCTTTTTCATTGCGGCGTGTTTTGGACTGCTCTCATAATCAGGATGTCTCTGCTCGGATCCGAAGGCACATAGGAAGAATAGGGTTGACCTAATAAAATATTAGTACGCACCATTCGCAGAATTAGTGATCTGCAACACTTACTCTTCCACGCGAATGCGAGCGGCCTTGACGGCGGCTCCCCAACGTTGGTTCTCGGCTTGAACAAATTCGCCAAACTTTTTGAGGTCGATAGTGATCGGTGTATAACCCATGTCCGCCATTCGCGCTCGGAACTCGGGTTGGCTGGTGGCCCGGGCGACTTGGACTTGAATCGCATCCACAACCGCTTGCGGCGTGTTCGGCGGCGCCAGTATGCCGAACCAAGTATCGGCATCGATGGCATAGCCACTTTCCGTCAGAGTTGGGACGTCTTTGATCGACGGAAACCTCTCTGGAGAACTAAGAGCGTACAGTCGCAGTTTGGTCTTGTTGGCAACTGCCAGTGGCGTCGGGATAAACGCGTAATCGACTTGGCCTCCCATGACTGCGGTCATGACGGGCGCCGCGCCTCCAAAGGGCACTTCGAGCATGTTGTCAATTTGAGCTTTTGTTTTCAAAAGCTCCATGCCCATCTGCGCCATGCTGCCCGGTCCCCAGTGCCCATAAGAGAGGGAGCCTTTCTTGGCTTTCGCGACAACATCCTGCACAGTCTTTGTGTCAGCGTCAGGCCTGCTCGCCAAGACGAATCCCATCTTTGCCACGGGGGCAACGGGACGGAAGCCGTTGGGCTGGAATTGCACCACCTTCTTGTGAATGTGCGGTGCCACGGAGATGAAGTCAGCCGCAGCAAACAGAAGCGTGTAGCCGTCTGCCGGCGATCCATAGACCACGTTGGCACCAATGACGCCGTTCGCGCCGGGCCGGTTCTCGACCACAATTGCCTGCCCGAGGTTGTTTCCGATGCCGGAAACTACTAACCGGGCCAAGACATCGGTCCCGCCACCAGGCGCATAGGGGACCACCAGACGGATGGGCTTGTTAGGAGTCCAGCCAGGCTGGGAAAGGGCCGGCTGCGAGGCACTAAGGGTCGCAACGAAGGCAAGGGCTGCCGTGGCTACACGCGTGCCTGCCCGCACGACTCCGGTGAGCCGTGGAATCTGAGTTCCGAGTTTCATGATTGTCTCTCGCTACTTTTGGTAGCTTGTGTTCTGGGAGCAGCCGTCCTAAAACGGCTGTGGGGACCACATCGATATCAACGCTTTTTCGACTGTGCGGCCGCATGTTCGCCGGCGAGCTTGCCAAACACGGCGCCACGCATCACGGAAGTGGCGCCGGTGTAAACCTGGTAGTAGAGCCCCGACGCTTCCCCAGCGGCATAAAGCCCTGGAATCGCCTTGCCATCAGAGTCTACGACTTGTGCATTGCGATTGACCTTGATGCCGCCGAACGTAAAGCAGATGCCAGGCATGATCGGGTAGGCGAAGTACGGGCCGGTGTCAATCGGGCGTGCCCAGTTTGACTTGGGCGGCACAATGCCGACGGTGCTGAGGTTGTCGACCTCGAGGGGACGAAACTCGCCAGCTTGGCAGGCGCTGTTATACGACTGTACGGTTCGCTCAAGGGCATCTGGTGGGATGCCGCACTTAGCGGCCAGCTCGGCGATTGTCTCCCCTCGCAACGGTGGTTGATCGGTGCGTATGCCCTTCTTCCAATTTGGCACGTCATTGATTCGTTCATCGAAGATTACGTAGGCAAGGCCGTCGGGCTGGTCCTTGAAGGCTCGCGATATATGGTCATAGTGCACGTCGACGGGGCCCGGCGCTTCGTCAGTAAAGCGCTGACCAAGCTTGTTGACAAGGATCCCGTAGGGGAAATTCATGACCAGCGCCTCGACTTGAGCTGATCGAGGGTCGAGGGGCTCGGCATGAAAAGAGCTAAAGTCCCCGGCCGGCGCCGCGCCGAGGTCCAACGCCATCCGAATGCCCTCGCCCTTGTTGTAGTACCCGCCCCGCGCCACCGGTCGGACGTATCTGGCTGCATGGCCGAGATACTGGGTCAGCATCTCTTGATTGCCCTCAAAGCCGCCCGAGGCGATGACTACGTTGCGGCCGAGCAGCTCAAACGCATCCCCTTGCGCATCGACAAGGCTCAAACGAAGATCGCCACTCGTATCGCGTCGCGCCAGTCGTGTGGCCGTGGTTTCGTAGAAAAATTTCACGCCAAGATCGGAAGCGTGCGCGTGCAGGGCTTCGATCATGGCAAGCCCTCCACCGACCGGCATTAATCGCGGTGCAGCAGCAGTGACAAAGTACGTTGGCAGCGCGTCGAAGCGAATGCCAAAGGACTGCAGCCACTGCACAGTGGGTCCCGCCTCGCATGACAACGTCGAGAGCAGTTCCGGATCCGGCATGCCGTGGGCCTTGACGTACGGGGGCCAGTCTTCGTACGGCGCGGCCATGCTTCGAATCACGTTAGGATCAAGATTGTCACCTGCATTGGCGCTGAGCAACTCATCGAAATCGTCGCTGACTTCCGAATCGCTCTTCATGCGGAAGTAAGCTTCTGTCCAACGTGTGTTGCCGCCGAATTCTTCGCACGTGGCACGTTCGAGAACCGCCACGCCTACGCCTTGGCTGGCTGCAGCCACAGCGGCAGAGAGTCCAGAGATGCCGCAGCCGATTACCACTACATCGAAGCGCGCGGCACTGTTTGCAGTGCTCATGATATGTCTCCTCTCGAAGGGGTTCAGTACTTGCGAATGAACGGGTCCGGCATTTCCAGGTCCGTGGAGATCCAGACGCTCTTGGTCTCCAGGAATTCCTTTACCGCTTCGATTCCGCCTTCCCGACCCAGGCCGCTGTCTTTGTACCCGCCAAATGGCGTCGTGAAGCTGGTAGAACGATAGTTGTTGATCCAAACTGTGCCGGCTTGCAGTCGTTCAGACATGTACATCGTGCGGTGCAGGCTCTTCGTCCATACCCCGGCTGCCAAGCCAAAGCGGATATCGTTGGCAATACGCAGTGCGTCATCTTCGTCCTTGAACTTGAGCACCGACAGCACGGGACCGAACACCTCTTCCTGCGCAATTCGCATGTTGTTCGTTACGTTCGTGAAGATGGTGGGCTCCACAAACTGGCACGCGCCATATTCAGGTCCGGTGGGTACATTGCCACCGAATGCGCACGTCGCACCTTCCTCCTTTGCGATGCGAATGTAGTCGACGACCTTCTCGAACTGGGGGCGGGTCGCCACAGGGCCCACTTGGACATCGGAGCGCGATGGATCTCCCAGCTTGGCCTTGCTCGTAATGGAGATCAGGCGCTCAACAAACTCGTCGTGGATGCTCTCCTGCAGCAGCAGGCGCGAGCCGGCCATGCAAGTTTGACCGCCGGCGGAGAAGATGCCCGTAATGACGCCGTTGGCGGCATTGGTCAGGTCGGCATCCTCGAAAACGATATTGGGGGACTTGCCTCCGAGTTCCAGAGTCACTTTTTTGAAGTGCTTGGCGGCAGCCATGTTGACGCGGCGGCCGCCTTCGTCACCGCCCGTAAAGGCGATCATTGGAACGAGCGGGTGCTCGACCAGCGGCTCGCCAACGTCTTTGCCAAAACCGGTGATGACATTGAACACGCCCGGGGGGAACCCAGCCTGAACGAAGAGCTTTGCAAGCTCCAGCAGGGAAACGGACGTGTGTTCTGACGGCTTGGCCACGATGGTGTTGCCTGCGCACAGCGCGGGTGCCACTTTCCATGCGGACAGCAGTAGGGAAGAATTCCAAGGCGTAATGGTACCGATTACGCCGATAGGCTCTTGCCGCGTGTAGTTGAAGACCTTCGGCTTGTCCATCGGCACAACGGAGCCGTGAATCTTGTCGGCCATGCCGGCGTAATAGTAAAAGTACTTGGCCACATAGCCGACTTGACCCCGAACTTCGGTGCGCAGTTTGCCGTTGTCACGCGCCTCGACTTCGGTAAGAAGATCGAGGTTCTCTTCGATCAGCCCGGCCAGCTTGTAGAGCAGCATACCCCGCGTCGTGGGGGAGAGCTTTGACCATGGACCATTCAGCGCGGCATGCGCAGCCTGCGCTGCACGGTCCACGTCCTCACGGGTGCCGCGCGGGATCTGTGCCCACGGCTCACCGTTGTACGGGTCCAGAGAATCGAACCATTCGCCCTGTTCGGGATCGACGAATTCGTTATTGATGAAGAGCTGGTATTGCATGGAAGTGTCCCCTGTGATTGGTAGGATGGTCAGCGACTTGTCGCTTCCTGTATGTAATTCTGGTCGCAGCGCTACTTGCTGACAAACGAGAAGAACTCCAGAGAAGATGAGGTTTTGTCACGAACTCAACGCGGCTGCCTGCGCCTGGAAGGCGCAGGCCATCGCTTTGGCAACTTGTTCGAGGTTGCGGCTGTTCAGAGCCGCCACACAGATACGCCCGGTGTCTACGCCATAGATCCCGTGATCCTCACGTAGACGCTGCATCTGCACCGCGTCGAGCCCTGAATAGCTGAACATGCCCTTCTGTCGCGTGATGAATGAAAAATCCTTGTCGATGCCGTACGACTGAAGAGCCGTGGCCAGATGTTGGCGGACTCGAAGGATGCGAAGTCGGATTGACTCTAACTCGGCCTGCCAATGCTCTCGTAGTCCGGGCGTTGACAGTACGGTCGTTACGAGGCGACCGCCGTGCGAGGGAGGGTTGGAATAGTTTGTGCGGATCAGGGCCTTAAGCTGGGAGCGAACGCGTGGGGCAGCCTCCGTGTCGGGGCAGACGACTGACAAGGCGCCAACGCGCTCGCCATACAGCGAGAAGTTCTTTGAGAACGAAGTGGCAACCAGGAAGGGCAGACCCGACGAAAGGAAGGTCCGGACAACGGCCGCATCATCCTCGAGCCCATCGCCAAAACCCTGATACGCAATGTCCAACAAGGGAATCAGCTGTCGGCGCGCAATCGTCTCCATGACTGCCGACCACGCTTCTGCTGGTAGATCATATCCGGTAGGGTTGTGGCAGCAGGCGTGGAGCACCACGACGCTGCCTGGAGCAGCCGACGAGAGATCTGCAATCATGCCGTCCAAGTCCGGCGTCTTGGCGCCGGCGGACAGATAGCGATATGTACCCAGATAGAGTCCGGCGCCACCAAGGACGCCGCGATGATTGTCCCAGGTGGGGTCGCTAACCATCGCGCGATCAGCACCCCCCCATTGTCTGAGGAAGTCTGCCGCCAGCCGCAATGCGCTGGTACCTCCCACGGTTTGTACCGTCGCGATTCGGCGCGCATCCGAGAGGTTGGCCATTGGCCCAAACACGACGGGAAGCACGGCATCCTGGAATGCGGTTGGCCCGTCGATTGGCTGGTAACCTCGGGCAAGGCGGGATGCAACGAGCGAAGCCTCCGCTTCCGCAACGCAATCGAGAAGGGGTATCTTGCCGGAGTCGTCGTAGTAGACGCCAACGGCGAGATTGACCTTGTCATTGCGAGGATCTTGGGCAAACTGCTCGTTCAGCCCAAGGATAGGGTCCCGCGCCGCCATTGGTATGGTCGAAAGAAACATCTTGAACTCGCTCTGCATTATTGAGCTAGTTATTTTCCGGACGACCCACTAGGGCGTAAAACGAGTTTTTCTCCACTACTCGTGCGTTCGACGCAAGTATCTGGCCGATACGTGCCGTATGGGGCACACAAAGGAGTTACTTTAGTCTCGCACTGAATTCCGCCTCAATGCCAACAACCCAGTCCCGGAACACCTGGACCAGTTCCGAGTCCTTCTTGCGTTCGGGATAGACGAGACAGTAGCGCTTCTCATGCTTGAGCGTCAGGTCGAACGCCACCACCAAGTCGTTGCGTGCAATCTCGTCCTGCACATAAAAGCGCGGTACTAGCCCAGCGCCTAAGCCGGCCCGAGCAGCTTCAATCACCATGCCGTATAGCTCGAAATGCATGCCCGGAACAGGCGTGAAGTCGGCTACTCCGGCCAATTCAAACCAGTGCTTCCACGCCTCCGGCCTTGTGGACTTATGCAGCAGTGGGACCGCCGCCAGATTCGAAGGAGTCGACAACGACTCCACGTCGAAGTATCGGGGGCTAAGAATTGGGACCAACTCCTCGGCAAATAAGTCCACCTTCACCACATTGGTCCAAGATGGGTGATCGAAGTTAAGGGCTGCGTCAAAGTTCGTATCGTCGAAGCGGAAGGGAAGGGGCCGCTCGGACAGATTCAGGATGATGTCAGGATGCCGTTCCTTGAAGTCTCGCAGCCGAGGGAGAAGCCACCTATTGGCGAAGGTAGGAATAACCGCGAGTTCCAGAACCCCGCCGACGCCCTTGTGAGACATCAGTGCCGATGTGTGTGCCTCAATGTCAGATAGGTTCCGCGCAATGTTCTTGAGATAAAGGCGGCCCGCATCGTTAAGGACCACTTGTTTGCGAACGCGCGTAAAGAGCTTCACGCCGAGAAAAGTCTCCAACGTCGCGATTTGCCTGCTAACTGCGCTTTCGGTTAGACAGACTTCGTTTGCAGCGCGGGCAAAGCTGCCTTGCCGGGCTGCTGCCTCGAAAACCGTCAGCGCAATAGTGCTGGGAATGTTGCGTCTCATGAGTGATACCTGCAGTGCATGCGAAAACCGCATCATTTGCTGATTATTACGCAATTGCAGTAGGAGGGTCGGATGCCGATACTTCGGAGTTACCCGCAGCAGAGCAGGGAAGCGATAAAAGGAGACAAGTATGGGCCAGAGCCTAATGCACCGGATCCGGGAGGCCATGGTTGAGGCGGCGCCGTTCGAGCCTCTGGTCAGCCACCATGACCGCGATGTGGCCATCACGCTATTGCGCCGGGCACTCACAAGAGGTGATGCGGAAGAAACGCTTGTTTATCTCGCGGCTGCCGTTGAGCTCCGGGCCTTCATCTCGGAAGACATTTGGCACCATTGCCGTGACGCTGCCGACGATAGCGGCGACGCCGCGCTCTGCCGCCTCTTTCGCAGCGCGCGTGGACGGTCCTACATCTCACCAATCGTGCGCAAATGATAACTAACCGGCATGTGCCCAAGCACGTGAGCGCGGTAAACAGTACCGCCTATGAACTCATCTCTAGGTTCGTCATGGCCGCTGTCGGGTAGGCACGACCGCCTCTTGCTGACCCGTAGCGGTCAAGCTCACCCCGTTGAAGCCGGGTGCGAGATTTGGGAGCATGTTCTTTCGCACTAAAAGACGCTACGGTGCTCACGGCACGCCGAATGCGCTATAGAAATGCCGAGCGGCGTCGATAGTCAGCGCGCTCAATGAGAGACAATCGGCTGAACGGTCCGGGTGCAGTGCGTAGGGTTCCAAGATAGAACTCACCAAGCAATCAGCCCGACCAACAGTTTTACGCGGTTGCCGCCGCGGAACATCTGCACCAGCGACTCGGGCGCTTGTTCCAAGCCGTCCACAACCGTTTGGAACGTCTGGAGACGCCCATCATCCCCACAGTCGCCGAATGTACGGCGAGCTGGCGTGTCGCACCTGGTTGCAGGCTCGCTCACGTCACGTGGTGTCGGTGCGCAAGCTGTGCGCCCGCCTCGGCGCCGGCGACCCGGCGATGCTGTCGAGCACGCTCAACGCGATCGAGGGCCGAGGTGGTGCGCGCGGGCCTCGCCGACCTGGCGTTGCCCGACATTCCGCTCGAGATCGCCGAGGCGATACGTGCGCTGTGGCAAGCGGCCGTCGCCGTTCAGCTCGACGACGTGGTGTGCCAGAAGCGCGAGGCGCAGCAGGCGGTCGAAACTGCGCAGGCCGCCCGCGCCGAGACCGAGTTGCGGGGGGCGGGGGCCTCCGTATTGGTCAGCGCGCGACCTCGTGACCCACGCACCTCAGTGTTGCTGTCGGACGTGTTGTCACACAACGGCGTCATTCATCAGTCGGCGGATATTCTCGAAGTTGCGGCTAGATGGTGTGGCGCGGTTCAAAGCGGATCAGCTTCAGGCTAGACGCGAACATGCACACGCCGAGCAGCGTAAATGCCCCTGCATAACCCGTGAAGGCGAGCAGGAAGGAGAACAGCCCCGGGCCCGCAACAGCGTAAGCGGGTCGCGAGCACCGTCTGTACTGTTCCGTAGAGTGACGCCAAAGTAGTTCCCATTACTAACACTACTCGAGCATGAACTTGCCGAGCGGGCCCAACGAAGAATTGAGCGTCATCGCACCGAGTCACGCCTGGATCCGACCAAGACGCTCGGCACCTTCGACTTCGGCGTTGTCCCCATGGTATCGAGGGTGCACGTGTTGGCGCTGGTCACCGGCGATTCGTGGCTCGAGAAGGTGCCACGATTCTCCTGCTCGGGCCGCCTGGCGGGGGCAAAAGTCATCTTGGAGGTGCCATCGGACACCCCCTGATCGACGCCGTATATCGCGTGCTGTTCACGCGCACCGGCGAAATCGTGCAGAAGCTCCAGGTTGCTCGTCAGAGTCTGCAACTGCCTTCGGCGCTCGCCAAACTAGACCGCTTCGACTTGAGCATCCTAGACGATCTGTCGAATGTGAGGAAGGATCAGGCCGAAACCAGCGTCCTGTTCGAGTTGATCTCTGAGCGGTATGAGCGGCGAAGTCTCCTGATCACGGCCAATCAGCCGTTCTCCGGCTGGAATGACGTCTTCCCGGACCCAGGCATGACGGTGGCCGCCATTGACCGGCTCGTCCATCACTCGACGATCTTCGAGCTGAATGTTGAAAGCTATCGGCGTGGCAAAGCCAACGACAAACAGAAGGAGCGCCGCCGTCAATTACCCACTGACAACCCGGATGGAGCGACAACCATGACCACTTGACCAGCGATAATCACCTCGGCCGAGCGGCCAAGATGTTTGTCTGTAAACTGGGCATCCTGCTTGACGCTATCCAGCGCGCGCGGAACGTTGGGCTTGCAGTCCCTGCGCCCGCTTCTCATCGGCCTGGGCCACGTGTCCCGCCTCCTGACCCGCCAGATCCACGCGCGGCGCGCCTTCCACCAGGCAGGTCCAGTAGCGGGTGCCGCGGCACCAGGTGCGGATCGCATCGCGCAATGCGGGCTCCGTTAGGCCAAGTTCCTGCGCGTGCTGGACGAGGTCCTCGAATATGCCGATCTTGAGCGGTACCTTGGGTGCCGGACTCTTCGGAAAGGTTTGCGGGAAGCGTTTTTGCAGCTTCACGATGGCTTGCAATACCGGATCGACAGGCTTAACGGGTTTCGCTGGGCGGGCCGAAACCGTCGGGGGTGCGCGACGCGTCTTGGCCGGTGGCGCGGCTTTCGCCTGCTTTGCCAGTTGTTCCTTCAGTGCCGCCAGTTGTTCGAAGCCCATCATGCCCAACCATTAAAAACGTCGTGCAATTTTAGCAGTCCGTCGCGATTCGCCTCGCCGCCCACGCCGCGGCGGGGCATTGACCATGGCCGCCCGTCACCCTTCGCGCGTCCACCCGATCCGGTGACGTTCCTGCGTGGCCTCATGCCGCGCATCGTCCTCCGTATGCAGATAAGCGCTGGTCGTGGCGATGGAAGCATGCCCGAAATTGTCCCGCACGAACCGCA
This sequence comes from Cupriavidus sp. GW822-FHT03E04, assembly GCF_058801495.1. Lineage (NCBI taxonomy): Bacteria > Pseudomonadati > Pseudomonadota > Betaproteobacteria > Burkholderiales > Burkholderiaceae > Cupriavidus > Cupriavidus sp. GW822-FHT03E04. Next base: position 124,989 of record NZ_JBXANI010000023.1, read on the forward strand.
GGTCCACCTGCTGGTCGGTCATGTGCGACCCCGCGGTATGGCGCAGCCAGTGCGCCGAGGCACTGGCCAGCACCTCGGCCCGGTTTTCCCACTCGGGGCCGCGCGTGCGCAAGCGCTCGGCCGCCAGCGCGAAGATCTCCTTGAGCACCAGGTGCAGGGCGCCGCGCGACAAGGGCTTTTCCTTGCCGATGATCGGTAGCAGGATCGGGCGCTCCTCGCCGGGGTGCGGGGCGGGCGGCAGACCGTGGGCGCGGCGATAGCGCGCCAGTTCCACCATCAGCTCATCGGTGGCCGGCACCAGCCGCGTCTTGCTGCCCTTGCCGGTCACCTCCAGCCACCAGCGCTCGACGCCCTCCCGGTCGCGCCGGCAAAAAAAGGCCCCCATCCGGGTCTCGGCCACCTCTGCCGCGCGCAGGCCGCCGAGGTACAGCACGGTGAGCAGCCAGCGGCAGCGCGCCGCGTGCAGCCGCTCGCGCTCGGTGGCGGTGTCGTTCGCACCCGGCATCGCCTCGATGGTGTCCTTGACCACCTGCCACATGGCGTGGCTCAGGTAGCGCGTGACCCTGGGCTTGGACTGGCCGCGCCGGCTGCGTGCCAGGGAGAGCGGATTGCCGGCGAGGTAGCCGGCGTCCACCAGCCAGGCGAACAGCGTATTGAGGATCACCATCGCATGCCGCGCGCTGGCCGGGGAGAGCGGGCCGGCGAACGGCCGCCAGTCCGGCGCGCCGCGTGCGAGCTTCTTGCGCGACGCCATCACCCAGCGCCAGGCCGGTTGCGGATCGGCCAGGAAACGCTCGTACAGCAGCAGGTCCTCATGCGTGAGCGACGACAACGGCTTGCCGTGCTGCAGGACGGCCCACAGCAGCAGCCGCTCCACCTCGCGCCGATAGGTCTGCAGCGTGGCCGGCGTGTCGGTATAGCGTGCCAGCCAGGCGGTGACGGCGGCCAGATCGTCAGTGGCCGAGATCTGCGGAGTGCCGCCGCGCGCCCGGTTGCTGCCGGCGGCGCCGGAGAGCGCGGCGGGCAGGCGCAGGCGCTCGATCGGGGTGGCCGGCAGGGCGGTGAAGGCAGTGTGGGGGAGCGGGGTGGGTTCCATCGGTGCGGTGGGCGTCATGACGTGAGTGTAGCCGTAATTCTAGACAGAATGACACTTATGTCTAAAGACTTATCTTTTTAGTTATATATTTAACGTATTACGTAGTAATATACGCAAAATTCACCGAACGTTCCACGTAGAACATGACCGCCAGCCCGCTCGATCACCCGCCGCCCCTGCCCACCGACGCCGCCGCCGAGGCCCAGCTCGCCGCCGACATCGCCGTGCTGCGCACGCAGTTCCCCGAAACCCGCGCGCTCTACCGGGAGGTCTGCGCCTTGCTGTTCTTCCGCTACGGCATCACGCCTACCGCCAACAAGCTCTATCAGTTGGTACGAAAGGGCAGCATGGGCACGCCCACCGAGGTGTTGGCGCAGTTCTGGCAGGACCTGCGCGGCAAGATGCGCGTGACCATCGACCACCCCGGGCTGCCGGACGCGCTCAAGGCGATCGCGGCCAACGCCGTGCAGTCGATTTGGCAGGCCGCCAACGAGGCCGCTAGCGGCGAGCTGGCCGCCTTGCGGGCGGAAGCGCGGCTGCAGGCGAGCGAGGCGGAAGCGCAGCGCGACCAGGCGCGGGCCGCGGTGGCGGTGGCCGAGCAGGAGACAGCCGCTGTGCAGGCCGGGCTCGACGCCGTCCAGCGGGCGCGCGCGGCGCTACAAGGGGAACTGGACGCCGAGCGCCAGGCCCACGCGGCCGCGCAGGCGCGTCACGACGAGAGCAAGCGCCAGGTCGAGGCGCTGGAGCGGCAACTGGGCGAGATGCATACGCAGTTCTCGGCGGATCTGGAGCGCACCCGCGAGCAGGTGGTGGTGGCACAGGAGCGCGCCGGCGCCACCGAGCGCCGCGCGCTGCGCGAAATCGACCAGGAGCGCACGCTGCGGCAGAAGGCCGAGCAGGCGGTGGCGGATCTGCGCGCCGAACTGGCGGCCGGGCAGGCGAGGGCGCAGGAGGCCGCCGTAGCTGGCGCGGAGGCGCGGGCGCGGCTGCAGGCCGAGCGCGATACGCTCAGCCGGCAACTGGCGGATGCGGAACAGGCGATCGGACGAGGGCTGGCGGCACAAGACGAGCTGCGGGCCGAACTGGCAGCGGCGCTGCAGCGGGCAGAGCGCGCGCAAGCCGAGGCCACCGCGACGCGCCGCATCGCGACCACCAGGCGCCAGGTGCCAGCGACCAAAACCAAGTTCAAGTTCAAGCCGGGGCCGGCCTGAGGAGGAGAGGAGGCGAGGATTTGTCCACCGCGCCACAGGATAAACCTGTGTGGGCAAATCGCGCGAGGACCAGATGCCCGGCGGGCTCCTCGGGTCTGATTAATTTTTGAGCGGCGGGGTGACCACGTGATCCCCAATCCCCAAGGGAGCAGGTTGCTTTACACCAGCGATCCGCCGGCACCCTGTTGAGGCCCAACGGGCTTTGAGACGACAACGCAGGATCCTGCTCCGCAGCCTCCTCAAATCTGTGCACCTAAAATGAAGTCGATCGAAATCGAGCGCGCCGAAGCGATTACCTGGATCCGCATCCAGATGGCCCAGCATGGGCTGAGCTTGGCCGACCTGCAGGCCGCGGGCTGCTTTGCCGAGCCGCCACCGGCGACGTTGGCTGGGGCGGTGCGCTACCGCAACGCGCACGGGCAGGGCTGGGACGGCCGCGGCGCCATGCCGGACTGGCTGCAGCGGGCGATCCACGCCGGGCAGACGGTGGAACATTTCCGCGTCGAATGATCTTGGCGAGCCCGTATAATCCCTGCGAAAAGACAGCGCCAGGGCCGAGTTTGCGGCGTCCGACCTCAGCGTACCTTCAATCTCAAACTTCACCATCTGATTGACATGCGCGCCGACCAATACATTGATGTTGTTCTCGACAAATGCCAGGGGCTGCGGGATGCCGGCCTATGGCAACGCGAGCCGATAGTGAGGCCGACAGCCTGGTTGTCCAATTTCGAGGAATCGGACAAGCCAGTTGCAGCGGTCCTGCTGGATCATTTCGTCTATTTTTCGTCAGTAGCGGTCGATCAGATGTTGCTCTCGAGCTTTCGGCAGCTGCGAGATGGTCTGATCGCGAAGAGGGGAAAGGATGGCGCCATCGCTGCACTCAACAGCGCGGTGTTCACGAGTGTTGAGGGCGAAGAACCTAATGTCACCGATTCGGGCAACCTGTTCTGTCGAAAGCTCCGACAGACGGCAGGGATATCGGACGCCCAATTTATGGATCCTGAGCGGGCGCTGGCACGCGCAAAGGATGGCAGTCTCGTTATTTTCCTGGACGACATCCTTGGCTCAGGATCGCAATTGACCGAGACGTGGGGGCGCGACTACGCGCGACAGGCTCCCTACTCCTTCGAACAGCTGGAAGCGGCAAATAGCTGTCACGCGCGCTTGCTGGTGCTCGTTGCAACGCAAGACGGCTTGAATCGACTGCGCGGCGACGTCCCGTCGGTACCAGTGTCCGCCGCGCATACGATTGATGTCGCCGATACGGTCACGCATTTACCGCGCAGCGGCCTGCGCCCTGAGATCGGAGATATTGCTCCAGCAATCGATGCGTTGCTCACAAAATACGCACCCCGACTACGCGTGCCACCCTATATGGACAGCGAAGGTTGCCGCAAATACGGGCATCATGAACTGGGCTTGCTTCTGGCTTTCGAACATTCAACTCCGGATTCCACGCTGCCGATCTTTTGGGCCGAGGGCGGGGACGGATGGACTCCACTTCTGCGACGCACATGAATTCCATACGCGATGAAATCTCTGCGCTATTCTCTGATTATCGCGCGGAATGGTCCCCGCCAGAGTTCGCCTCCTTGTTCACGCCACCACCGTATCTGAACAAGTTGGAGAATAACCGACCCACGTTCCTGGTCGGGGGCCGTGGCACCGGCAAGACAACGACGCTGCGATCCCTGCGGTTTGATGCGGGCCAGGCACGCACGCATGGGGCACCGGAGAAGGAACTCAAGTATTTTGGCATCTACGTGCGCGTCAACAAGAACCGCGTTCGGGCGTTCTCGGTCACTGAACTGGACGAACCCACTCGGCAAAGGGCGTTCGCACACTACTTCAATATTCTGCTCTGTCGCGAACTGTGCCAGCTTAGCCTTTGGCTGGAAGTCCACAAAGCGACAAAAATCAAGCTGAACCTTGAAGCCATCGGCGCCACCTTCGGTGTGTCAGCGGTGCGCGATGCAAGAGCCCTCGAAACGGTGTTGTCACGGCAACTGACCGAGCTCGAGTTGTTCGTCAACAACGGCGGCCGAACCGTGGCTCCAACGCTGTCTGTGAGCGACGCACCATTGCGACAGTTTGCCGAGGAATTGACGCGGGCAGGATATTTGCAAGGCAAACTTCTTTTCTGTTGCATCGACGAGTACGAAAACCTCTCTGAAGAGCAGCAATCCATTATCAACGCCTATATCAAGCACTCCGAGCCGCCGATTTCCTACAAGCTTGGTATGCGTCAATCGGGTCTCAAGACGAGACGCACGCTCGATGGCGGGGATCAGATTAATGTCCCGGATGACTATTTGCTGGTGGAGATTGCGGAAGAAGGATTCGATACGTTTGCGGAAAGTGTGGCAACGCATCGCTTGTGGTTGGCGCACCGGAAGGGGCTACCGCTGCCAAAGCGACTCGTTGACTTTCTGCCGGAGATGTCGTTTGACCACGAAGCCGAGGCCCTGGGTTGCGATCGCGCCGCCGCCAGTGCGCGCGAGGCCTTGGTCGATGCGGCGCCCGAACTTAAGTCCTGGTTCGCAGAGATGCCCGAGACGAAATCTTACTTCCTTCAATATTGGCATGAAAGCTCTGGGGAGTCCGTAAAGAACCTCGCCCAGAGCTGGAAGACTGACCCGGCAACGTGGGAAGTCCGGCTACGCAATCACGGATACGCTAGCCTCTTTTGGTTGTCCAAGGGACGAAAGGGCGCGCGGATTCGCAAGTACTACGCCGGATTGTCGACATTTCTCGCCATGGCCTCGGGTAATATCCGATTCTTTCTGGAGCTTATCGACGAGTCGATCCAAGCGCAGCTATTGCAAAGCTGGAATGCAGATGCAGAACTAGTGTTGACGCCGCGCGCACAAACCGAAGCTGCACGTATGGTTGGAAAGCGGCGTCTGTCGCAGCTTGAGGGACTCAGCGAGCAAGGCGTGGAGATCAAACGTCTGGTTCTCGCCGTCGGAAAGATCTTTTTCGAGTTTGCGCGCGACCCTGTTGGTCGTGCACCGGAGCAGAATTCGTTTATCTTGAGCGGCGAGCCCAGTACCTGCGAGAAGGTGGCTAAAACCCTGAAGGAAGGGGCGGCACATCTGGCGTTTGAGGTGACGCCTAAGACCAAGCCCACTTCGCAGGCAGAGATGCGGGATGACGAGTACCGGATTCACCCGATTTTCTGCGCGTTCTTTGAATTTTCGCATCGCCGAAAGCGGCGCGTTACCTTACTCGCCAGCAGTCTTCTCAAGCTGTCGTCCCACCCATCGCAGGCCATCAACGAGATGATGAACTCCAACCCGCAGGCCCCGGCGGAGGAGTTGCCTGCGCAATTGGCGATGTTCACTGATTTTTTTCAAGGCTGAGGTATGGGACGATACATCCAGCGAGATGGGCTAACTCGCAGCTTTGATAGTTTGCGCTTCGACGACCTTCCCCAGAATACCGTTTTCATCTTCTGCGCCGACAGCGGTGAGGAGCGTGGACGGCCAGCGGTCTGGAATCAAATGCTTCAGGCCCGTCCCGATGCATGTGTGGAGATTGTGAGTCAGCAGGCCACTGCGCTGTCGTGCAGAGTTGAAGGCAATGAGAGAGCGATATCGCTGACGGATATCTCCGAGTTGCGGCGACTCTTCCCTCTCGGCGCCGTCTGCATTGATATTACGGGTCTGACCCATGCAGTATGGGCGGCGCTCCTCCGGGTCGCGCTCGATCACGTCGGGGAAGTGGCCTGCGCTTACAGCGAGCCGGCGAGTTACCAGGAGCATCAGAGCCCGTCGTCCTCCAGTCTGTATGATTTGACTGTTGAGTTTGCGGGTGTCACTCCCTTGCCCGGTATGGCAAGCCTAGCAGGACCGGAGAGCCACTCGAAGAGTATCCTCGTGCCATTCTTGGGATTTGAAAGTGCTCGCGCAAAGCACATCGCGCTGGATTTCGATCCATCTCCGATGATCGTGCCTGTGGTGGGCCTTCCGGGTTTCCGATCCGACTATCCTCAGATCACGATCTCGACAAATAACGAGTTTCTGGACCAGACACGCGCATATCGGCAAGTGAAGTACGCGAAGGCGAGCTGTCCTTTCGAGGCTTATTCGGTGCTCTCGGAAATCCATCGGGACAATCCAGGTGCCTACCTGCATATTGCACCGATCGGCACCAAGCCGCATGCCCTGGGAGCAATCTGGTATGCGCTCGAACATCCTCAAGACACTGAAATCTTGTACGATCATCCCGTCCGCAAAAGTCGACGAACGGCAGGCATTGGACGCACCCACGTCTATTACTTGAAGCCCCACCATGTTGACATCTGATCCGGACTATTATTATTCGCCGCAGAGTGTGGCACAGGTAGTTGCAGAGGTCCTTGGACGCGCGCGGCCGTCCTCCGTGCTGGACAGCAATTGCGGTGGGGGAGCGCTGCTCGACGCTGTCGAGCGAGACTTCCCGAAAGTCCTTTGTGCCGGCATTGACGTCGACGCGACGGCGATTCGTCGGCTCCGCAGATCGCGTCCGCACTGGACGTTAGTCCAAGGCGATGCCTTATCGCTCAGCCCTTGGAACACGCTCAAGCAGACTTCCGCAAAGCAAATCGACGTTGCCGTGTTGAATCCGCCTTTCAGTATGGGATTCAACAAGGGCATGCAGTTGTCGTTGAAAGAGTCTGCTGGCATCGACTTACGTTGTAGCCTGGCGATGGCACATGTGCTGACAGCGCTAGTCCAGGCGGCTCCGCGTCGAGTTGTCGCGGTGCTACCCGATTCATGGGTCCATTCCGAGCTAGACGAAGACGCACGCCGTCTGATCGCTTTGAGATACGACATCGCGGTCGTCAAGTCATTCAGAAATTCAACGTTTCGCGGGGCGCGGGCGAACTCCGTGCTCGTCGCAATGGACTCGTCAGAGACGCAGGATTCCGCTCCAAAGCGTAACCGAAGTTTGAATTTGCCAACCGGGCTCGAACTGGTGCGAGGCGGATTGCCGTGCTTCCAGGCGCAGGAGCTAAAAAGAGGCACCCTGTTTATTCATACAACAGATCTGGGCCAGATCGCGCAAGGCATGGGATCGAAGGGGTTACGACGGGTTCAGTCGAACGGTCGGGGTCTGGTTCAAGGTCACGTCGTGCTTTTGCCGCGAGTAGGCTTGCCAAAGCTGGGGCATCTGTCGGCCTTGCACCTGCCAACGCAAGTACAGCTGTCTGATTGCGTGATTGCGATCAAGTGCGATTCACCTGAAGGAGCTGCTACTTTGGTCTCGGTGCTGCAAGAGGATTTCTTGTCGCTCAGTGAGCTATACCGCGGAACTGGGGCGCGTTACGTCACAGTGGACCGACTCTCACGTTGGCTGCAAGCCAAGAAGCCTGCCATGCAAAGGCAACTTGCTAGGATTCGGGCTTTCGGCCGCGATCTTTAGACCGGTCCGGCAGGTCACGTTTGAAGGGTTCACTGATTCGGAGTCATCGCGAAACAAGTGCTGGACTTTGCTTTCACGTCTCGTACAGGTTCAGCAGGGTGCCTGTGCGGTCGGATTAGGGGGCGGATTTCGGTTGATAGAAGGTGCCGTCACGCAGCATGCCGAACAGCACGTCGCAGCGACATCTGGCAAGAGCAATGAGCGCCTGGTTGTGGCGCTTGCCCTGTTGGACCTTGCGGGCGTAGTAGTCCCGTGAGACAGGGTCCCGCAAGGCGGCAAAGGCAGAGAGGAAGAGTGCTCTCTTAAGGACCTTGTTGCCCCGCCTGGACGGGTGCTCGCCACGGATGGATGAACCGGAGCGTCGAGTTCCTGGCGCCAAGCCAGCGTAGGCGGCAAGATGCGCGGCCGAAGCGAAGGCTTTGTGGGCGACTTCAGTGAGGAGTCTGGCGGCGGTCCTGACGCCGACTCCCGGCATGCTGGTCAGGACCGGCCAAAGAGGGTTCGCATGCACCAGGCGTTCAACTTCGCTGGCTTCGCATGGAACACGCAGCGCATGCAAGCAACGGTTCCCGAGCTTCACCGACCCAGTAGTGATCCTCGACCCAGTTTGCAATTGCAACAACGTTGCCAGTCGCATCACCGAAGATGAGCGCAAGGAGATCGTCGCTATCGCGCAGGAGGCTTGGGAGACGGCGAATTTCGCCTCTATGGAGGAATGGAAAGAGCTGTTCGGCCCCCGCTTCAAGGTTGAGGAGGAAGCATGAGTTCCACGTATGCCGCGACGGAGACCTACTCTGTCGCCGACATCGAGGTCGTGACGCGCCGGGTGACGGCTGACCTTCTCATGATCGCCTCCAGCACGAGAGCGATTACCGAAGAAACAGCCCGCGACTGCGGGCACGACATCGAGGTTCTCGCCAAGAATGGCTACCTGAGGAAAGTCGACTTGACTCTGCTGAGTCACGGCGTGGAGCAAAAGACAACCTGCTTCGAGGTGAACACGGCCTCCGGCGACTTGATGATGAGCCGCCCCGGCGGCGTGACGTGGCCATGCTTGATGGCCCGATCAGCCAGCATGCCAAGCGGCTGCGGGAGCGATTTGGCGTCGGGCCTCAAACGGCGGCAGTACTCGTTGCGGTTGCAGGTGATAAACCAGAACGCCTGAAAAACAAAGCTGCACTAGCACAGCCCTTTGTGGCACAAGTCCTTTGCAGGCGTCATCTGGCAAAACGGTCCGGCATCGCTTGAATAGGGGCGGAGATCGGGCTGCGAACAACGCCTTGTGGACCATTGCCATGGTGCGAATGCGCAGCGATCCCAGGACCCGCGCCTACGTTGAGCGCCGAGCATGGCGAAAAAGGAAATCCATCGCTGCCTCAAGCGCAGCTGTACCCACTCATCCTGGCCGATCTGGCCGATTCGACGCGCGCCGCTCGACATAGGAGCGTCAACGCGCCGACGGAGAGTCTGTGGGGCTCGCTGAAGGTTGCGCGCCTGCATGGGCGATACTTTGCTACCCGACGGGCCGCGATGGCTGAAGTGGTTGATTGGCTCGGCTTTTATATTGCGCACCGGCTACACTCGACGCTCAACCACGTCAGTCCCATGACGTTCGAAAGAAACTGGGTCGCCGCTCAGCGAGGCGAAGCGGCCTGATTCCCTCGGCTATGGGATTCGTTAACCAGGGGCAAGGTCAGTAAATTGGTTCTCCGAAGATGACTCCCCATCCAAACCAAACTACTATCCACCGCCTAGCTTCCGGAGAAGCCCAGATTGGGTGGAGCACGGAGCTGCTCAGCTACCTTTCTTTCGAGATACCGTCGTCCCCTTGTTGGACGAGGTCTACAAAGCAATGCAGGCGGGAAGCCTTCGCTTGGTGGTCACGGAAATACGGGCACTGTTGGAGCAGGTGATTATCGGCAAGGCGGGAGATCACAGATCCTTTGCCGGCAATCTCAAGGCGTTTTTCGATGCAGGCCACATCACCCAGAAGGACTTCGAAATTTTAGACGCAGTTATCGAAGCTGGTCATGCAGTCATGCACCGTGCTTTCGATCCCACTAAGGACGATGCGATTGCCATATTGGACATCACAGAGCATGTCCTGTGCGGCCTATATTTCGACGACAGCCACATCCGGGAGCCGCGTGCCCGCGTACCCAAGCGATCCTGATACTTTAAAAGTAGGACGGAACATTTTGATTTGGCCGCGCGCGGCATCGTCTTTAACCTCGCCTCATAGGGCATCCACGGATACGTTCTGCAAAAGCTCGGCGCGTACTGCATCAGGCTAGTTGCTCCAATCGCGCATAGTTTGAAGCAGTGCCGTGCGGTAAGCTAAACGCGTGGAGGCTTCGCACAGCGATTCTCCATCCTATGCCACCCAGGGAAAGCAGCTTTCTTCTTATGGATCCGGGACGAGCTACCGCTTTTTTTCAACAAGCGGTGGACACCCAAGCCTCGCAACCAACACGCTTGCGTGACGTCACTGTTATGTGGGCGACCACCCTGCAGCATTTCAGGGCATTATGAATATCCACCCGAATGGGGTATAGATTCTTCTGTACATTGCCCTATCCTGTTCAGATTGCATCACTGAGTAACGTGCGGCGTTCTATTCCAGGTAAGATAACTAAGAAGAGGAAAATTATGAAATCCGAGAAATTTCGGCTATATCGGCTCGGAATTGCTTTAATGTTTGGTGCCAGTTTGGCAAGGGCTGATGACGGATGTGACGCGATAATCACAGCATCATTGATGGATGACACCAAAGTTGTCGACAAGTCTTCTCGGGATTCCGCTTTCCGCACTGCTGCTTGCGTCGAGACCTCCTCGACCGGAGGAGCTGACGGCGGACTTTCGATCGGCGCCCTAAAAATTAACGCTGATTACCAGGAAGCAAGTAGGAGAAAGACTTGCGATTCGGCTTCACGAGCGGAAAACGTGGACAAGTTCTATGAGTTCGCCAGACGTTCTCTGCGGCCGGAGGTCGTGCAGGCCTGGAAGGAGTGCAAGCAAAATCCTCAGGTAGATGGCTTGCACTGTAAGGTCATTGCCATGCCGAACAGCAATACCGCGACGCTTCGTGTGAGATGGCAAGAGGCGGACTCAGCGGAGGTTGGCTACTCCGCTGTTGCATCCGCCAGGGTACTCGGGCGCAGCGATACGCTCGTCTTGGAGAAAAATGCGCGCTTGCCATATGGGGACTCCGATTTCATTTTGGAACAAACCGATACATCAAAACCGGCGATCGTAGTAATCAACGTGACGGCAGGTAGGAAGTCGGCGGCGTGTAATATTCATTGGGACGCTAGACGCGATCGAGAGGAGCAAGCAGTACAGCAAAGCTGTAATTTTCTTAAAAGTACGATTTCCACAGCTTTCGATATGTTGAGAAAATATCCAGTATCCGTGGTGAATTGCGGATTCGGGAACCCGGCCGACTGCTCGCAGCCAATTTTCACTCTACCGCACTCTGCTCAAGACGATATTCGACGTGCATCGATGACGATTGATCAGACAGTAACCCATCTTCGGTCCGTGCATGTTACGAGGCTGGCGGCCGTGTATGGCACATGTTCTGTGTCGGAAGATTACGGTCGTGCTGCTGTGAATGTCTGTATCAATCCTGATCCGAGTGCGTGTGCATCCACGGAAAGCCGTTGGGCCCCTGCAAAACTACCCGTCACTTCAGGCCCCATTCTGCCGCCGATTCCGCTGCCGACAGGTTTTCGCCCTCCCGATCTACCCTCGATGCGATGAAATGAATGGAGACGGTCGGTAGTGACCCCTTGTTCTACCGTATGCCGGCAAGCCAGCGGCCGTTTAGGGGTAATCGTCCTTTTCCTGCAGATTGATACGGTTATAGTCAGCTCGGAGGGTATGGGTTGCAGACCATTCGCCTGACGTTATTGCGGCCATCCGAGCACTTGTCGTGCAGTTTTGTTCCGAACGACACCCCGATGTCGGCATTTGCGTATCGCTACGTTGGCAGGGAAGAGTTGCCTGCCCGCTTGACAGAATTTGACCTGCGGCAGTTTTTTCAGCTCACTAGTGCTGACATCGCGGCAATACGGGAGCGGTTTCGGCCAGAATGATGCGCCGCGGTCGGCCTACAGCTCGTTTGCCTCCGGGCCTTCGGGCGGCCGTTAGACCGGTTTGCTGCCGTTCCGCGCAATCTCCTTCAGTACGTGTGCGAAGCATTCTCCGCGCCGCTGCTGTCGATTGCCAGTCTGAGGACGCTGTACCAACGACGCCCGACGTTGTACGAGCATCAGCAATGGGTCAAGGAGCACCTTGGCATCAAGCCGTTCGATGTCTCCAGCCAGGCCGCTTTGCTGGAAATGCTCCGCGTGCAAGCTGCCGCAGCGGCAGACGTGGATGAACTTGTCACCACCGCTCTACGATCGCTGCCGCCTCATTCCCGGCCAGCGCCAGATCACCGATATGGCACGGCATGCATTTTCCGCCTACGAGGCGCAAATGCTCGCAGCGGTCAACCGCGCAGTGCCGGCGGCCACGCTGCAGCACTGCATGGAATCCGTCCGCAGTCCACGGGCTGACGGCTCGGCAACGCACCTCGAGTGGATAAAGGCGCCTTCCAGACGCAACGGCCCCAAGAACCTCGCTGAAACGCTGGACAAGATCCGCTACCTGAAGTCCCTTGCTGTGCATGAGTGGAATCTTGATGACATCGCTTTGCCCAAACTGCGTGCCTATGCGCAGAAGGTGCAAGCAAGGCGTCCGGCCAAGACCAAAACACTGAAGGAGAGCACCCAGGCGCTTGAGCTGGTGTGCTTTCTGAGGATGAGTTTGCTGGAACTCACCGATATCGCGATGCACCAGACCAGCCGACGCAGCCAGGATCTGTTCCGACGCGCGGCCAGCACGGCGCAGTCGACGCACATCCGCTCCGCCGTGGAAGACAGGCAGCAGGCGCTCAAGGCCAAGGCCGTCCTACAAGACAAGAGCAAGTCGACCGAGCAGCGAGTGGATGAAGCCCTGAAACACCTGGCAGTCGTCACCGACGCGGCGCATTCGAGCTTTGCGTCACACGTGCGCGCGGCGCTGACCGGTGACCATCAGCGGATTCACGGTCTGCTGTCGGGCGTGGAAGGCCTGGAATTCGGCGGCAGGGAGGACGATCCCGGCTTTGCGAACCTCAAGGCGTGGCGCGACCTGCAGACAAGGAAGCTCAATGCTCTGCCAGAAGACTTTACGGAGACCGGCGTTGGCACGGCGTGGCATGACCTCGTCCATGATCCTGACCCAAAGCGCGGCTATCAGGCCTTCTCAGCCTGCAGAGTGCGTAGTGCGGCAGCACGGATCGGGAAAATCTGATCTGGGAACATATCGAGCGTTTCGCCGGGGTGTCAGATGATGGCATGTGGTGATTGCCGCGTTGGCAAGGCCGATCGCTCCGGCGCCATCGATTGGCTAACTCCTGTTCACACTTTGGCGAACATGACCGGGGCACCATTCACAGCCCATCGTGCAGCCATGCCGGAACGTCACACGCTGACCCGTTCTCTCAACGCGAAGCGCTTCGTAAGCCCGGATGTGATCGCGATCGACATGTCTGCGAGCGAACGGTGGGTGCTCTCGATCGACGGGTACTGGATCGAGTATCTCATGATTGGGACCCCACGAGATGAACTGGCTGACAATGCGAGCTGTTTGTATCTAACCACAACTGGTGCTCATTCACGTGCAGATAGTGTGCGATAACTGGCGACTGATTGGTGGCTAGAACAAGCGATTTTGGGGCACGATTCGTGAATTGACCCGCCGCCCGCTGACCAAGGTCGCGCGCTTGCCTGGCCGCGCCGTCGTTGGTGACTGGCCCAAGATCTCGCGCACCTTGATAGTCGCGGCAAAGGCCGCGCCAATATCAATACCGTCGGAGATTTGCACGAAACCACCGATTTTCGCCTCCACAGGCGATGGGATTTCCGACATCGACTCAATGTGCCTGCAACACATGCCGCCGCCAGTAATATGGGCAATGAGCGGGTCGTATCCCTTGTCCTTGGAAAGGACAAAGACAGGGCCGCGTTCGCCACGCTCCGCGAGGCCGTCCCAGCTCGAAGGCAATGTGGAAATCCAGTGCATTGTGACCGCTGCCGCTGCCGCTGCCAATGGCTCGAATCCACTGTGCCGGCGGCTCAAGTGCCTGGCCTGCGATCACGAACTCCAGGGAAATGGACTTTTGGCTGGCGCCGGCGAAGACAATCAGGCGGGCTCCCCCAGGCACCGCAGCCGGAGCGAGCTGCGGGATCTCCTCCATGTCGGCGAGAATGATTGGACCAAGCATCCTATTATCAGTTTCACTAGCGCGGGTCGCGCATGACCACAAATCCCGGATCGCAATGATCACGGCCCGCTTCCGTGGCGTCCTCTTCAGTGTCAAACGTGCCGGCATCGGCCAAGTTAGCCGTGCAGCCAACGTCGCCATCCCTTGGGCATAGATAGTCGTCTCCGGTGCGGACGATCCAGCCCCGGTGTGTGCTTGTCGTTTCCATCAATTTTCCTACTCGTCGAGTGCGTGCTATGCAGTCTTTCGCTTGTCGTTACGCGGCTCCCTCCGCGTCTCCTCGATTCGCTATTATGCGCGGTCGCGTCCATGCACGTGCGCAAAATACACATAGAACATCGATCCAAGGAACCAGCCCATAGGCACGCCGACGGCCATAAATATGCCGAGAGCAGCCCAACGCGGCAAGAACCAGTCGGCAGCAAACAGAGGCAGCAGTGGAAGGACTATCGTGGCAGCGATGGGCCAGCCCCATTCTTCAGTCTTGTCCATATAGCCGGACAGTCCGTCGACAACGAACATAACGTAAGTCTTCCAGAGTTCGTAAAAACGGTACATTGCATTGCTCCCTATTGTTTTCCTTGCGCCGGCTCGGTCGACTTTTCCTATTCGTTGGCGGCATGGTATGCCGCGGACAGTGTAGATGTGGAATGGCTACGCGGCAACCTTCGCCCGCCCCTTTTAAGTCGCCGGCAATAAAGAAAACTTGAATCCTTCCGTTATTGGCAAGAATGGGATATCCACGTTGAGCGTCGGTACTACGACTGCTGCGCGCGACGTGGCACTCCACCCATCGGAGCCGTCCTGTTCGATGCGGGAGTGATCGTGAATCCCAACGAAGAGGCTTTGCTGTCCACTGACCGCGCGCAAGGCTTGGCGCAGTGCTAGCGATCCCCGATCTCGAACTCAATCAGCAGTTACCAATTTTCCGACATGTCACAGAACGAATCCCAGATAATCAACCTGTTCAACGAGTATTTGCGTGAGGAAGCTCATCGGAACGGCCTCCTAGATTTCTATGACCTAAGCTTGGGTGCCTTGGACGTTAAGATGGGGGCAGACTGGCTTTATCGAAGCGGTGGCCGTTTCGCTATCGTCGAATATAAGGATGGGGCGACGGGTTATCGGCGGGAGCGGGATAAAGCTCGACGGGAGAACCTCTGCCGGCTTCTGCCATATAGGGCCCAGATTAGATTGCTCCATGAGCGATGCCATTTCATCGCTTGGGGCGAAGACGGGACAATTTGCGCTAACGTATATGCTAGGCAAGTATGCAATCAATCGGTGTTCCCAAATCTGCACACCAGTCCGCGAACTCCCGATGAGTCCATTCTAATGGGCGCCAGCGAGTTTGCGAGCTGCCTACTGTCCGCGGATCAACTCGTGGGGCTGCCGCTCGAGGATTTTCAGATTTACGTCGACTGGGTCATGCAGGAGGCGTCTGGCGCAGACACCACTGCCGTTCAGCTTGTAGCGAGGGATCGCACGAAGCCAGGATTCGCTACGAAGTTGTTCAGCTCGTTGGATGAGTTGGACCAGTGGCTCGACTCGATGCTGCGCCCGACTGACACGCCGACCGAAGATCCGCCGGAGAACCCGAGAAATTTTCCCAGACCCTAATCAAGCAAACAGACCTTTGCCGGGGCAAGAAAGCGCTGGAAACGGTGGTGAAGTGGGAGGAACCGCGGCGACTACCAAGAAGCCGGGGTGACGCACACCTACAGAACCGATCGCTGACTGGGTATCGAGACGTTGCGCACCATGCCACCGCCCGCACCGGCGATTGCCGACAATACCGGCATGTGGCTGGCGCCGTCCTCCGTGGCCGCGCTGCTCGCCCAGGACATCCACACGCTGGCCGACCTGATCGTGCGCATTCCGAGCCGGCGGCAGTGGTGCGCCACGATGCCCGGTCTCGGTGTCAATGGGGCACGGCGGATCGAAGCATTTTTCGCGGAATGGCCAGAACTGACAGCCCGCGCCGGACTGGAAGCCGTTCACTGATGCGCTGTCGCCACGCTCGGCCGCCTACGGACATTTGCCGTGCTGCCTGAGACGCCCCTAGGCAGGCGGATCGTTGTCATCTATTGACTCCTAGTTTGATCTTCGGCGGCTGGTTGCGATCTGATGTATCGGTCGGCGCCTGACAGGGCGCTGTTTTAGCGGTCAAACCACGACGTGAACCAATCTGCGCATCGGCGCAGGAAGGAAGGTTTCGGCTTGCGCTTCTTGTCCTGTTCGACGTGGCGACGCACCTGGGATTGCATGACCCTATCGACCGTCTTCTTGGACCACTGCTGGGCCCATTCCACCTGGCCCCTTCGGATAAAGAAGTGAGACAAGCAAGGGGCGTCTGAGACCAGTATGGAAGGGGTGACGGTGGGAAGTCCACCCTCTATAGCGAGTTGGTGCTGATCCAGCAGATTCAGCATAACCCGGTGACCGCACCCGCACGCGCAGGTCAACGCGGCCATTTCGAAGCGTCGGCTGTAATGGAACTCAAATGGCCCCACCTGAGGCGGAAGCCTTTCGCTCTCGATGATGCGATATACACCACCGCTCATGTTGCCGTATCCATCGCCATCCCGGCAACGTCGAATACCACGGCATGCGAATCGGTCAGGCGGTCAAAGAATCCCATGTGCTGCTTGAACCGAATCACCGCCATCGCGGCGTTAAGCGCGTTGAGTTCCGCAATCTGAGGCTGATTCCGATATTCCTGATCATGGGCATTTTGTGCGGGCAAGTACTGCGTGCCATCGAGTTTGTCAAAATCGCCGCGCTCGCCGCCAGCTGTACGAACAAATCCATACAAGCCGTTTGCGCCCTTATTCAACCCCATGCCCACGTCCACAAACGGCACTGAAACGCCGTGGCAGGCCTGAGCAATCATTTGCCGAGACGGGGCATCATCGACACACATGAAGACGAAGTCGAACCCAGCCAGGCACGCGATATTGTTTTGATCGACGCGTTCGACATGCGGCTTGATGCCGCCATGAAAGTGGCCGTAAGCCCCAGCCAATGCTTCGACCTTGGGCATTCCCAGATGCTTCTCACCATAGACCCCGGGGAGTCGGAAGAGCGTGTGCACATGGACGATGTCGTCGTCGAACAGGTGGATCTCCTCAAGATGGGTCTTGGCGACGTAGTCCAGCACGTATGCGCCGGTGCCGCCGCACCCGATGATGGCCACCTTGTGCTCACGCAGCTTGTGCGACAGCTCCACTACGCCTTCACGGGCAGACAGCGCGTCCGGGAATTTCAATGGGCTCAGTGCCGCCTCAAGGTGCTTCTTCAGGGCTCGTCGGGGCGTGACGTCAGGATACTTATGGACCGCAGGCGAAGAAATCAGGGCAAGGTACTGGTTGATCTTCTCTTCGATTGAGTCGTATGGCCTCATCCCTTCCGGTTTGCTGGAAAGCATTCTGTTGCCGACGATTTGATCCGAAACCCTGCGTATCTCTTCGGCAGTACCCGTGCCGATTTTCTGCCCATCAATGTTGCACGGTATTTCGCCCGCGAAGTAGACCTTATGGTCCGATGGGCGGTCGATCAAGTATTCCTCGCGCAGATCTAATGGAGAGATCATGTCGAGATACTTCAATTCGCCAGAGGCGTTCAGATAGGGTACGCCGAAAATGACGAGATGCGCGTTAATGAATCCTACGTCATAGCCCTGCTTGACGATTTTGGCGATGAACGGATTACGACTCGCCAGTGCCTGTAATTCGGAAGTCCATGCCATCTTTCACCATCACTTCTCCGCCGGGAGGGAGGGTACCAGTCAAGTTATCGGAATTGCCCTTGTAGTATTTAACGATGTAGTTCGTTCCCGTGGCGCCGGGGAAAGCCATCGCAATCAGCGTTGCATACGAAATTTTCTGGTGCGGTACCACATGCTCGATCGTGTTTACGAAGATGGTGACCGTCTTGTGATCCGGCATAAATTTCTCCAACTGATCTAGGCAGTGGGTTGAAATAAGTCGCCAGACAATTTGTTGGCGGGCGCGCTCGTTAGACTCTACCACAAACCTCCTAAATCAGTGTCCATAGGGACCAATGATGGCAAGTCCGATCATTTTGGGGGGCACGTCTTCTAGGGATTGATGATGCCGGGGCGCCTTCACAGGCCACGCCAGTTGCGGCCAAGCACCTTCCGCCGCTGCATTGACGTCCGTGGCCGCGACAGAACTGTGTTTAAGATCTGATCACTGGGGGTAAGCGGCATTGTCCTTGGTGCTGGTATGCCAAAACTGGCAGCCAACGCAGGTGGTAGGCGGAAAACTGCCTGTCATCAGCGGCCGTACCTGGGAACGGCCGACCACTGTCCTCGTGCCTAGCCGTTGGCGTCCGTTTGCATAATTTTGTTCCCGCTGGTCGCCCGCCAGCTCGCCGTTTCCGAGGCGCCCGGAACAATTTTATGCCAAGAAATTTTGCAGAACATTGTTCCTCCGGTCGACGTTTTGAGTAATTTTGTTCCTTTCCCAACGGATAGGTCAGTCGCTGCCTGGCCCACTCGGCTTGCGAAGCCGGCGACTCGCGCCGTCAGGGGCGCCGTGTGCGCCCCTGCGCGAGCACGGTGCCAAGCCGGCGGCACGACGGTGAGGCTGGAAGGGGCGGCCGCCACGGGTCGGGCCTCCTTCCCGCGGCGCTCCTTGGTCGGGCCCATGGGGCCAGGAACAAAATTCTGCAAAATCCGGGAACGAATTTGTGCAAACCAACGACGGCCTCCATCTCCTCCGCGCAAGTCGGTGCGTTTAACATAACGCCCGATCTCGGACACAACAACAAACAACACACATGTGGCGTCGAACGTGAGCCGCAAATCTTAAAAAGCGGCGCACCATGTGAGCCGAATATGGCAAAATGCGGCTCATGGGCATGAATTCTTCCTGGATCTGGCGCCGCGCAGAATGGCCTGACTTCATTTATGACGCGCAGATGATCGCGCCTGACTTGGCGGCGGCCTACCGGATGCACGGTGTCGTCGAAGGCAAGGCCATGGCCATTGGCCTTGGAAGGACCAGCCAGGTCGCGCTGGATGCTCTATCCGATGAGGTGGTGGCCACGGCCGCCATTGAAGGGGAGCGCCTGTCGCTCGATGTTGTCCGGTCGTCAGTGATGAGGCGGCTTGGCTTGGCGACGTCGGGGCCCACCGACCGCCATGTCGATGGTCTGGTTGGGGTCATCAGCGATGCCACAACAGCGTTTGATCTGCCCCTGGATAAGGACCGCTTGTACCGCTGGCAATCTGCGCTATTCCCTGGCGGCACGTCCGGCATCCACCGAATCGCCGTCGGCCGATACCGCGACCATGACGATCCGATGCAAATCGTAAGCGGTCCGCCAGGCCGTGAGGTGGTGCATTACGAGGCACCCCCATCAAAGGACGTGCCAGCGCAGATGACGCGCTTCCTCGCGTGGTTTGCTGAGTCCTCGCCGGCGCAGGCCTCGCCGTTGACGTCGGACAGTAAGCTGATCGATGGCTTCGCTCGGGCTGCTATTGCGCACCTATGGTTCGAGAGCATTCACCCGTTTGAGGACGGCAACGGCCGTATTGGGAGGGCCATCGTTGATATGGCCATGGCACAGCATCTGCGACAACCGGTGCGCTTCTACAGTCTTTCGCGGCAGCTACTGACCTCGCGCTCGGCGTATTACGACGCCCTCAATCAAGCTCAACGTGGTGACGCCGACGTGACATCGTGGGTGCGGTGGTTTGCGCGCCAATGCACGGCGGCATGTCATGCCGCGAGCCAAGTCATCGACCAAGCGATCGAGAAGAGGCGTTTTTGGGAGACGTATGAGGGCAGCGGAATTCATGAGCGGCAGCGCAAGGTGCTGCAGCGCCTTCTCGACGACGGGGACGGTGGCTTCCTGGGCGGCCTGAACGCTGAGAAGTACATGAAGATGACCGGCGTCTCAAAGGCCACGGCTACACGCGACCTTTCGGAGATGGTCACGGGCGGGCAATTGTGGAGCCACGGTGTGGGCAAAGCGGTGCGCTATTACATCAACGTGCCGGGATGGACGCATGGTGTAGCTATGGAGCCCGATCCGGGTGAGGCCGTATAGCCACTTCTCCGTCACGACCTGCGATACGCTAGCAGCACCCGCTTGGCGGCGATTGCAGCAAGTGTCACGACGGGGCGCCGTCAAGACAAGGAAGGTGCTACAAACTTGGTCCGCAGCCCTGAGAAATCAACGCTTGAAGATGTCCTGGGTCCTGATAGGGGTCATCGAATGGAGGGGACTTCCACAATAAATGGGCATGGGGCTTCCCCTCCTGTGGTCGTGATGGCGTTTCGACACGCCATCATGGCACCTCGATGCCGACTTGCGGCTTCCACCGCAGCCTCGGGGACGATCTGGCCAAAGACGCGTTTGCCGTTCATGGGGTCGATGCGGCAGGCAAAGGCCTTCTCGTCAAACCGAGAGTTACCCGTGATCAGTTGACCATGCCCCAACGCACGCGTCGTGATGAGGCATCGGGCACGGGAGGCGCCCTCGTATATTGGTGTCGCAGTAAGAGACGTCAAGAGGCGACTGGGTCTACAGGTGGATCAGGTTAGGCGGCTGGAGAATAGAATTGCTGCGCAGCGGACGCAGTGCTTCCCTCCGGACCGCATCCGATTAACCCGATCGAGGAATTGGCGCCCTACAACTGGAAACTCTCTGGCGCGGCCGGACCGGCATCGACCGTGGCGTCGATGTCCTCCTTGCCGGTTGCAGTCTCAGCGACTCGGCATTGAACCGCGGCCGCGCATCAATGGGTAATCGTCCTTTTCGGGATCGCTTCAGAAAACGGAAAATACTGCTCGCTAAGCCATGGGAGTCCCGGCCGGGCGCCGCCTACCGAGCCGCGAAGGCCTGATTCATCTGACGCGCCCGCTTGACTTCGTCGCTTTGTAGGTAGATCGAGGTCGCGGCTACCGAAGCGTCACGCAAGTTGTCCCGCACAGTGGTCAACTCAGCGCCGCGGCCCAAAGCGTGTGTGGCGTTGTGGGCTGGCCCTGCGCAGCTTCTGGGCCACCGTTGGATTGTCTGGCGCAATCACATCGGCAGCCTGGTTAAAGAAGCGCCCCATCACGTGCCAGAGGCGGGTCCCGGCAATACTGACCGCGCTATCCTGTTCTAGGCTGGCGAGGAGCGGCATCTTGGGATCCAACGAGCCGGCCTCACCGGCAGTCCCCCTTGCACCAGGTACAGGTCGAGCGCCGAGCTTTAAAGTGGCTATTGCGTCACTTTCCCAGCTAAATTTTCCCTGCCGATCAAGTGCAGCCAGTGGTCGAGCATCACGGCGGCGCGTTGTTTTCGCACGCAACCTGTTGGCGACGCTGCGCGGGCGCGATCTGGCGCAGGCCGCGAAGGACATTGCCGCCGAAACCGGCCTGGAGCATCGGCCGACGGGCAGCGCGTGCCCGCATCTACCGGCACAGCCTCATGCTCGCCAGCGGGCGCTACGCGATGCTCGATGACGACATGGGGTTTTCGCTGTTGCCGTGGAAACCGGTGATCGAGCCGCGGCTAGGCCAGCAACTCGCCGCAACGGTGCGCGGCGGAGGTGTGCCATGGGAGATTGGGCGGCAACGTGGTCCGAAAATTTAAGTGCGTGCCCGCTTGCATCAACCTGTCTTTGCGGATGTCATTGGTGAAGGGAGATCGGCCAGAATATTGTCGGATGCGTGCTGAAATCGGTCTATCAGAAAATCCAATAACGCCCGCACGCGGGGAGTCATGTACCGATTCTGGTGGAATACAGCATAGATTCCGGGCTCGCTTTCGATCAAATCTGGTAACAGGGCCTTGAGTGTGCCAGCACGAATATCCTCAGCCGCATCCCAGATCGTCTTGCGGGCAATGCCATATCCTGCCAGTGCCCATGCACGGGCCAACGCACCGTCATTGGTTTCCCACGCATTTTCCATCGCTACCGTGTGAGTCCAGTGCTTTCCCGCTGACGCAAAATGAAATTCGTTCAGTGGGCCGGCAGCCGTGACTAGGATGACGAACTGATGTGTAACCAAGTCTGCCGGAGTACGTGGCGTACCGTGTTTAGCCAGGTATTCAGGAGACGCGCATAACACCCGCCAGTTTGGCGCTAGCCGACGTGCAATGAGCGAATCGTTATCCGGCTTTCCAAAACGAACCGCGAAGTCTACGTCATCGTGCAGTAGATCCGAGGGCGAGTCGGTCAACGTCAGGGCGACTTTCAATTCTGGCTGCGCACGGATGAAGTCTTCCAGCCATCGATTAAGCTGATGACGACCAAAATCGGCTGATGCCGAAATACGAACTTTTCCGCGCACCACATTCTGACTCGCATGGAGCGCGTCTTCGGCGTCCTCAATGGCTCTCAGGGCGATGCAGCAATGTCGACGATATAGCCGGCCCTCTTCTGTCAAACGCAATTGCCTTGTACTGCGATCGAGCAACTTCGTGCGGAGCGCAGTTTCCAGTTTGGTCAGCCGAGCACTCGCAGCGGCTGGCGAAAAGCCCAGCTTGCGGCCCGCGGCAGACAGGCTGCCAAGTGCCGCCGCCTCTACGAACAAACGCATATCACCTAGTCGATCGGTCGCCATCTTTCATTTAGATTTGAATTTGATTCAAAATATGCCCCAATTATCAAATCTATGTGTACCAGCCAAACTGCGTCCTTGCAACCCTGACTGAAAGGCGACAGCGAGAGGTGGACGGCATGATGGACGAGAGTAGCGGTATGGTAGTGGAGAGGATCGAATGTGTGGCGCCGGCTGGCCGGCTTCCCATGCCAGGGTTGCTGGCGTTGACGATGGCTAGTTTTATTGCCACGGCGAACGAGACTGTGCCGGCTGGCTTGCTTCCGCAGATTGCTCAAGGATTTCATGTGACCGAGGCTTGGGCTGGGCAGCTTGTGACGAGTTGCGCACTCGGATCAGGCTTGGCAGCTATCCCGTTGACGGCAGCTACGAGCAAATGGCAACGGCGGCATGTCCTGTTGCTGGTGCTGGTTGCATTTCTCGTTTGCAATGCGATAACGGCGGCGTCCTCGCACTATGTACTGACACTGGTTGCGCGGTTCGCAGTGGGGCTTGCCACGGGGCTTGCCTGGAGTCTCTTGGCAACCTATGCACGCCGTATGGTTCCAGTGTCCATGCAGGGCCGCGCGCTTGCGGTGGCAATGGTTGGCATCCCTTTAGCGTTATCGGTTGGCGTACCGTTGAGCGCCTGGCTCGGAACCATGATCGGCTGGCGCAGCGTTTTTGGCATCATGTCGGGAATGACCCTGGTGTTAATGGGCTGGGTTTTCTGGGCGGTTCCCGACTACCCCGGCCAGACGGCCGACGGTCGTTTGCCAATGAGGCAAGTCCTTGCCACCCCTGGCGTGCGACCTGTGCTGTTCGTCGTGATGGCTTGGATTCTTCCGCATTACATTCTCTATACCTATATCGCTCCCTTCCTGGCATCGGTTGGGCTAGCCGGCAATGTGGACTCCGTACTGCTTATTTTTGGCGTGTCTGCCATGTTCGGCATATGGCTTGTCGGTTCTCTCGTTGACCGATGGCTGCGTCTTCTGGTGCTGACCGGACTGGGTTCTTTTGCCTTGGTTTCACTGGCATTCGGCTTGGGAAGCACGTCACTTGTAGTCATATGCGTTGGTGTGGCGATCTGGGGTTTGACCTTTAGCGGTGCGCCGACGTTGTTGCAAACCGCATTGGCCGATGCAGCGGGTAACGGTGCTGACGTTGCTCAATCCATGCTGGTAACGGTGTTCAATCTCTCGTTCGCCGGCAGCGGGATTATTGGCGGGGTACTGCTTGAGTCCGCAGGAGCTACATCTTTTCCTTGGGTAATGCTGTTGATACTGATGATTGGTTTCCTCACCGCTTGGCGCGCGAACATCTATGGGTTTACGTCTGGCCCGCGTCGATGAACGTTTGATCCAGCGGCTAGACCGTCAGATTCATGACGGGCGTTTGAGGTTAATTAATGGAGCTTCGACATCTACGCTGTTTCCTGGCCGTGGCCGAAGAACTCCATTTCGCCCGCGCAGCCGAGAAGCTGCACATCGAGCGGGCGGACGTTTGGGAGTGAAGCGAATGCGCTCAGCGAGTGGGACGCTAGTGGTGGCATCAGGTTGATGCCACCAGGTAGGACAGACCAAACACCGGCCCCCTCTGTGCCTGCGTGTCACCGTGAATGGTATCCGGCTGAATATCAGAGTCGTTTCTGATGAGCCCGTCCAGGATGTACACCGCCTCATGCACGCCGCACGGAATGAAGTTGCTGAAGAGCGCGATGTACATGTCGGAGACATGGTAGTAGCCAATCCCGCCGTACCCGCCATAACGGATGTGATACTCCGACAGGAGATTCTGCTCATACAGATTCCACTTCGTGCCATCCGCGGACGCGCGTTTGCCACTGCCCCAGGACTTCGGTAGCGCGAACTGATTGTACGCATTGATGATCTTCACAATGGCTTTGTCGAGCCGTTCTTCGGTGACGTGACGCAGGTTCAGCCACGCAATTTGCTTGCGACTCAGCCCCTTGACGGACCGGGCCGTCTGGCTCGGCCCCAGGTTGCAACCGTAGCAGAACAGCGTGCAGATAACGCGCTTGCGAGGGTCGTCGTGCTTGGCATCGAAGCCGGACAGTGGGCCGAACAGCTTATGCAGATTCAGCCATTGCTCCGTCTCGGTTAGCACATCGAGGATGCTGATCTGCGGCATTTACGCAGTGATGGCCTGGTCGATCAGCATCGTGTTAGGCGGGTCAGGCGACACGAAGGGATCCACAGTGGAACCAAAATCAAATCGCGCCCGCGAGCGAATCATCACGAGGAACGCACACCCGCTTGCCCAGGATGAAGAACCGGCAGTTCCCACCCCAAACGCGCGCGTCGTCTTTGGCCATCGGCCAAGGCGCCCCGCCTCAATAGCCAGGCATGTGCTGCCCGGCGATCGACGCCACCGTGGCCACCAGTAGGTCCGCAAAGCGCTTCTCGTCGGTCTCCGCCTGCCAGCGCGGGCCCGCCACGGCGATATGCCGCCTGGGCCACCCCGGCATCGTCGACGACAGTCGCGGCGATGGAATAAGCGCCCAGGCAGTACTCCTCAGCGGTATGCGCGTAGCCGCGCTGCCGCACCTGCTCGAGCCGCTCCCGGAAGCGCTTCGGCTCGGTCACGGTGAAGCGCGTGTACTGCACCAGCCGCGACTTGCGCAAAACGTCTTCCACCGCGCCGTCAGGCATGTTGGCCAGCATGGCCAGACCAGGCGCGGTACAGAATGCCGGCATGCGCGAGCCAACCTGGAAGCTACGCATCAGAACATGGCGGCTGACGATGCGCGAGACGAACACCACATCGGCCTCGTCGAGCACGCTCAGATTGGTGGCTTCCTCGGTCTCGTGCGCCAGTTTCTGCACGAAGTGCGCGGCCGCTGTGAAATGTGTTGCCCACGCCCTGCAAGTCGGCCATCTTCTTGAGTCGCAGGTCAGCCTCGCCACGAAGCTGGTTTTCGGTCACACCCAGCATCCGCTCCGCCATCGCGTAGTACCGCGGCATGATGTGCTTCCAATCCTGCAGGCCCGCCCGCCCAGCAGTTGCGCCAGCGGGCTGAGGCCATCATTCGGATCCGAACCCACATGGCCAATTTTTCCCTCACGCTCGACGGCCTGGTCGCCGAAGGGTGTTTCCCGACAGACGTTGGGCGCCTGATCTGCGTAACGCTTGCTCAGCAGGTGACCGCGGAGCGGTGTGGTATGCGGTACTTGTCGTGTGCTTTATTGAAAAGTGTTGCACCGAGTGCTAGACCTTCTTGTCTGATTTCTTGCCCGCTACACGAAAAGTCCTGCGCAGCGTGTCTTCAAAACGTCCTGGTTCAGCAAGATGGCAAGCAAGGCCAGAATCGACGATGCTGAATTATGTGAGGCTGCACAGGAACTGATGCTGAGCCAAGGCGATGATCTAGGCGGCGGCGTTTGGAAGAAGCGGCTCAACAAGAACAGGCATCGCTCAATTGTCCTCAACAAGGTCGGCAAGCGATGGATATTCACCTACTTGTTCGCGAAGAAGGACCGGGAAAACATCAGCGATAAGGAACTGGAAGGGTTCAAGAAGCTTTCCAAGAATTACGCGGCAGCCTCCGCGTCGCAGATCGCTGGACTGCTCGATCAAGGGGAGCTACTGGAGATTTGCCATGACTGCTAAACGATTCAAGACCGACGCCTTTGAGGCGATCCACAGCGCCGCATCTGGCCTTCTGAAGGCGAAATCCATCGACAAGAAAACCATGCGCGAGTATGACGACCTGTGCCTGGAAGAACCGCCACATTTCGATGCTAAGGACATCGTTCAGATTCGCAAATCGGTCAAAGTGAGCCAGCCCATTTTTGCTCGCTACCTGAACACAAGTACATCAACCATTCAGAAATGGGAGAGCGGGCAGAAGCAGCCTAGCGGGATGGCAGCGAGGTTGCTGCAAGTCGTCCAGAAGCATGGTTTGGAAGTGCTTGCTTGAACCCCAACTGCCCGGTCAAGGGCGGACAGGGTAGGGGTGTCGAGATGGGGGGTACCGTCGCAACATCCGCAGGTCATTGTGCCCAGTGAGGACGTCGTCGGTGCTGGCGTTCACTCCGGTTTGCCGAGAGGGGGCGAGGACATTGTCTCCGCGTTGAGTAGACAATTGAATTGGGGCCGAATTTAACGCCCGGTCCGCGAAAAATGGACTCGACTGTTTGTAGGGTGCGAAACGTACTCCACGGCCTGGGGAACGGTCCGACCCTCAGTTGTCCATCGGCGAGCGGTTGGTGGGAACCGGTGCAAAGTCGAAATGGGCGGCAGCATATACGGCATTGCACGCCCATACTTCTTCCCCGTCCTTATAGAAGGTGACCCATTTGCCGTCGCTGACGCATTGGGCGCCGGGAAAAACCTCCTCATGGCCGTTTGGACCGTCCAGCGGGAAGGGCGCGTGGGGCGTGGCCCAGTAGTGGCCGTTCGGTAAGGCCGTGATCGATTTTCGGGGCATTCTCTTCAGTACTGCCATGCGGTATCACACAACGAGCGATCCGACCCGCCGCGGCGAACCGGATTGTGTCAATCCCGCAACGGCGTGGCATCGTCCTGAGACATCCTCGTGTAGTCTCACTGCTAATCACCTCCTGCTATACGGTCCAATTTAGCCATGGGGCAATACCTCCAAATTGCAGTCCGAGCCGTCGGTGTCGGCGCCATCCTTGTGATCGGCGCCGTTGCCTCCCGGCAAGTATATCTGCGGGTCGCTGCCGAGGCTGGCAGTGCCAGCGGTGAAGAGGATCCCGCGGCAATGATGTTGATCCGATGCGAGGCCATGCACAGCCGGCTGCAGAATCAGCATATTTCCGAAGAGGCTGCGGATTCTGACGAGGCGACGCGCGCCCGGCGGTGTATGGAGTCCTGAGCTCGCAGCAAACTTAAGCAGTCTGCCGTTCACGCTCTGTGTGTGACGCTAACGGTCCATCCCGCGCGCCAGCCCTGGTTCCATTTAACTCCGGAATCACGATCGGCACGTATGTGGCCGGTTACGTCCAGCGGATAGTGCAGGCGCTTGAGCACCTTCGCTACGCCAGCGGGCAGCGCATTTTTCGCAGATGCCTTCTTTGATCAGAAATTGTAAGAGAGCTTGCCCTTGGCCTCTACAATCAGCTTCGTGGCAAGCATCTCGTCAATGACACCTGAGATATCCTTGTCCTTCAGCTTCAAGTGCTCCATCGCCTTGAGATGCTTGACCAAGGTCGCGCGCTTGCCCGGCCGTGCTGTCTTTGGTGACCGGCCCAAGATCTCGCGTACCTTGATAGTCGCGGCGAAGGCCGCGCCAATATCAATGCCATCAGAGGCTTGCACGGAAACACTGTTCTTCGTCTTCGCAGGCGGTGGTACTTCCGAAAGCGATTCAATCCGCTTGCAAGGCATGCCGCCGCTGGCGATATGAACAATGAGCGGGTCGTAACCCTTGTCCTTCGACAGGACGAAAACGGGGCCGCGCTCGCCACGCTCGGCAAGTCGTCCCAGCTCGAAAGCGATGTGGAAATCCAGTGCATTGCGACCGCTGCCGCTGGCTCGGATCCATTGTGCCGGCGGCTCAAGTGCCTGGCCTGCGATCACCAGATCCAGAGAAATGGACTTTTGGCTGGCGCCGGCGAAGACAATCAGGCGGGCTCCCCCAGGCACCGCAGCCGGTACGAGCTGCTGGATGTTCTCCATGTCGACGAGAATGATCAGGCCGGGCATCTTTCTGTCCGTTTCGTTAGCGCGGGTCACGGATCACCACAAATCCGGGATCGCAGTGATCGCGGCCGGCGTCCTTGGCTTCCTCTTCGGTGTCGAACGTGCCCGCATCGACCAAGTTAGCCGTGTAGCCAACGTCGCCATCCTTTGGGCAGAGATAGCCGTCTCCGCTGCGGACAATCCAGCCGCGCTGTTTGCTTGTCGCTTTCATCTTTTTCCTAGATGTGGAGCATTGAAAGGACAGCCAGCACACCGCCAATCGCACCTACCCCGTACGATGCCACCTGCAACCATCGGCGCCGCGTGAGCAGCGTGATTGCCGCCAAGGCTATAGAAACCTGAACTGCTACGACGGCTTGTGCCCAGCGGTGATGATGGTGGACAGCATTCTCACTGGCCTCGTCAGCGTCCCTAGCCGCTCGCTCTTGCGCCTCTGCCTTCTGCCGGATTTGCTCCTTCTCCGCCCCGTAGCGCAGCGCCTCCCGATTGGCGGCGGCTTGATCCACGCCGGGCAGCTGTGCCATCAGTTCAGCAATCGCTTGCTTCTGTCCCTTCGCTTGGTAGTAGGCCCATTGGTTGGCTGCTTCGGTCTTGTGAATAGCGGCCTCATTCTTCAGAAGCAGCGCTTCGTTTTGGCTCGCCCCGCCCTGATAGCCGAAAACCGCGCCAGCCGTCGACAGGATCGCTGTCATCACCGCAATACGTCCCGAAAAACTGTCGGCATGACCGATTTCCGCCGCGTGCTCAATCGCGTGGTCGTGGGCACCGTGTACGTGAAATCCCTCTGACATTGTTATTCCGCTTCAAAACAGCTGCTTGACGGCCCAAACGCCCAAAATGAGCACGATGGCGATGACAATGACGCCTACCAAACCGTGACCACGCATCAGAGCGCCGACCGTGTGGTTGGTCGCGCTGCGTACCACGGCGCCGGCTGCCTGGTCCACAATAGACGTATGGCTATGTGCAAGAATTTTCATGCTTTTCCTACATGAGATCGATGTTCAGTTGGAATCCAATCTTTCAAACCTCAGGACCAAATGCCGGCTTGGCATACCTGTTGAGAATGGGAGCGAACATCACCCCATTCTCAGTACGCAGCTCTACCGCGCCGTGCTTCAGCAGGTATGCAAACTCGGCCGCCGAAACGACGTTCTCGTCCGTAACATATTGAACACCAGCCTTGTTCCAGCCGTTGCTAACCAACTTGGCAAGAATCGCCTTGGAGGCGGCATCAAGCGGCGCAGATGAAATCTGCAGGCTCATCGTTCGTCCTTTCTAGTCGATCACTGCCGCACACCCGTCTGCTGGGGCGCCAGCTACTCCATCACGGCGATCACCTTTCCGTTATCTAGTGCGCGAGCACCGCGCCAAGATTGAGTTCATCGGCAACTTTCTTCAATCGCTTGTCGCGCGTCCAGATGGTGATGCCTGGTTGTAGGCGCGCGGACGCCAACAGTGACGTGTCGACATATCCGATTCCACGATTGAACAAACCTTCGCGCTCGATCAGATAAAAGGTCTCCTCCGGCGTTGCAACTAGCGCGCGCGGCAGATCGAGCAACGCGCCAAGCACGACGTCACGGTCACGCAGACTACCGAGCGAAATCTCGCCTATCACATATGGATGAGCCAGCACACGCTCCTCGGCAAGCAGGCTAATCAGCATAGGATCAGAAGCGTTGATGTGGTCAATCCAGACCGACGTGTCGACAAGAATCATTCGACGACCTGCCGGCGACGCGGCGCCCCCTTGATGCCCGGTTGGCTACCGCCAAGATTCGCGAGTCGTTTCGCGGCTTCACGCTGGATCAAGGCCTTTAGTGCTTCGCGCACAAGTGCCGTTTTTTCCTCCAGGCCCGTATAGGCTTGAGCCTTGGCGATCAAGTCGTCATCAAGCGCAATAGTCGTACGCATGGGAACCTCCGAAAGTATCGGCACAAATTATAGCATCGGTTGATGCTTATAATAGTGCATTTCGTCATGTCGTAGTTGGAGAGCGCGCCAAAACGGGGGCAAACGACCGGGCAAGCGCTGAGAGGCCAATGAGCCACCTCAAATGCGCGCCAGCTACGGTCGTATGTTGAACGATGGTATCCCTCGATCGCCGGAGAGGTAGACCACCGCCTTACTGCTTAGTCACCCCCGGTTTGGCGCGGTCTCCCGGACGCGCTAAAGGGGGTAATCGTACTTTTCGTGCAAAATCTGGCGGTTTCCCCGAAAGCCTTTGTCGACAACACTTTCCGACAAGCCCACACCTGTTGGCCGCTGCGAATGAGAGGAGGGCGCAACATAGCCGCCCGCGATTCGGATCGTGCCATCTCGATGGGGGCAAGAGATGCCGGGCTTGGGATTTCGCTATGTGGGAAGTGACCGGTTGCCGATGCGGCTGTTGGAATTCGATGTGGAACTGTATTTCGCGCTGACCGACAGCGACGTCGCGGCGATCATTGAGCGCTTTCGGAAAGACGCTCTACGACCACCTGATCTGGGCCTGCGGGTATTTGGGCTTGAAGTCAATCGGCCCGGACCAGAGGGCAGACCTCGAAGCATGGCATGGATGCACCAGGATGCCACGGAATCGCTCACGCTCGACGAACTGCTCCAGCACGCGAACTGTTGGCTGTATGAACGAAGGATTCTGATTCCCGCCGACCGGACATTGGGGGATCTCGGACGATCTGTCTGGGCTGAGATCGAGCGCAACACGCTCGCCCTGATCCGCAATGTCCCTTTGCACGCTACGCCGATGATGCGGTGGTTCACTGCCGCACGGAGGCACAGGCGAGGGCCGTGATGCAAGCCATTGCTTCACGACTGGGCGAATGTGGGCTGACCATG
Source organism: Cupriavidus sp. GW822-FHT03E04 (assembly GCF_058801495.1). Classification (NCBI taxonomy): domain Bacteria; kingdom Pseudomonadati; phylum Pseudomonadota; class Betaproteobacteria; order Burkholderiales; family Burkholderiaceae; genus Cupriavidus; species Cupriavidus sp. GW822-FHT03E04. The sequence continues at coordinate 156,108 of NZ_JBXANI010000023.1, forward strand.
CATCCGGAGAAGTCGAAGATCGTGTACTGCAAGGACAGCAACCGTAGAAGGCGTATCCGAACGTGCAGTTTACGTTTCTGGGCTTTACGTTCCGGCCCAGGGAAGCGCAGAGCCAGCAGGGCCGGCGCTTTACCAGTTTCCTGCCGGCGGTAAGCGGCGAGGCGCTCAAGCGGATGCGTGCGGTAGTGCGGGGGGGGCAGTGGTCGCGCCGAAGTCCAGCGACGTTGGCTGAGCTTGCGGAGCAATCCAATTCGGTCATCCGCGGTTGGTGAACCTACTATGGCGCTTTCTATCGGCGGGCGATGCGCGGTTTGTTCCGCATGACTGCCAGCCCTGAATCCACGTCTCCCGGCGCCGCCCTGCAGGCCACGCTCGCCGCCGACGTGGGAACCCTGCGTGCACAGTTCCCCGAGACGCGCGCGCTCTACCGCGAGGTCTGTGGCTTGCTGTTCTTCCGCTACGGGATCACGCCCACCGCCAACAAGCTCTACGGCCTGGTGCGCAAGGGCAGCATCGGCACGCCCACGGAGGTGCTGGCGCAGTTCTGGGCGGACCTGCGCGGCAAGATGTGCGTGACCATCGACCATCCCGAGTTGCCGGACGCGCTCAAGGCGATCGCCGCCGACGCCGTGCAGTCGATCTGGCACGGGCCGCGTTGGTCGTGGCCGAGCAGGAGAAAGCCGCCGTAGAGGCGGACTTCGACGCAGCCCAGCGTGCGGGCGTGCCACGAGGAGGGCGTACGCCAGGTCGAGGCGCTCGAGCGACAGTTGCAGGAGCTGCGTACCCAATTCTCGACGGGGCTGGAAACGCACGCGCGAGCAGGTGGCGGCGGCGCAGGAGCGGGCCAGTGCCACCTGCGCGAGATCGACCAGGAGCGCACGCTGCGCCAGAAGGGCGAGCAGGCGGTGGCGGACCTGCACACCGAACTGGCGACAGTGCAGGCGCGCGCAGGACGCCGCCGTTGCCGGCGCCGAGGAACAGGCGCGGCTGCAGGCCGAGCGCGACATGCTTAATCAGCAGTTGGGGGAGGCGCAGCGGGCGCTAGTGGATGGTCAGGTGGTGCAGGGCAGCCTGCGGGGCGAACCGGGCGCGGCGCTGCGGCGGGCCGAGCGCGCGCAAGCGGAAGCCGCTGCGTCGCGCCGCTGCCGGATTGGCTGCTGCGGGCGATCCACGCCGGGCAATGAATTGGGAAGTCGCGATGGTCTTGAAGCGCCTGCACTATCCGCTGGAGGTCATGCTGACTTGCGTGCGCTAGTATGTGGCCCACCGACTCAGTCTTCGCCACCTTGAGCAGATGATGGCCGAGCGCGGCATCGCAGGGGATCATTCCACCGTGCACCGCTGGACGATCAAACTACTGCCGGCACTGCACAAGGTGTGCCGCCTGCGCAAGCGGCCATTGGGCAAAAGTTGGCGCATGGACGAAACGTATATCCTCGTGCGGGGCCAATGGAAGTACCTCTATCGCGCGGTAGACAAGCATGGCAATACCGTGGACTTTCTGTTGCGTGCCAATCGGGACCACGCCGCCGCGCGGCGCTTCTTCGACAAGGCGATTGACCAGAGCGGTGCCCCCGATACGGTGATCATCGATGGCAGCACGGCCAACCTGGCCACGCTACATGGCATCAACTCCGAACGGGAGACACCCATCCTCATTCGGCAGGTCAAATACCTAAACAACGTCGTCGGGCAGGATCATCGGGCCTAGCATCGGCCACGTCGATGCCATCGGCGAATGCTGGTTCGAGAACGAAGCGGCCTACGCCACCTATATGGCTTCCGACACCCGCAAGATTTGGTTCGAGCACGGCAAGACCTTCATCGGCCGGCTCAAGCCCTTCCGCACCGAGACGGTCGGCGACGGCGCGGGCTGAGCTGGACCGGCCCCAGCTATCCACTACCGGGCGGGCCCCGGCCGGCGCACCGCACGGTCGGGCCCACCCTACAACCAACCCTTCAAGGAGACACCATGCTTTACCACGTACAGATGGACGTGAAAATCCCCGACTCCCTGCCGGCCGAGCGGGCCGACGCCATCAAGACCGCGGAGAAGGCGCGGGCCATCGAGATCCAGAAATCCGGGAAGTGGCCTCACCTGTGGCGCGTCGTGGGCCACTACGCCAACGTCAGCATCTTCGATGTGGAGAGCAACGATGAACTGCACGCGCTGCTGTCGTCGCTGCCGCTGTTTCCCTACATGACCGTCCAGGTCACGCCGCTGGCGCAGCATCCGTCGGCGATCTGATGGCGGCGGGGCAGGCTCTGGACCGCCGGGGACTGCTTCAATGACAAAACCGGCACCACGGAGCTGGCCTTGTCGCACACGGGGCACGGCGCCGTTGGTGTGGGGATCGCGCGCGCCGGCAGATAGGCGGGGTTGTCGGCGGTAGGCGTGCCGTTGCGCGCGGGCTCATACAACCGGAGCCATGCCCATACCTGGTTGGCGTTCACCTTGTGGTCACGGGCGACACGTGCAACTGAGGCACCTGGCTTGAATGTCTGCTCGACCACTGAGCGTTTGAATTCCAGCGGATGCCGGCGGATTAGCCACCTTGTAACGGGTTCGGTCAACTGAGTCGCTGTGTCCACGCTCCTCTCGTGGACACAGTCGGTCATGCGTGTCCATCGCGAACGATGCTCGCATTCCGTTAGGGAATCGTAGTCGCTTTCGACATCCTGCCAGACCCGGTCCTGGACCAGATGTGCATCATCCCTGAGCCGCTCGCTGAGGTTCTGGGAGTTCTGCGCGAGTGCTATCTCGCCGATCAGGCTGCGGAGCAATTCGGGACGATGCACGAGCATCTCGAAGGCCTCGTAGACAGCGGCTGGGTCCAACTGATTGTCGGCGGCGAGCACACGGTTCACGCTCGCCGTGTATTCGTCGGTGAACTCGCGATCCAGTAGGGGGAAGGGCGTCACGCGTGAGCCATAGAACGGCATCCTCGCATTCATCACAAGGTGATCGAGTTTGTCGCGGCTGGAGCCCGTGAACGCGAGCATCAGATTGGGAGCCGCTCCGGACAGGTTCATAGCATCGCGAGCGGCCTTCAGGCCAAACATGGCCTCCAGCCCCGGCGCGGTGGTGAGAGCGTGCCGCGCCTCATCCACGATCAGCAGGACCGGCTTCCTGGCTGTCTCGTGCAGCGCCTCGAGCGCCTGCGTCAGCGTGACCCCCGATGGTAGGCCGGTGACAGACAGGTCCAAACCGAGCGCCCCCAAAACGGTAACCTCTGTCAGCCCGATCGCTTTTGCCGCCTTCGTAACCACGCCGTCGTAATCGGCAATGCGATGCTTGATTGCGTCGGCGATCAGCACAAGGGCCTAAGAGGGTGGAGACAAAACAAAGAAAGACCTATTCTTCCTAAACTGAACATGGAGATGCAGTCATGGGGAAGATGGGAA